>NZ_JAWLNX010000007.1:125266-302446 GCF_035320975.1 Saccharopolyspora mangrovi | reverse complement strand
CCTCGATGCTGCCGGGCAGCACGGTGATCACCGGGGTGCCCTGGGTGACCTTCGCCTTGGCGTCGTAGGTGCCACCGAACAGCGAGTGCGACGCAACGCCCTCACCGTCGACGTCCACGACCTCCGACAGCAGACCGGAGCCCAAGCGGATCGCCAGACGACCGGCGACCTCCTTGCCATCGACCGACGCCGGCACCAGCACCGCCGCCGGGCTCGCCGAACCCGCCAGCGCGGACAGCACGTCGACCTGCGGCGTCACCAAGAACTCGGCGGCCTCGGCGGACTCGGCCGCGTAGACCTTCGCCGCACCGTAGGAGCCCAGCGCCTCGGACAGCTTGCCCGCCGTGCCCGGCTCGCCGACGACGACCGCCGACGGCTCACCGATGCGACGCGCCGCGGTCAGCAGCTCGTACGTGACCTTCTTGACCTCGCCGTCCACGTGATCGACGAGGACCAGAACCTCAGTCATGAATCAATGCCTCCTCGAAAACCGTGAACGACTCAGAGCAGCTTCTCGCCGGCCAGGAACTCGGCGACTCCCACGCCGCCTTCGCCCTCGTCGGTGACCTTCACACCACCGGACTTCGGCGGCTTCGGAGCGGACTCGACCACCTGGGAGCCGGCGCCTGCCAGGCCCACCTCGGAGGCGTCGATCCCCGCGTCGGCCAGCGACAGCGCGGTCACCGGCTTCTTCTTCGCGGCCATGATGCCCTTGAACGACGGGTACCGCGGCTCGTTGATCTTCTCGGTGACCGACACGACGGCCGGCAGACCGGCCTCGACGGTCAGGATGCCCGCGTCGGTCTCGCGCTCGACCTTCACCGCGGAACCATCGGTCTCGACCTTGCGCGCGAAGGTCAGCTGCGGCCAGCCGAGCACCTCGGCGACCATCGCCGGCACCGCGCCCGAGCGACCGTCGGTCGCCTCGTTACCCGCGATCACCAGGTCGACACCCTCGACGGTGCCGATGACCTTCGCCAGCGCCTTGGCGGTGGCGGGGGCGTCCGTGCCGTGCAACGCCTCGTCGGCGAGGTGCACCGCCTTGTCCGCACCCATCGACAGCGCCTTGCGGATGGCATCCGTGGCGCGGTCCGGGCCCATGCACACGACGGTCACTTCGCCGCCCTGGGCCTCCTTGATCAACAGCGCCTCCTCCACGGCGCGCTCGTTGATCTCATCCAACACGGCATCCGCCGACTCGCGGTCCAACGTGTGATCCGCAGCAGACAGCTTCCGTTCGGAATACGTGTCGGGCACCTGCTTAACCAGGACGACGATGTTCATGGGCCCTCTTCGACCTCCTGCGGACTCAACTGACGCTCGCTGGTCCTCCAGCGGCTCTGCTTGTGGACCCGGCGCTTGTTCTGTCCGGGTTAGGTTGACCTTGCCATGCTCTCAGGTGGAAAGCACAGTGATGCCAACCACCGAGGATGTTACTTGCCAGTAGCCCGGGTGCAACCAGATCCCACCCGTGACAGTACTCACCCTCCCGGCGCGGAGATGATCGGCCGCCGCAAAAGTGGCAACGGGTCATCCGGAAAGTATGTGAATGAACCTTACGTATTAGTAGCCTTGCCGCCATGAGAAGACGCGTCGCCATCGTGACTGATTCGACGGCTTCCGTTCCGCTCGACGTGGCCGACCGGCTGGGAATCTCCATCGTGCAGTTGGAGCTGACGGTTGGCGATCAACAGAACGACGAGCGGCGGGTGCTGCACCCCCAGATGGCCGAGGCAATGCGCAACAACGTCCCGGTCTCCACCAACCCTCCCCCTCCGCCGGCCTTCTACTGGAATTACGCCGACGCCGCGGCATCCGGTGTCGACGCGATCATTTCGATCCACATTTCCGAAGGAATGTCCCAAACGTGCCAATCCGCCCGGATCGCCGCGGCGGAGATCGGCGTGCCGGTGTACGTGGTGGATGCGCGGTTGACCGGGCTCAGCCTCGGATTCCCGGTGATCGCCGCGGCCGAGGCCGCCGCAGCCGGGGCCACGCCGCAAGGCGTGATGAACGTCCTCGAGCACCGCCTGCGCAGCACCACCCAGCTGCTCTACGTCGACACCCTGGAGTACCTGCAGCGCGGCGGCCGGATCGGCCGGGCGCAGGCGTGGGTCGGCCAGGCGCTGTCGATCAAACCGGTGCTGATCATGAAGGACGGCGTGATCGACCAGCTGGCCAAGGGCATCGGCCCCGAGCGAGCACTGCGCAAGGCCGTCGCGTCCGCCGTGGAGCGGGCGGGCCGGGGTCCGGTCGACGTCGGCGTGGAGCACTTCGAAGCGGCCGATCGCGCCAAGGAAGTGCTCGACGCGCTGTGCTCGCAACTGCCGCAGGTGCGCAGGGTCACCCTCGAGGAGACCAGCGCGATCATAGGAGCCCACACGGGCCCGGGAGCGCTCGGCATCGCGGTCTCCCCCGCGAGCTACTGAGCCGCCACTCCCCCTGCGAAGTCCGGCTCGGGGACCGGACTCGCCGGGAGTCGTAGCCCGCGGAATCGCACGACCCTTCGCGAATCCTTTCGCGAGAGCGACTTTCGCGCGGAATCGCCCAGCTCCACCCCACTTTTACCGCAGTTCTCCACCCTTTCGAGCGATGCGAACGTGCGTTCGATGGCGGATACTCGTCGTCATCCGCCCGAAAACTTCGCACGGGCACGAATTCTCCTGGGGGAGATCATGGTTGCGACGACGTTCCTCGGCCTGTTCCGGCCGGCAGCCCGCTCCCGGACCGCCGCGCCGAACTCAGTCCTCGAGCTTGTCCATCGCTCGGTGCACGCGCTTGACCGAAACCGGCCTCGGCGTGCCCAGCGACTGCGCGAACAGGCTCACCCGCAGCTCCTCGACCGTCCAGGCCACCTCCAGCAGCGCCTCGCTGGGCGAACGCCCCTGCGGCACCCGGGACAGCAGATCCCGATAGCGCTGCCGGACCTCGTCGACCTGGTGCATCCACTCCCGGTCGCGTTGCGGCTGGTGTTGCGCCTTGTCCAGCCGCTGCTCGATCGCGCGCAGGTAGCGGACCAGGTCGCGAAGCCGGTCGAAGCCGGTCGCGGTGACGAAACCGGGGTGCAGCAGGCCTTCGAGCTGCTCGCGGATGTCGGCCAGCGACTCCTCCGACACGCCCTTGGGGCGATCGGCCAGCACCGCCTCCACGTGCTGCGCCGCGACCAGGACCCGCTCCACCTCGGACAACACGGCCACCGTGTACTCGCCCAGACCGGCGCGCACCTTCGCCTCCAGGCCGGCGTAGGAGTCGCCGTCCCACACGGGACCACCGTTGTCGGCCATCAGCTTGTCGACGGCGCAGCGCACGCAGTCGTCGAGGATCGTGGCCAGATCGCCGTACCGGCTGCCGCCGAGCACGAGGCGGCTGGTGGCGCTCATGCCGCGCTGGATGGACTTCGCCGGCGACGGCACGTTGAGCAACAGCAGCCGGCGGGTGCCGTTCCACAGCGCGCGCCGCTGCTCGCGCTCGGTGTCGAACATGCGCACCGCCACGGTCTCGCCCTCGTCCACCAGCGCCGGGTAGGCCTTCACGGCGTGCCCGGAACGCTGCTGGGAGAAGGTGCGCGGCAGCTCGCCGAAGTTCCAGGAGCGCAGGCCGCCCTGCTCGATGTCGTCGGCGGCGGCCGAGATCTCCTCCCGCAGCTTGGGTTTCAAGCGCAGCTTGAGCGACTCGAGGTCCTTGGACTCGGCGAGCTTGCGGCCACGGCGACCGACCACCCGGAAGGTCATCTTCAGGTGATCGGGAACCCGCTCCAGGTCCCACTCCGAACTCGGCACTTCCACACCGGTGAGCTGGCGGAGACTGCGCTGCAAGGTCTCCAGCAGCGGTCCGTCGTCCGGACCCACGCGCGAGAGCACCGCCTTGGCGAAGTCCGGTGCCGGCACGAAGTTGCGCCGGAGCTGCTTGGGCAACGACTTGAGCAGCGTGGTGACCAGTTCTTCCCGCAGGCCAGGGATCTGCCAGTCGAAGCCCTCGGCGTCGATCTGGTTGAGCACCTGCAGCGGGATGTGCACCGTGACACCGTCGGCGTCGGCCCCCGGCTCGAACTGGTAGGTCAGCTTCAGCCGGTGCTCGCCGTAGATCCAGTGGTCCGGGTAGTCCTGATCGCTGACCTGCGCCGAGCGCTCGTTGATCAGCATGGACTTCTCGAAGTTGAGCAGATCCGGCTGTTCCCGGCGGGTCTTCTTCCACCAGGTGTCGAAGTGCCTGCCTGAGACCACCTCGTCGCCGATGCGCTGGTCGTAGAACTCGAACAGGGTCTCGTCGTCGACCAGGATGTCGCGGCGCCGGGCCCGTTCCTCGAGGTCTTCGACCTCGTCGAGCAGTGCCCGGTTCTGGTGGAAGAACTCGTGCCGGGTGTCCCAGTCGCCCTCGACCAGCGCGTGCCGGATGAACAGCTCGCGGCTGACCTCGGGATCGATGGGCCCGTAGTTGACCTTGCGGCCCGCCACCAGCGGCACGCCGTAGAGCGTGACGCGTTCCAAGGCGACCACCGCGGCGCGGTCCTTCTCCCAGTGCGGTTCGCTGTAGTTGCGCTTGACCAGATGTCCGGCCAGCTGCTCGATCCACTCCGGTTCCACGCGGGCGACGATGCGCGCCCACAGGCGGGAGGTTTCGACGAGTTCGGCCGCCATCACCCAGCGCGGCGGTTTCTTGAACAACGACGATCCGGGGAACACCGCGAAGCGGGTGTTGCGGGCTCCCTGGTACTCGTTGCCACCGCGACCCGGCGGGCCGGAACGCTGCGGGCCGTTGCGCTTCTCGACGTCCTTGAGACCGATGTGCGAGAGCAGGCCGGCCAGCAGCGACTGGTGGATGCGGGTGGAGTCGGCGGGCTGGTCGGCCAGCGTCATGCCCATCGACTTGACCATCTGGCGCAACTGGCCGAACAGGTCCTGCCACTCGCGCACGCGCAGGTAGTTGAGGAAGTCGTTGCGGCACAGCTTGCGGAACTGATTGGAGGACAGCTCCTTCTGCTGGGTGCGCAGGTGCTCCCACAGCCGGAGGTAGGCGAGGAAGTCGGATTCGGCTTCCTTGTCGACGAAGCGCGCGTGCTTCTGGTCGGCGGCCTGCTGGTGCTCGGCGGGGCGCTCGCGCGGGTCCTGGATGGACAGCGCGGCCACGATCACCAGCACCTCGCGCAGGCAGCCGTTGCGCTCGGCCTCCAGCACCATCCGCGCCAGGCGCGGGTCGATGGGCAGCTGGGCGAGGCTGCGGCCGACGCGGGTGAGCTTGCGGTCGGCGGCGGACTTGGTGCTCTCCAGCGCACCGAGCTCGTGCAGCAGGTTGACGCCGTCGGTGATCTGCCTGCGGTCCGGTGGTTCCAGGAACGGGAAGGACTCGATCTCGCCCAGCCCCAGCGAGGTCATCTGCAGGATGACCGAGGCCAGGTGGGTGCGCAGGATCTCGGGATCGGTGAACTCCGGCCGGGACTCGAAGTCCTCCTCGGAGTACAGCCGGATGCAGATGCCTTCGGAAACCCGGCCGCAGCGGCCCTTCCGCTGGTTGGCCGAGGCCTGCGAGATCGGTTCGATCGGAAGCCGCTGCACCTTGGTGCGAAAGCTGTAGCGGGAGATGCGGGCCGTGCCGGGGTCGATGACGTACTTGATGCCGGGCACGGTCAGGGAGGTCTCGGCGACGTTGGTCGACAGCACGATCCGGCGGCCGGTGTGGCGCTGGAACACCCGGTGCTGCTCGGCGGCGCTCAACCGCGCGAACAGCGGCAGGATCTCGGTGTCGCGGAGCTTGAGCTGGCCCAGCGCGTCGGCGGCGTCGCGGATCTCCCGCTCACCGCTGAGGAACACCAGGATGTCGCCGGGTCCTTCGGCGCACAGCTCGCGGACCGCGTCGCAGATGGCCTGCGGCTGGTCCCTGACCTCCGTGGCCGGGTCGGCGGCGTCGTCGGAGTCCTCCAGCAGCGGCTGGTAGCGCACCTCGACCGGGTAGGTGCGGCCGGAGACCTCGACGACCGGTGCGTCGTCGAAGTGCCGGGAGAAACGCTCCGGGTCGATGGTGGCCGAGGTGATGATCACCTTCAGGTCGGGGCGGCGCGGCAGCAGCTGCTTGAGGTAGCCGAGGATGAAGTCGATGTTGAGGCTGCGCTCGTGCGCCTCGTCGATGATCAGCGTGTCGTAGCGGCGCAGCATCCGGTCGTGCTGGATCTCGGCGAGCAGGATCCCGTCGGTCATGAGCTTGACCGCGGTGTCCTCACCGGTGCGCTCGGTGAACCGCACCTGGTAGCCGATGGCACCGCCGATCTCGGTGCCCAGCTCCTCGGCGACCCGCTCGGCCACGGTGCGCGCCGCGAGCCTGCGCGGCTGGGTGTGGCCGATGACGCCCTTGATGCCGCGTCCGAGCTCCAGGCACATCTTGGGCAGCTGTGTCGTCTTACCAGAACCCGTCTCACCTGCGACGATGACGACCTGGTTGTCGCGGATCGCGGCGAGCAGATCGTCCCGGCGCTGGCTGACCGGCAAGCTCTCCGGATAGGTGATCTTGGGGATGCCGTCGCGGCGGCGCTGCACGCGCAGCTCGGCAGTCTCGACGTCGCCGGTGATCTCCGCGGTGACCGACCGCAGCGCCTCCGGATCGCGGATCTTGCGGGCGCCCTCGATGCGTCGACGCAGCCGACGCTGGTCCTGCAGCATCAGCTCGGGCAAACGTTCCCGCAGATCAGCGAGCGGGGATTTCACAGACGACGTACCCATACTCCGCACAAGCATAGAGAAGGGCCCTGCGGCACTGCCTCCCAATTTCACCGCTCTCACAACCGAGGCCCGTGATGCCGGTCACCGAACAGCGGGCCGGGAGAGCTCAGGTCCGCTCCGCCCGGCAGAGGTGGGCCACGGCCTGGTCACCGACCCTGGTGATCACGACGCTGGCTTCCTGGGCGCCCTTGGGTTTGAGCCTGCGCCGCAACGCGTCGGGATCGACGTCGACGCCGCGCACGAGGATCTCCAGCCGCCCGACTTCGTGCCGGCGCAGCATCGTGCGCAAGGCCTTCTCGTTGAACCGGCCGTGCTCGAGCACCCGGAAGGCCCGCACCCCGGGCGGCGGTTCGTCCCCGGTCAGGTAAGCGATGCGCGGGTCGAGCTGGGCGAGACCGTGACGGGCGGCGTAGTGGCGCACCAGGCCCGCGCGCACCACGGCGCCGTCCGGGTCGATGATCCACTCACGCACGTCCTCGGCCGGGCAGTCGTCGGGCTCGGCGTCGGTGACGGTCCACGCGGTGCCATCGGACCGCAGCACGCTGGCCCTGCGCCGCGCGGTCGGGTCGGCCAGCGAGCCGAACCACAACGCGGCCTCCCGGACCTGCCCGTCCAGCGACACGACCTCGGCCTCGGCCTCGTCGGGCACGGCCGCGAAGTCCAGCCCAGGGGCGCACTTGACCACCAGGTCCCGGCCGGCGTAGACGTCCACGAGCTCGTCCAGCGGCGGCACCAGGTCTGCGGGGTTCCAGCGGCGCCTGCCGCCCTCGTCCCGGCGCGCCGGGTCGGCGACCACCACCGTGTCGCGGGTGACCGGGCGCAGCGCGTCGGCCTCGACCAGCACCGCGTCACGGCCGGCGGCGGCTAGGTTGTGCCCGGCCATGTGCAGCCGGACCCGGTCCAGATCAGATCCGACGCAGCGGTTGGCGATCCCGGCCACCGCGGCCAGGTCGGCACCGATGGAGCAGGTCACGTCGTGCACGTCGCGACCTGCCAAGCGCTGCGCGCGGTGCCGGGCCACGACGCTCGCGGTGGCCTGCTGCAATGCGGAGTCGGTGAACAACCAGTCACCGCCACCGTCCAGTTTGGACTCGGCCTTGCGCCGCAGCACGGCGGTTTCCAGCGCGGCCGCGGCGAACCGCTCACCGACCTGGCGCCGCGCCACGGCGACGTCGTTGAGCCGCGACTTGCCCGTCAACGGCAGTGCGGACAGCTCGGCGACCACGGCATGCCCCGCCGCCGAGCGCAGGAACAGCACGTCGTCGAGGTCGAACGAGTACCCCACCGCCGCTCCTCAGTGAGCGCCGGGCGCGAACGACCGGCGCGAACCGGGAACCTGGCGGTGGGGTGTGCTCGTCACGACTTCTTCCACTGCTGCTACCAGGTCAGCGCCCGGTGAACTTCGCCTTGCCGGGGCCGTTCTCGATGAACGACCGCATGCCGATCTTCTGGTCCTCGGTCGCGAAAGTGCCCGCGAACAAGTGGGTTTCGAGCTTCAGACCGTTGTCCAGGTCCACGTCCAGACCACCGTCGACAGCGGCCTTCGCGGCTGCCAGGGCGCGCGCCGCACCACCGGTGAACTGCTCGGCCCAGCGCTTGGCCGCCGCGTAGACGTCGGCGGCGGGCACGAGTTCGTCGACCATGCCCAGCGCGAGCGCCTCGTCGGCCTCGACGAACCGGCCCGTGTAGATGATGTCCTTGGCCTTGCTGGGCCCGATCAGCCGCGCCAGCCGCTGCGTGCCACCGGCACCCGGGATGACACCGAGCAGGATCTCCGGCTGGCCGACCTTGACGTCGTCCGCAGCGATCCGCCGGTCACAGGACAGGGCCAGCTCGAAACCGCCACCGAGGGCGTACCCGGTGAGCGCGGCGACCGTGGGCTTGGGGATGGCGGCGACCTGGCTCATCGCGTCCGACAGCCCGCGCTGCTCCTTGCCGGCCATGTCCGCGTAGGACATGTCGGCCATCTCCTTGATGTCCGCGCCCGCGGCGAAGACCTTCTCCCCGCCGTAGACGATCACGGCTCGGATGTCGTCGCGCTCGGCGGCCTCGATCGCCACGTCGCGCAGCTCGGTCTCGATCTGCCTGTTCAGCGCGTTCATCTTCGGCCGATCCAACCGGATCGTGCCGATCGCACCCTCGACCTCAAGCCTGACGAACTCGCCCACGCAGCAACCTCCTCGTCGAACCACCGCTTGCCGCAGGCGAGGCTATCGCGCCCCGCCCGCGATCTGCTGTGTCACCGATCTCAACATCGCCCCGGCAACGTCCTGCCGAGCGGTGCGGGCAGGCTGGTCAGGGCCTGCGGCGGGCGAAGTAGCGGTCCCCCGCCTGCTGCAGTTCGAGGTTCTGGTCGAAGGTCTTGGACAGGTTGTCCTCGGTGAGCACGTCGTCGAGCAGGCCCTGGGCGACGATGCCGCCCTCGCGCAGCAGCAGGCAGTGGGTGAAGCCCGGCGGGATCTCCTCGACGTGGTGCGTGACCAGCACCGACGCCGGTGCGTCGGCGTCCATCGCGAGGGTCGACAGGCGGGCGACGAGGTCCTCGCGGCCGCCGAGGTCCAGGCCGGCGGCGGGCTCGTCGAGCAGCAGCAGCTCGGGGTCGGTCATCAGCGCGCGGGAGATCATGGTCCGCTTGCGCTCGCCCTCGGATAGCGTGCCGAACTCGCGGTCGGCGAGGTGCGCGACGCCGAGCAGGTCGAGCAGTTCCTGCGCGCGATCGGTGTCCATCGCGTCGTACTCCTCGCGCCAGCGGCCGAACACCGAGTACCCGGCGCTGACCACGACGTCGCGGACGATCTCGTCACCGGGGACGCGGTTGACCAGCGCGCCCGAGCACAGCCCGATCAGCGGGCGGATGTCGAAGACGTTGGTCTTGCCTAGCCGCTCGCCCAGCACGTCGACGGTGCCGGTGGTCGGATGCATCTCGGTGCTGGCCATCTTCAGCAGCGTCGTCTTGCCCGCCCCGTTGGGGCCCAGAACGACCCAGCGTTCGTCGAGCTCGACCGACCAGTTCACGTCGGCCAACAGCGTCGTCTTGCCTCGCCGGACACCGACGCCATCCATCTGGATGACCAGGTCGTCCACGTCTACCTCCCAGCCGTGACTGACCGCGGCGGCGCCCCAGGCGCTCACTCGGCGTTCGTCTCCGTCCAGGACCGCCGCAGGCTCCGGCCGGTCCCCTCTGACCGTCATTGTTCCCGCCGTCGCCGCGCCGCCTGCGGGCGGGATGCCGGTGCCGCTCGCCCGGCCGGGTGAACTTGATCAACCCGGCTCGTGCCGGCGGTCCACATACCGGGAGCCCTGGCCGCCTCGACGATCCGGTGCCACGATCTGTCTCGTGTCCGATTCGTTTCTCACCCGCGATCGCGTGATCGACCTGTTCCGGGTCATCGCCTCCGCCTGTCGCTGAAAGCGGTCCGAGGACCACTCCCGCTTTTTCCGACGTCATCGCGGCACGACGAATCGTCCGAACACCCCCGTCCTCGCCCGGCGGGGCGTGCCGTGTCGTGCCGGTGCCACACCGCAAGACACCTGGAGACACCTTGAGCATCACGCGGCCCGAAAACCCGTCCGCCCCGCTGTCCGAATACACCCCGACCGCACCGGTGCCCGCGCTCGGCGACGCCGAAGTGCACCCCGAACTCGACATCCCGCTGCTGCGGGACCTGATCCGGCCGGACCACCTCAACTGGTCGCCGCGCGAACTGCGCGACCTCACCGGCCTCGTCGCCAGCGAACTGACCTCCGAGCTGATGAACATCGTGCGCATCGACGAGCAGCAGCGGTGGTGGGCCAAGCTCGGCCTGACCGCGGGCGTCGAGCTGTGGTTGCTGTCGTGGGCGCCCGGCCAGGGCACTCCCGCCCACGACCACGGCGGTGCTTCCGGTTCGTTCTCGGTCCTGTTCGGCGCGCTGCGCGAGGACTACCGCTACGCCGCCGGACCGGTCCGCACCAAGCACCACGACCTGGGCACCGGAATCGGGTTCGGCCCCGGCCGCGCGCACCAGGTGACCAACGTCAGCTCGGTCAACTCCGCCAGCGTGCACGCCTACTCACCGCCGCTGCTGCCGGTCCGCTATTACGCCGACCTGGCCGAGGTCCCCGCCGTTCCGCCGCAGCGAAACGAGGTCGTGTGATGACCCGCATCCCCGAACCCCGCGCCGAGCAGGTCGGAACCGGCCCGTACGGGATCGAGCACCTGCTGGCCGAATCCCGCGAGAAGCTGGCCAGGGTCTCACCGCAGGAGGCGTACGAGATCCAGCGCGACGGCGGCCTGATCATCGACATCCGGCCGGAGTCAGACCGCCTCACCGACGGCGCCATCCCCGGCGCCCTCACGGTGGAGCGAATCGTCCTGGAATGGCGCCTCGACCCGGCGGGCAACCACCGCCTCACCGGCCTGCACCCGCAGCGCCCGGTCGTCCTGGTCTGCAACGAGGGCTACGCCTCCAGCCTCGCCGCAGCCCAAGCCCAGGAACTCGGCCTCACCAAGGCCACCGACCTGGCAGGCGGCTTCCGCGCCTGGAAGGAACAAGGCCTTCCCACCACCACCGCCGTCACCTGACCTGCACAAGGGAACCTTCCTGTCACCGCCGGCCCGGTGAAGTGACAGGAAGGTTCCCTTTCTTTCGTAGTTGGCGCTGAGCCGTGTGGACTGTCGCCACCTGATGTTGGGCGATGCATCAGGCACCCGGAGCCTCGCCTGCGGCTATCTGAAGGATTTCGAATCCCGCAGCGACGGCGTCCGGGCGACCACCAAACAACTCAAACTGCGACGACGCCGCAGCGTTCCTGAATTCGCGACCGCCACGGTCACCAAAAGCACCCGGCCGAACACCAGCAGCAACACGCCACGTTGTGATCGTGTCCTGCCCCACACCCCGCGCCTGACTGGTTTGCCGCTGATCTGAACAACGTTTCACCATCGCCGCCGTGAACCGGAACCCAGACGTCCGATCAGAGCGGGTCGATCTCTTGCTCTCGGTGCTCAACGGCGGCGCGATCGTCCTCACCGCCGCCGTCGGCGCGTCCAACAGGATCCATCCGCTGCTTGTCGCGATGGTCACCGCAACGGGCCTGGCCGTGTTCGCGCGGGCCCCTGTGCGCTACGCCCGCGCCCGCCGGGGTGATCGGGTTGACTAGCGATCAAATCGTCGCGGTCATCGCCCTGAGCACCTTCGGGGTGACCACCGTGGGGATCACGGTAGCCATGTTCGTGCTCAACCGGCGGTCGCCGAACCGCCGCACGATTCGCCAAGCATGGGCGCAAGCATCGAAGTCGGAGCGGTGGCTATGGGTCATGCCCTGCGTTGGCTTGCCCGGCTTCCTCTGGAACGCGTTCCGGCCAGATGATCTCCCGCGTCCCGTCAGCTCCCTCATAACCCTGGCACTGATCGTGGCCTTGCTCGTGCCCCTGGCGGGCTTCGGACGAGCGTGGCGCCAAGAACGACGCGCCGCCCGGGGTGACCGGAATGCGTGACTGGCTGACTCGCCACAAGCAGGTTCTCGTGCCCGTCGCCAGCGCCCTGGCTCTAGGCGCCGCAAACCTCATCGTCCCCGTCCTGCCAGCATGGGCGAAATGGGCACTCGCGGGTGCCCTCGCGGTCGCCCTGGCGGTCAACGCGATTCGGAAACGCGAACAGCTACAAGCCTGGTTCGACCCCGCATCAGCGACCACGCTCCACGGTCCCCGGCAGCCACTACCCCCGGCGGTCTTCTACCCCGTCATCGCCCTCTTCCTCTGCGGCGTGATCATCAGCAACATCGTGTGGACCTTGTGGGCACGGGCCCGCCGCAGAGCAGGCCACCGCTGGCTCGACATCCTCCTCTGGCGGCAACCAGAGGACCGCTAGGGCGCCAGCGATGAAGGCACAACACCCGAAAGCGCATCGCCTGGCCACGATCTGCGCCCTCATCGGTCTGCTGCACGCCCCGGTAGTCCTCCACCGAACACCCCAGCCAACCGAAGTTCTCGTGTTCCTCGTCTGCGGCGCAGCGATCTACTTGGGGCCAGCCGCTATGAAAACCGGCTCTGATGAACCTCGCGACCGTCGGACTGGTCATCATCGTCGTGCTTGCCGTGGCACTGCTGACCGCCGTGCTCGTGTCAGCCCGACACCTCATCCGTCGAACGTGGGCCACGGCGCGGACCTGCTGACCCCGCTGCTGGGTTAGCGCAGCCGAGATCATGAGACCACCGCCGTCACCTGACCTGCGCAAGGGAACCTTCCTGTCACCACCGGCCCGGTGAAGTGACAGGAAGGTTCCCTTGCGCACTTCACGGCCCGGGCGGCGGTGACTGCGAGCAAAGCGCCTCCTCGGCGGGGACCGGTCCCGTAGGCTCCGTTCCTTGTGCGAGCTCAGAGCCTTTTGCTCCGTCCTTGGGTGCTGGTCACCGTGGTGGGCGCGGTTGTCCTAGCGGCGGTCGAGCTGGTCCTCGGGACCGGTTTCGCCAGCGTCGCCGCCAGTTGGGCGGGCGGTGTGGTGGGAGCGATCCTGCTGCCGGTGGCCACCCAGGCCGGCTTGCTGCTGGGTTCGGTGATCTTCGGGCTTCGGGTGCGCCAGGTCGTGTTCGGCGCGATGCGGGAGGTCGCGTCGTTCAAGCGCGGCAGCACGACCTTCACGTTCCGGTCGCTGCCGGTGACGTTGCGCGCGCAGATCGGGCCGTGGCGCTCGCCGGTGATCCTGCGCTGCTGGCTGGCCGGGCTGGTCTCGGCGCTGCTGGGCGTTGCCGCCGTGGCCGCCGCCTGGCTCGTGGTCCCGGGGGCGTTCGGGCGCGGCCTGGCGCTGGCGATGAGCGCGTTCATGCTCGTCAAGCTCTGGCCCAAGCGGGTACCGCTGACGACCTCGACGGGCTGGCTGCTGTTCTCGCTCCCCCGGATCAAGGACCCGGAACGCTCCGACTTCCTCGCCGCGCCGGTGGCGGCGCGCGCCTACGAGGCGCTGCGCAGCGGCGACCTCGACACCGCGCAGACCCATGCCGACGAGCTCGCCGAGCGATTCCCCGGCATCAACGCGACGGTGTCCTGCCAGATCGCGGTGCTGGAGTCCCGCGGGCTCTACGCGCCCGGTGTGCTGCTGCTGTTGAAGTTCCTGTCCGACAACGACGTTCCGCCGCGCAAGATGTCCTACCTGCTGGCGGGTCTGGCGGGGCTGGGGTTCAAGGCCATCGAGTCCGGGCAGATGCCGGCCGAGAGCCTGCTGCCGACGGCGAAGAAAGCCCTCGAGGACGCCGTGCAGCTCGGCTATCCGGAGTTCGAGCTCAACGGGACCAACGGGTTGCTGGCACTGATCGAAGGCGACGCGGACAACGCGGTCCGGCTGGCGACCAGCGGCGCCGAGTACAACCACTCGCCGCTGTCGCGCGCCGACGACTTCGCGACCCTCGCCCGCGCGCACATGGCCCTCCGCGACAACGCGGCCGCCCGAGCGGCCCTGGCCCGCGCCGAGGAGCTCGCGCCGTGGTCGCCGCGCGTGACCGAAACCCGCCAACGACTGTCGGTGAGTTGAGAGCAGGGGAACCTTCCTGCCATTCGAAGTGACAGGAAGGTTCCCCTGCTCGTACCGCGCGAACGTCAGTCGATGCTCAGCACGAGCTTCCCCTGGGTCCGGCCGGTTTCGCCTTGGGCGTGCGCCTTGGCCGCGTCGGCCAGCGGGAACGTTCCGGCGATCTCGGCGCGCAGCTTGCCCGCCTCGACCAGTTCCCGAATGGCCCGCATCCCCGCCTGGTCGGCTTCGACGAGCAGCACCTCGGCGCGAACGCCGAGCTCTTCGGCTTCAGCGACGAGTTCCTCCCGGTCGTAGGGCAGGATCGAGACGAGGATTCCGCCCTTGCGCAGCACCTGCAGCGAGCGGCTGCGGTAGTCGGCGGCGATCGGGTCTAGGACCACGTCGACGTCGCTGACGGCTTCGGTGAAGTCGACCGAGGTGTAGTCGACGAGCTCGTCGACGCCCAGCCCGGTCAGGAACTCGTGCTTGCTCTTGCTCGCGGTCGCGATGACGTGGGCGCCCTTGGCCTTGGCGATCTGCACCGCGAGGTGCCCGACTCCGCCCGCGGCGGCGTGGATCAGGATCCGCTGACCGGACTGCAGGTTCGCGGTGTCGTTGAGCGCCTGCCACGCCGTCAGGGCCGCCAACGGGATCGCGCCTGCTTGCACGTGGTCGACACCAGCGGGTTTGGCGGCGAATGCGCGGGCCGGGCCGGTCACGTACTCGGCGTGGGAACCGAGGCCGAACGGGTAGGGCAGCATGCCGAAGACCTCGTCACCGGGCTTGTGGATGGTGACGCCGGTTCCGATGGCCTCCACGACGCCGGACACGTCCCAACCGAGGATGCGCGGCGGCTCGCTGAGGAATCCCTGCCCCGCGCGGTGCTTCCAGTCGGTCGGGTTGACGCCGGCAGCGCGCACCCGGATCAGGACCTCGCTCGGCCCTGGCTCGGGCTTGTCCAGCTGCGCCTCGCGCAGCACCTCCGGGCCGCCGTACACGTCCTGGGTGATGGCACGCATGGTTTCACTCATGTGCCCCACCCTGCCTCATCTGCACCGATCTCGAAATGGCAGGGATGACAACATTCGATAGGATCCTGCCATGCATCGTGTGGCCGTGCTGGCGTTGGACGGGGTCTACCCCTTCGAACTCGGCATCCCGCAGCGCGTCTTCGGCAGCGCCGGGCGCCGCTACGAGGTCATGACCTGCACCGTCGACGGTGGTCCGGTGCGCAGCAACGCCGACTTCATGATCTCGGCCGAGCACGGCCCCGAGCTGCTGGCCACTGCCGACACCGTGATCATCCCGCCCTTCGACGTGGCGCTGATCTCGCCTGAACTGCCCGATCCGGTGAGGCGAGCGCTGGCCGCGATCCGCCCCGCGACGCGGATCGTGTCGATCTGCACCGGCGCGTTCCTGCTCGCCGCCGCCGGGCTGCTCGACGGCAGGCCGGCCACCACGCACTGGCGGCTCACCGATGATTTCCGGCGCCTGTTCCCGACCGTGCAACTGGATCCGGACGTGCTGTTCGTCGAGGACGGCGACGTGCTGACCTCCGCGGGTGCCGCCTCGGGCATCGACGTCTGCCTGCACCTGGTGCGATCCGACCACGGCAGCGAGGTCGCCAACCAGGTGGCGCGGTGCTGCGTGGTGCCGCCGTTCCGCGACGGCGGCCAGGCCCAGTACATCGAACAACCCATTCCCGACCCGGCCGGCCAGGGCACGGCGGCGACGAGGGCGTGGGCGTTGCAGAACCTGCACCGGCCGCTGACCGTGGCCGATCTCGCAGCGCACGCGCGGTTGAGCCACCGCACGTTCGTCCGCCGGTTCCACGAGGAGGTCGGCGCCAGTCCTGGTCGGTGGTTGACGCAGCAGCGACTGGCCCGCGCGCGACAGCTGCTGGAGACCAGCGATCTTTCGGTCGACCAGATCGCCGGGAAGGTCGGCTTCGCCACGGCCGCGTCGCTGCGCCAGCACCTGCACGCCGCGATCGGGGTCACGCCCCTGGCCTACCGGCGCACGTTCCGTACCGCGGCGGGGTGAGGAAGGGAACCTCCCTGCCACTTCCAGGCGCAGTGTATGAGCGAAAGGTTCCCATGCTCTTCTTCGCGCTCGGGCCGGGTCAGCTCGGGTCGGTGAGGCGGCGGACCGCTTCGCGAGCTGCCGAGCGCAGATCGTCGACGTCGGTCTCGCCCAGCACCATGCGCCGCAGCTGGGGCACGGCGAGGGGCCAGCTGATCGTGCCGAGGGCCAGCAGGACGAGCATGCCCGGGTCGATGGCTTCGGTGACCGCGCCCGTGCGCTGGGCCCGGCGGACGGCGTCGACCTTGTCGCGGTAGTGCTCGGCGCGATCGGACTCGGCGACGACTCCGCTCTCGCCGCGCTCCAGCGATTCCCACATCAGCAGCCGCATGACGTGCGGGTTGGCCGAGTGGTAGGCGGCGAGGCGGTCGACGTATCCGGGGAGGTCCTCGCCGTCGATGGGGACCTCGGCGGCGAGTTCGGCCATCGCCGCTTCCAGGACTGCGCTGAACAGGGCGTCCTTGCTGCCGAAGTAGGCGTAGATCAGCTGCTTGTTGGCCTGGGCCTGCTTGGCGATGCGGTCAACGCGGGCGCCTGCGATGCCGTGCTCGGCGAACTCGGTCGTCGCGGCCTGGAAGATCCGGGCCTTGGTGGCTTCGGCGTTGCGGGACACAGCGGCACTGTACCGCCGTGACCAGCCACCTGGTTGACACGAATCCGCACCCGAACCAGAATGTAACCAACCAGTTGGTTACACCACTTCCTGCGGAGAGCAGATGACCGCCGTCGTCCCCGACACCGGCCGCCTCAGCCGCGGACTGCTGTTCGCCGCCGCGCTGTGCGCCGGCATCACCGTCGCCAACATCTACCTCGCGCAGCCGATCATCGGCCCCATCGCCGAAACGTTCGGCGCCACCGCGCAGAGCGCCGGCATCGTCGTGACCACGGCGATGCTCGGCTACTCGGCCGGCCTGCTGTTCGTCATCCCCCTCGGCGACAGCGCCGACCGCCGGAAGATGGTCGGCGCGCTCAGCGTCCTCACCGCGCTGCTGCTGGTGGGAAGTTCCCTCGCACCTTCCCTTCCGGTGCTCGCGGTGTTGGCAGGCCTGGCGGCGGTGACCACCGTCGTGCCGCAGATCCTGATCCCGCTGGTCGTGCAGCTGGCCGACCCCGCCCAGCGCGGCACCGCCATGTCCTGGGTGCAGGCCGGGCTGATCACCGGAATCATGGGCGCCCGCGTCGTTTCCGGCCAGCTCGCCGGGGCGCTGGGCTGGCGATCGGTCTTCGCCGTCGCGGCGGCGCTGACGCTGATCGTGGGGTTGTGGACGGTTCGCGCGCTGCCCAGCGACGGGCGGCGGGAACCGGTGAACTACTGGTCCCTGCTGCGCTCGCTCCCCGGCTACCTGCGCAGCGAACCCGGTCTCCGCCGAGCGTGCCTGCGCCAAGCGGGGAGCTTCGCCGCGTTCAACGCCGTCTGGACGACGCTCGCGCTGGTGCTCACCGCACCGCCGCACGGGTTCACCGTCGCCGAGGCCGGACTCGTCGGACTGCTCGGTCTGCTCAGCGCCGCACTGGCCCCCGCCGCTGGCAAGGTGGTCGACCGCCGCGGGCCACGGCTGGTCGGGGCGCTCGGGCTGGCCGCGCTGGCGTTCGCCTCGCTCGTGCTGTTCCTGGGCACGAGTTCGCTGACGGCCCTGCTGATCGGCACCGCAGCCGTGCCGATCGGACTCCAGGTCGGCCAGGCCGCGAACCAGAACGCCGCGCTGTCGGTGAACCCCGCGGCCGGTGGCCGTTTGAACACGATCTTCATGCTCTCGACGTTCCTGGCGGGCGCCACCGGCTCGGCCGCGGGCAGCTTCGCCTACGGCCTGCACGGCTGGGCGGGCGTGTGCACCACGGCGCTGATCTTCCTGGCCCTCGGGGCAGTCGGACTCCGCCGGGCGCGCTGAACGCACACGCGCGAACTCAGCCGGCGAGGACGACCTTGCCCAGTTCCGCCGGTTCCGACAGCAGCGGGTGCCGGGGCAGGACGCGCACGTTGTAACCGGCGGGACCGGCGTGCGGGAGGGTCACGGCGGCCGCGTAGCGACCATCACCGATGGGCTTCATCGACGCGGTCACGAAGTCGTGCAGCACGTCGTTGTCGTCGACCCGGCCCACCACGACCTCGACGTCCACATCGGACTGATCGAGGCCCGCCAGGTCCACCCTGGCCCGCACCGTGACCTGACCGCCCAGCAGCGGCGTCCCGTGGTCCACCGACATCTCGGTGTCCCCGACCCGCACCCGGTTCCAGGCCGCCTGCAGCCGCGCCCGGTAGTCGGCGATCTCCCGCGCGCCGCGGAAACCGTCCTCCGACATCGCGCGCATCGACTGCGCGGCCGGCGTGTAGTGCCCGTCGACGTACTCGCGGATCATCCGCGACGCCTGCACCCGCGGCCCCAACGTGGCCAGGGTGTGCCGCACCATCGACATCCACTTGCCGGGCACGCCGTCGCTGTTGCGCTCGTAGTACATCGGCGCCACGTGCTCGGAGATCAGCTCGTACAGCGCCGCGGCCTCCAGGTCGTCGCGACGGTTCGGGTCGGTGACCCCGTCGGCGTTGGGGATCGCCCACCCGTTGCGGCCGTCGTACATCTCGTCCCACCAACCGTCGCGCACCGACAGGTTCAGCACCCCGTTGAGCGCGGCCTTCATCCCCGACGTGCCGCACGCCTCCAGCGGGCGCACCGGGTTGTTCAGCCACACGTCGCAGCCCGACACCAGGTAGCGGGCCAGCGACATGTCGTAATCCGGCAGGAACACGATCCGGTGCCGCACATCAGCGCTGTCGGCGAAGCGCACGATCCGCTGGATCATCGCCTTGCCGCCCTCGTCCGCCGGGTGCGACTTGCCCGCCACCACGATCTGCACCGGCCGCTCGGAGTCCAGCAGCAGCTCTCGCAACCGGTCGGTGTCGCGCAACATCAGCGTCGCCCGCTTGTAGGTGGGAACCCGCCGCGCGAAACCGATCGTGAGCACCTCGGGGTCGAAAACCGAGTCGCACCAGCCCAGCTCCAGGTCCGAGGCGCCGCGCTGCTGCCAAGCGATGCGCAATCGGCGCCGCACCTCGTCGATCAGCCGCTGGCGCAGCGAGCACCGCAGCTCCCACAGCAGCGAATCGCTGACCGGTTCCATCCCGCGCAACCCGGCACCGCTGTCCATCTCGGACTCGCCCAGCAACTTGCCGAGTTCGCGAGCCGACCACGTCGGGCCGTGCACGCCGTTGGTGACCGACCGGATCGGGACCTCCTCCACCCCGAACCCCGGCCACAGGTTGCGGAACATCTTGCGGATCACTTCGCCGTGCAGCTCCGAGACCCCGTTGGCGCGCTGCGCCAGCCGCAACCCCATGTGCGCCATGTTGAACATGCCCGGGTTGTCCTCGGCGCCCAGCGCCAGCACCCGATCCGAGGGCACCCCGGGCAGCAGTGGCCGCTCCGCGCCGTCGTCGAAGTAGTGCCGCACCAGGTCCACCGGGAACCGGTCGATGCCAGCCGGGACCGGGGTGTGCGTGGTGAACACGGTCCCCGCCCGCACCGCGGCCGTGGCCTGGTCGAACTCCAGTCCCGGGTCGGCCTGCAACTCCCGGATCCGCTCCAGGCCCAGGAAGCCCGCGTGCCCCTCGTTGGTGTGGAACACCTCGGGCTGCGGATGGCCGGTGAGCCGGCAGTAGGCGCGCACCGCCCGCACCCCGCCGATGCCGGCGAGGATCTGCTGGCGGATCTTGTGCTCGGCGTCGCCGCCGTAGAGCCGGTCGGTGGTGCCCCGCAGGTCGTCGTCGTTGTCCGGCAGGTCGCTGTCGAGCAGCAGCAGCGGAACCCGGCCGACCTGCGCCTTCCAGACCCGCGCGTGCAGGGTGCGTCCCGCGGGCATGGCGACCTTCACCACGACCGGCCGGTCGTCCTCGTCGGTGAGCACCTCCAGCGGCAGGCCGCGAGGGTCGATCACCGGGTAGTGCTCGACCTGCCAGCCCTCCGACGACAGGCCCTGCCGGAAGTAGCCCGAGCGGTAGAGCAAACCGACCCCGATCAGGGGAACCCCGAGGTCGGAAGCCGATTTCAGGTGATCACCCGCGAGCACGCCGAGCCCGCCGGAGTAGTTCGGCAGCGCCTCGGTGAGACCGAACTCCATCGAGAAGTAGGCGATCGAGGCGGGCAGCTCGGCGCCCTCGTCCTGCCGCTGCTGGTACCAGCGCGGCACGGTGAGGTAGCGGCGCAGGTCATCACCGACCGCGCGGGTGCGCGCGAGGAAGTCCTCGTCACCGGCGAGCTGGCGCAACCGCTCGGCGGGCACCTCCGCCAGCAGCCGCAGCGGATCAGCTCCCACCCCAGCCCACACCTGCGGGTCGACCGCCGAGAACAGGTCCTGGGTGGGCGGGTGCCACGCCCAGCGCAGGTTGGTCGCCAGCTTGCCCAGAGCGCTGAGCGGCTCGGGCAGGTGGGCCCGGACGGTAAAGCGGTGGACGGCTCTCACGGGAGCGGACCATATCTCGCTCGACACGCTCGCGTGCGATGCGCACCAGCGCCCCCGCCGTCCCCGAGACGGGTGGGAAGCTGGGGCGCGTGCGTGCATTCGGACTTGTCGCGGCAACCGTCGGGCTGATTATCAGCGCCTGCACGACCCCGGCCGCACCACCGGATGTGGCGGAACCCACGGTCGATCCGGCGTTCGTGCACGGCACCGACCGCGGCGGCACCGACCGGCTGGCGGCCACCGTCGTGACCGACGTGCAGGCCTACTGGGCGCAGGCCTACCCGGCCGCGTTCGGCGGGCCCTGGCGGGACCTCGACGGCGGGTTCTTCTCGGTCGACACCGGCAACGCCACCGGCACCGCTCCGCCTTGCGCGTCCAGCCCGCAGGAGGTCGAGGGCAACGCGTACTACTGCCAATCGGTGGACGCCATCGCCTGGGACCGCGCCGCGCTGCTGCCTGTGCTGCGCGAGCACTACGGGGACACGGCGGTGGCGGTGGTGCTGGCCCACGAGATCGGGCACGCCGTGCAGCAGCGAGCCGGTCTCGCCGAAGGCGAACCGCTGCGACTGGAATCGATGGCCGACTGCTACGCGGGATCGTTCCTCCGCTGGGTCTCCGACGGCCACGCCCCGCACCTGCGCACCACACCGGACCGGCTCGACGACGGGCTGCGCGCCATCACGGTCTTCCGCGACCCGGTGGGCACCAGCGGCCACGGCACCGCCTTCGACCGGGTGACGGCCTTCCAGCACGGCTTCACCGGCGGCCCGCGCGGCTGCACCCAGGTGAGCGAGAGCCACGTGGCCGAACCGGTCGACGACGACCGCAACGCTCCCCTGACATCGGTCCTGGACACCACCGCGATCGACGACTACTTCCGGACCGCCGTCACCGAGCAGGGCGGACGATGGGTCCCTCCGTCGCGTTCCACCGGATGTCCCGGGGCGAGCGGCCCGGTCGGCTACTGCCCGGCGCCGCCGACGGTCACCGCGGATCCGGCAGCGCTGGCCCGCACGCACGACGACATCGGCGACCAGGCGGTCACCACGCTCCTGGCCTCCCGCTACGCGCTGGCAGCGCTGACCGAACTCGGCCACCGCCCCACCGGATCCGCCATCACCTGCCTGACCGGCTCCTTCACCGCCGACCAACCGAACCTGTCCCCCGGCGACCTGGACGAGGCGGTGCAGGTCGTCCTGGAATCCGACGCGGTCTCCCGCGGCGGCGAACCGATGAGCGGTTCCGACCGGATCGCGGCCTTCCGCGACGGGTTGCGCTCCGGCGCGGGCGGGTGCCTGAGCTGAGGAGGGGAACCTTCCTGTCACACCCGCCCACCGCTCCGAGGTGAGCATGGGAACCTTCCTGTCATTCGCGACCGGCGGCGGCCGAGATCGGCCGTGACGAAGATCGGTCACCCGATAGGCTGCTGCGCGAAGACCGGGCCGCGTGACCGGCCCGGCGCGAACGAGTTCGGTACCGGCAGCGAGATGGGGCGCGTGGAGTGGTGGCGACGGTAAGCCGGCGGCGGAAGCGGATCCTCGGTGCCGTGGTCTCGGCATTCACCTGCGCGACGCTGGTCAGCGGGTGCTCGCAGGTCATCAGCGGCGTTCCCACGACGCTGGGCGGCTACTCGACGACCAGCGTGGCCGGGCTCCCCGCAGCCGACGGTCCGAGCGGGCCGAAGGAAGGCGCCCCGCAGGCTCCGCTCGCGGTGGAGGGCACCGACAACGGCGAGATGGACGAGCTGGCGCGCAACGCGGTCGCCGACGTCGACGCCTACTGGGCTGAGGCCTTCCCAGAGGCCTTCGGCGGCAAGAAGTTCGAGCCCGTCAAACGACTGATCTCCTACGACTCAGCGGCTCCCGGCGCCCCGCTGTGCGGGCAGAGCACCGGTGGGATGGTCAACGCCTTCTACTGCCCGCCCGAGGACCTGGTCGCCTGGGATCGCGGAGAGCTGCTGCCCGAGCTCAACAACAGCTTCGGCCCGCTCGCGGTGGTGACCGTGCTGGCGCACGAGATGGGTCACGCCGTGCAGCACCGGGCGGGCACCGCTGGGCAGAACGATCCCGTGATCGTGCTCGAGCAGCAGGCGGACTGCTTCACCGGCGCCTACTTCCGGCACGTGGCCGAGGGTTCTTCGCAGTACTTCCAGGTCTCCACCGGCTCGGGCCTCAACGAGGTCATGGGCGTGCTCAACTTCATCCGCGACTCCCCCGGAACCTCCGACTTCACCGGCAGCAACGCGCACGGCACGGCCTTCGACCGGGTCAGCGCCTTCCAGTACGGCTTCAGCGAGGGCCCCGAGCGGTGCGCGAAGATGACCAGCGACGAGGTCAAGAAGCGCACGACGCTGTTCCAGAACTGGAAGCCCACCCAGCAGGAAACCGAGCTGCCCATCGATGACAAGAGCCTGCGCGCGGTGGAGGAGAGCCTGCGGGCGGTGTTCCGGGACACCGGCGCCGAGCCGCCGAGGGTCGTCTCCGAGCCCAAGACCTGCTCCGGACGGCAACCGACCTCGCCGGCTTCCTACTGCACGGAGACGAACACGATCTCGCTGAACGTCCCGGAACTGCGCGAGATCGCCACTCCGCCGAACAAGGCGAGCCAGTCCGCCGGCTACGGCGATTTCGCCGCCTACGCCCAGATCGCCTCCCGGTACGCGCTGTCGGTGCAGAAGTCGGCCGGGTACCGGCTCGACGACGAGGCCGCCGGGCTGCGCACCGCGTGCATGGTGGGCGCTTGGAGCGGCCTGCTGGTGGAAGACCCGATCGGGCAGCGCAATCCTGTCGGCAAGCTGCGGATCGTGCCCGACGACATCGACGAGGGGGTGTCCGCGCTGCTCGGCGAGGAGAGCCTGATCTCGGCGAACGTCAAGGGAGACCAGGTCCCGGTCGGTTTCGCGCGGGTGGAGGCCTTCCGCGTCGGCGTGCAGGAAGGCCTCGCGCCGTGCAGCACCAAGTACGACGGCTGACCCCCTTCACCCACAACCCCGGACCGCGCCCGCACGTCTCCGGGGCATGAGTCGACAACGGGTTCTGGACTTCGACGGCTTCCGCAACGCTCGTGATCTGGGAGTTCTGCCCGCCCGAGGTGGGCTGATCCGCTGGGGTGCCGTGGTGCGCGCCGAGCACCCTGCCGCGCTGACCGCCGCGGGCTGGGAAGGTTTGTGGCAGCACGGGATGCGCACGGTCATCGACCTGACCGGCGAGGACGAAACCGAGCGCGCACCACGTCCCACCGGCCTGACCACGATCCGGATCCCGCTGGACGACCCGTCGGACACCGAGTTCTGGCAGCGCTGGGGCGGGGCCTTCTCGTGACCTCCGCTGTACTACGGGCCGTTCCTCGACCGCTTCCCCGGACTCGTCGGTGACGTCGTCAGTTCCCTGGTGCACGCCGAACCGGGCGGGGTGCTGGTGCACTGCGGCAGCGGCCGGGACCGCACCGGGCTGATCGTCCTGGTCCTGCTGGCTTCGCTCGGGGTGAGCGCGGCCGACATCGCCGAGGACTACGCGCTCAGCCACCAGCGCCGCGCGGAGCTGTGCGCCGCGGCCGGGTTGGGCGACGACACCCCGAAGATCCGGGAGTTCCTCGCCCAGCAGGGCACCACCGAACGAGACGTCCTCGACGAGGTCGTCGGCGGCCGCGACTTCGCCGACCACCTGCGGGCGGCGGGTCTCGGCGAGGACGGCCTGACCGCGCTCCGCGAGCGCCTCGTGGTCCCGGCCTGATCACCCGGCCCCGGTGGGATCGGCGAGGAGGGGAGCCTCTCGCGCGGTGAAACGCGGGCGCCCCCGGAACCCGTGGGAGGTTCCGAGGGCGCCCGCGAGGTGAAGGTCAGAACAGCGCGCTGGCGAGGTTGCGACGAGCCTTGGCGACCCGCTCGTCCCCCTCCGGGAAGATCTCGAACAGCTCGACCAGGTGCGTGCGAACCCGGTCGCGATCGTCGCCCGAGGTGCGCTTGACGGTCTGGATCAGGCGCGCGAAGCCCTCGTCGACCTTGCCGAACGCGACCTCCGCGTCGGCGGCCGCGATCTGGGCGTCGAGGTCGTCCGGGGACGCGTCGGCGCGCTCGATCGCGGACGGGTCGGCCTGCTCGGCGCGCGCCATGAAGCGCACCTGCACGAGGGCCGCCTTGGCCTGCTCGTTGTTCGGCTCGCTGTCGAGGATCTGCTGGTAGGCGGCCTCGGCACCGGCGAAGTCGCCCTTCTCCAGGGCGTCCTCGGCCGCGGTGAACCGCGGGTCCTCGGGCTCCTCTTCGGGCTCGGCCCCGGCCGCGCCCTCCTCGGCGGCGCGGATGCCGGGCAGCTGGTCGCGCAGGGCGTTGAGCAGCTGTCCGATCCACTCGCGGAGCTGCGGTTCGGGCTGGGCGCCGGCGAAACCGTCGACCGGCTGTCCACCGGCCACCGCGATCACCATCGGCACCGACTGCACCTGGAACAGCTGCGCGATGCGCGGGTTGGCGTCGACGTCGATCTTGGCCAGCACCCAGGCGCCGTTGCCCTCGCGCGCGAGCTTCTCCAGCGCGGGGGACAGCTGCTTGCACGGCTCGCACCAGGTCGCCCACAGGTCGACGACGACCGGCACCTGCAGGGACCGCTCGACCACCTCGGCCTGGAAGTCGGCCTCGGTGACCTCGATGATCGCCGGGTGCGGTTCACCGGCCGCACCGTCGCCGCCACCGCTCGGCGGCTGCGCGGTGGAGTTGGCGACCTCGGCGCGGCTCTTGAGAGCCGACAGGTCGACTGCGCCCGCCATCGCGGCGGACATCGCTGCTGCGTTCTGGCGTGGATCCGGCCTCGTCACGGTTCCATCCTGACACGTCCGACCAGCGGCGTGGTGCGTGGGAGTGCGATGAGGGCGACCTTCCTCGCACCGCGCGGCTCAAGGTCACTTCCGGGCAGCGGGCCGGGTTACCGAATGCGCTCAACCAGACACGCCCGGAACAGCAAAGATCAATTCGAACCGGTGAACGAAACCACTCGAAAAGGTGGTGTAGGCGATCAAACCCTCATGTCCCCCCGCAGTGATCGCCGAAGAGGACACAGAGCCCGTCGAGGGACTGTGCGTCTCCTCGCGGGCTTCGGGGTCTCTCGTGGGGGACCTTCGGCCAGTAGTTCAACGAGAGGTTCGAAACAGTGCGTATTGCAACCCGTGTTGCCGGCGCCGCCGGCGTCGCCGCCCTCAGCATCGTGACCCTGGGCAGCACCGCGTTCGCGGACACCGCCGACAACGACGGCGTCAACCTGCTGGACGACAACAACATCAGCGCCGTCCCGGTGCAGGCCTGCGGCAACAACGTGGGTGCCGCGATCGGCGTCGTCGTCCCGATTCTGTCGCCGCAGAGCAGCGAGTGCGTCAACGCCCCGGTGGTCGACCACCCGGAGGGCTGACGTCAGTCGCAGCCTGACGTGATCGCGGGGGTGGTGTCGACGACGACACCACCCCCGCTTCGCGTTCACCTACTGTTCGCGGAGATGTTCTTCGACCCGCTCCACCTTGGCCCGCAGCTGCCCGGTGTGCCCGGGACGGATGTCGGCCTTGAGCACCAGGCTGGTTCGCGGGGCGTGCGCCGACACCGCCTCGGTGGCGCGCTTGACGACGTCCATGACCTCGTCCCACTCACCTTCGATCGTGGTGAACATCGAGGTCGTCTCGTGCGGCAGGCCCGATTCCCGGACCACCTTCACCGCCGCGGCCACCGCCTCGCTGACACCATCGCTCTCACCGGCCCCGCTCGGGGCAACACTGAAGGCCACCAGCACGTCCGCTCCCATCGGTTGGTCCACCTGAAATGAATCCCACGCCAAGTAGTAGCAGCACAGCCATCCGGCTCGCTCGCTCTCGCTGCTAGCGTCGAGCGCTATGAGCTCCCGTGGTCCACTGCCCTTCGACCCCATCGCGCGCGCGGCAGAGATCTGGGCAGAGCGGATCGGCCCGTCGACGACGATGGCCGCGGTGACCAGCGTGATGCGCGTGCAGCAGATCCTGCAGTCCGCCGTCGACAACGCCCTGCGCCCGCACAACCTGACCTTCGCCCGCTACGAGGCCCTGGTGCTGCTGACGTTCTCCCGACGCGGCAGCCTGCCGATGCGCGTGATGGGCGACCGGCTGCAGCTGCACCCCACCAGCGTCACCAACATCGTCGACCGGCTCGAGCAGGACGGCCTGGTCCGGCGCGTGCCGCACCCGACCGACCGGCGCACCACCCTGGTGGAGATCACCGAAGAGGGCCGGTACCTGATGAAGAAGGCCACCGACGCCGTCAACGAGATCGACTTCGGGCTCGGCGGCATCACCGAGCGCCAGACCCAGCAGCTCACCGAACTGCTCGGCAAGGTCCGGCACGCGGCCGGCGACTTCTAGTTCAGCTCCTTGAGCACGTAGCGCACGCGCCCCCAGAACGTCGGGGCATCCGAATCGGGCTCGGTGAGCAGCCCGCGACCGTTGGCCCAGCGCTCGAACCACACCGTGGCCAGCGGCGGCACCGAGGCCACCAGCGCGATCGCCAGCGTCCAGAAGCGCCAGCGCAGCGGGCTGAACACGACCAGCGCGATCACCACGTAAGCGGTGAACATGGCGCCGTGGATCGAGCCCATGACGGTCACTCCCAGCGGCCACCCGAGCCCGTACTTGAACGCCATCGCCACCAGCAGTCCCGCCCAGGACAACGCCTCGGCGATCGCCACCAGCCGGAACCACCCGCCATAGCTACGCGGCACGTCGACCCCACTTCCGATTAGCACGGCACCTCCAGCGAGTGTGCCCGGTGGCGCGCGTCACCCGGACGCCGGAGTGGTCTGCTCGTCGACCCACGACAGGTAGCCGGGGTTCCCGCCGATGATCGGAGTCGCGATGATCTCCGGAACGTCGTAGCCGTGATGGGCGCGAAGGTGCGCGATGAGGGGGTCCAACCGGTCACCGGAGGTCTTGATCTGCAGCTGCCACTCCGGATCGTCCTGCGCCGCACCGTCCCACACGTAGAAGCTGCGGATCGGGACGACCTGCACGCACGCCCCCAGCCGTGCCTCCACGACACCCCTGGCGAGCGCGGCAGCGGACTCCTCGGAGTCGGTGGTGGTGACCACCTGCACATGATCGGCCATGACCCCAGGGTATCCGCGCCGCCGGCGCGAGGATGGGAACCTTTCGCGCACTGCGGTGACAGGAAGGTTCCCATCCACAGCTCAGCGCCGCGCCCCGCGCAGCAGGTTGGCCTCGGTGCTGAGGTAGTGGTCCTCGTAGTCCAGGCGCGGGGTGTCGGAGAACAGCAGCCAGTAGTACTTCATCTGCTCCGACCACCAGTAGCCCGGGCAGGAGTCCTCTTGGGACGGTGGCTTGGCGGTGACGTCGGTCAGGGACGCGAATCCGTAGGTGGTCTTGGACGTGGCGACCATGTTCTTGAAGTGGACGTGGGCGCGTTCGCGGAACACCTCGTCGCCGGTGGCCAGCCACAGCATCAGCGCTGAGTCGGCGAACTCCGGCCGCAGGGCGTTGTCCACGCGGGTGGCCGTCATCGTCGAGTAGTCGACGAAGGTCGGGATCACGCCGAACCGGTCCTGCACGACGTTGAAGGCGTCGTGGTAGGCGCGCCCTTCGGCAAGGTGCCCGGATTCGGCGAGCAGTCCCGCGTAGAAGCCGGCGAGGACGCTCTGCTCCCGGCTGAGGCCCTCCCCGGTGAACGCGTCGACCTGCGGGAACCACAGCAACCCGTCCCGGCGCTCGGCCTGGCGCGCCAAGATCGCCTCGGTGAGCGTGCCGTACCACTGCTTGAGCTCGGGATCGCCGAAGAGCCGGTAGCCGTCCCAGAGGTACTCGTAGTACGAGTCGCCGGGCGGCCCGACGGTCGCCTGGCGGTTGCGCCACTGCCCGGTCTCGGCGTTGATGTCGTGCGGCAGCAGGCCGAGTTCGGTGCGCTCGTCGTAGGCGACGCGCAGCGCGCGTTTCGCCCGGTCGTAGTAGCGGCTGCCCCCGTCCACCGCGACAGGACGCCGAATTCCGCGATGTAGGTGCCGATCTCGACGATGTTGGTCTCGGGATCGCTCACCTGCCCGGTCGCCAGGTTCACGTACCGGTACGGCAGGCCGGTCGGCGACTCGGTGAAGGCCGGGAGCATCCGGTCCGCGACGTCCTCGGCCCGCTCGAGCAGCCGAGGATCGCCGGTGCAGTGGTAGGCGGCGGCGAGCCCGCCGACCATGCGGATGTTGGTCTCGAAGACCTGGAACGGCGCGTCGACGTCGAAGTCCAGGTGGTCGACGATCCACTGCACGGCCCGGGCGACTTCAGCGTCGGCCTCCATCAACCACAAGGTGTCCACCGCCTCGACGAGGCTCAGCCCGACCGAGTGGCCCTCGACGAAGAAGTCCTCCCGGCCACCGGAGATCGGCTTGATGTGGTCGGCGCCGAGGGCGCGCTCGACGTAGTGGCGCCACGCCCACAGGTATTCCTCGCGGACAGCATCGGCGACCGGCTTCCACCTCCCTCTCGCCGAGGCCTGGCCGGAGGTGGTCGAGAACATCCCACCCGCGACCGCCGCCGCACCCAACGCGCGCAACACGGACCTTCTGGACATGCCTGGAAGCATCGTCTTCTCCGCACCTGGACAACCTTGTCAAGCCACGCGGCACCACCGTCGCGGGCAGCCGTGGCCGAGGTCAACGCGCAGCACCGTTCCTGTCGTTTTTGGACACCGCCGAGCGCCGAACCGGCCCGCCGGTTACGCCGTCCGAGGCCTTGACCGCGCCACGCGAGCGCCCTTGAGCCGCGAGGAAGGGAACTTTCCTGTCACCACCCCGCGACTGCGGGCGAGGATCGCGACCTTCACCGCGCTTGAGCCGGACGGCCGATTCCCGGCGGCCAGGCGCAGCAGGAACGGGCACCGGACATTGACAGGACGCTCATCCGTGAGGTCCAATCCGGCTCGCCATGACAACGTTGTCTGACTCGAGGAACGTCCGCCGCGCCACCATGACCGACGTCGCGCGGCTGGCCGGCGTGAGCGTCAAGACGGTCTCCCGCGTGGTCAACGCCGAGGCCGGCGTGCACCCGGCGACCGCGCAGCGCGTGCTGTCCGCGATCGACCAGCTCGGGTTCCGCCGCAACATCAGCGCCCGCAACCTCCGGCGCGGCACCGGAACCGGCACCCTCGGCCTCGTCCTGGAAGACCTGGCCAACCCCTTCTACTCGGTGCTGACCCGCGCGGTGGAGGAAGTCGCCCGCATGCAGGGCAAGCAGGTGCTCACCGGTTCCTCCGACGAGGACCCGACGCGCGAGCGGGAGCTCGTGCTCGAGTTCTGCGCACGCCGCGTCGACGGCCTCATCGTCGTTCCCGCAGGTCACCGGCATGGATACATCGCTCACGAGATCAACGCGGGAACACCGGTGGTGTTCGTCGACCGCCCGCCGGGCAACCTCGACGCCGACTCGGTGCTCATCGACAACGCCGGCGGCACCGCGCAGGCGGCCCGGCACCTCGCCGACCACGGCCACCGCCGCATCGCGTTCCTCGGTGACGCCCCCGAGATCCACACCGCCGCCGAACGGCTCCGGGGGTTCCGCGAGGGCTGCGCCCAAGCCGGTGTTCCGTTCGACGCCGAGCTGGTCGTGATGGGCCCGCACACCGACGCCTCCGTCGCCGACGCGCTGTCCGGCCCGCTGCGCGAGGCCACCGCGCTGGTCACCGGCAACAACCGGATCACCGTTCACGCGCTGCGCGCCCTGGCCGGACGGCCGTCGCGCCCAGCACTGGTGGGCTTCGACGACTTCGAGCTCGCCGACCTGCTGGACCCACCGATCACCGTGGTCACCCACGACACCTGGGCGTTGGGCAAGTCCGCGGCCGAGTTGCTGTTCGCGCGACTGGACGGCGACACCTCGCCGCCCGGTCGCGTCGTCGTCCCGACCAGGCTGCTGGTCCGAGGATCTGGAGAGGTAGTTCGTTGAGTTCCGTCCACAGTTCACCATCCGCGCAGGCAACCGTGCTGCCGGCGAACCAGCCCCGGCAGTTCTACCGGGGTGGCGCGTCGATCGCCGCGCTGCGCGGCGGCGGAGATGACCGCGAGTTCGGCCCAGAAGACTGGGTCGCCTCCACCACCACCCGGTTCGGACAGGAGGAGTCCGGACTGTCGCGACTGCCCGACGGGCGGCTGCTGCGCGACGTCGTCAGCGCCGATCCGCGCTCCTGGCTGGGCGCCGAGCACGTGTCGGCCTTCGGCGACAGCACGGCGCTGCTGGTGAAGTTGCTCGACGCCGGGCAGCGGCTGCCGGTGCACTGCCACCCCGATGACGGGTTCGCCAAGCGGCACCTGGGATCGCGGTTCGGCAAGACCGAAGCCTGGATTGTGGTGGGCACCAGCGGCGCGAACCCCGTGGTGTACCTGGGGTTCCGGGACGACGTGGCGCCGGAGGTGGTGGCCGAGTGGGTTCGCACCCAGGACTCCTCGGCGATGCTGGGCTCGCTCAACGAGATCCCGGTCAAGCCGGGTGACACGGTCCACGTGCCCGCGGGCACTCCGCACGCCATCGGCGCCGGGGTGTTCATCGTGGAGTTGCAGCAGCCCACCGACTTCTCGATCACCTTGGAATGGCAGGGATTCCTGTCCGACGCCGAAGGCGCGTTCCTCGGCCTGGAGACCACGACCGCGCTGGAGACGGTCAACCGCTCCGGTTTCGACGACGCGCTCCTGTCGTCGTTGATCAAGCGCACGGGTGATGTGGGTGAAGGGCGCGTTCCGCTGCTCGCCGATGACGCCGCACCGTTCTTCCGCGCCGACCGCCTGCACGGCTCGGCCGAACTCGACCCGTCCTTCGGCGTGCTGATCGTGCTCGACGGCAGCGGAGAACTGCACTGCGCGGATGGTTCCCATGTGCCGCTGCGCCGCGGAACCACCGCCGTCGTGCCGCACGCCGCCGGGCAGTCCCGCCTCGAAGGCGACCTCACCACCGTGCTGTGCAGACCTCCGTCAGCTGGGAGCCACGCATGACAGAACCCCTTCTCGAAGCACGTGACCTCGTCAAGCGCTACGGCAGCGTGGAAGCGCTGCGGGGGGCCTCCTTCACCGTTCACCCCGGTGAAGTGGTCGCGCTCATCGGTGACAACGGTGCGGGCAAATCGACCCTGGTGAAGTGCCTGTCCGGGGTGGAGCAACCGGACTCGGGCCAGATCCTGGTCGAGGGAAAGCCCGTGTCACTGGATTCCCCGACCGCGGCGCGCGGTCACGGCATCGAGACCGCGTACCAGGACCTGGCCGTGGCACCGGACCTGGATCCGGCCGCGAATCTGTTCCTGGGACGCGAGATCCGGCTGCCCGGCCTGCTCGGCAAGCTCGGCATGCTCGACAAGGCCAAGATGCGCACCGAAGCCACCGAGCAGTTCGCCAAGTTCGGGGTGTCGCTGCCGGACCTGTCGGTGCCCATCGGTGCGCTGTCCGGTGGCCAGCGCCAGAGCGTCGCGGTGGCCCGGTCGGTGGCGTGGGCGAGCCGCCTGGTGTTCCTCGACGAACCGACCGCCGCGCTGGGCGTGGTGCAGCGCGAACGCGTCCTCGACGTCGTCCGCCGGGTGCGCGACACCGGCATGGCCGTCGTGCTGATCAGCCACAACATGCCCGAGGTCCTCTCGGTCGCCGACCGGGTCGAGGTGCTGCGCCTGGGCAGCCGGGTGGCCCGGTTCAACGCCGCAGAAGCCGAGCTGGAGGACCTGGTCGGTGCGATGACCGGGGCCCTGTCCCAGGAGGACGCGAGCTGATGCCCAACCCGCAGAAGACCTCCGACGAGACCTCCGCTCAGCAGGCGCCGGACGAACCCGCCTCGAGCCTGCGCTCGCGACTGGCCGGTTCCAACACGGTGTGGACCGGTCTGGTGCTGGTGGTGCTGTGCGCGCTGTTCAGCGCACTGCGCCCGGACGCGTTCCTGACCCTGTTCAACGTGCAGAACCTGCTGGTTCAGGCGGCGCCGCTGCTGATGCTCGCCGTCGGCATGACCTTCGTGATCACCACCTCCGGCATCGACCTGTCGGTGGGCTCGGTGCTGGTGTTCGCCGGGGTCGTGTCGGCCATGACGATGGAGTCGCTCAGCGGCGGCGACGCGACCGGCGCGGGTTGGAGCGTCATCGCGATCGGCCTGGTCGCCGCGCTGTTCGGTGGCGCTGTGTGGGGCCTGCTCAACGGGCTGCTGGTGGCGGTGGCGCGGGTGCCCGCGCTGATCGTCACGCTCGGCTCGTTCGGCGCTGCGCTGGGTGCCGCGCAGCTGCTGACCAACGGCATCGACGTGCGCACGGTTCCCTCCGCGCTGCGCACCACGCTCGGCACCGGAACGTCCTTCGCGGTGGTGCCGAACCTGGTGATCTTGGCCGCGATCATCACGCTGCTGGCGATGTGGCTGCTGCACACCACGGCTTTCGGCCGCTACACCTACGCGATCGGTTCCAACGCCGAAGCCGCGAGGCGCAGCGGGATCAAGGTGACCCGCCACCTCATCGCGGTCTACACCCTGACCGGTGTGCTGGCCGGGCTGGCCGGTTTCATGTCGCTGGCCTACTTCGGCACGACCACGATCAGCGGCCACAGCAACGACAACCTGAACTCGATCGCCGCCGTGGTGCTGGGCGGAACCAGCCTGTTCGGCGGCATCGGGTCGGTTCTCGGCAGCGTCATCGGCATTTTCATCCCGGCGGTGCTCGACGCCGGGTTCGTGATGGCCGGTGTTCGCCCGTTCTGGCAGCCGATCGCCGTCGGGGCGGTCCTGGTCGCCGCTGTCTACCTGGACCAGCGGCGGCGTCGAGCCCGCAACAATCGTTGAACCCGAAATCCTTTGAAACCAGAGCCTTTTTCAACACAGAGTCGTGTGGAGGTCGTTTCGATGAGATCGCTCAAGGGGCTGTTGGCGCTCGGCGCCGCTGCGCTGCTGCTGGCCGGATGCGGTTCCGGGCAGATCGGTGGCACCGGCGGGCAGACCGATCCGAACAACAAGAACCTGGCCCTGATCACCGGTCAGCGCGGTGAACCGTTCTACGTCTCCATCGAGTGCGCCGCGCAGCAGGAAGCCGCGGCGCAGGGGTACCAGCTCAACGTGCAGGCCCCGGAGAAGTTCGAGCAGGCCGAGCAGTCGCAGATCCTGGGCGGCATCGTCAGCGGCAAACCGGGTTCGGTGATCATCGCCCCGACCGACGACAAGGCGCTGGCCGCGCCGCTGCAGCAGGCGAAGGGCAACGGCATCCAGGTCGTGGAGGTCGATACCGCCCTCGAGGACCGCTCCATCGCGGTCACCTCGCTGTCATCGGACAACTACGCCGGCGGTCAGCTGGCGGCGCAGACCCTGGCGCAGCTGCTGGGCGGCAAGCCGGGTTCGGTGCTGGCGCTGAACACCAAGGCGGGCACCTCCACCACCGACGAGCGGGCCAAGGGCTTCGAGGACGAGATCCGCAAGCACCCGAACCTGAAGCTGCTGCCGACCCAGTACACGGAGAACGAGCCGGCGACGGCCGCGCAGATCGTGTCCTCGACGCTGGCTGCCAACCCCGACCTGGTGGGAGTGTTCGGCACGAACCTCAACACGGGTGAGGGCGCGGGCACGGCGCTGTCGAACGCGGGCAAGTCCGGCCAGGTGCAGTTGGTGGGCTTCGACGCCAGCCCCAAGCAGGTCGACGACCTGCGCAACGGCCGGGTGCAAGCGCTCATCGCGCAGAACCCCGGCAAGATCGGCCAGGAGGGCGTCAAGCGGGCCGTCGCCTCGATCAAGGGGCAGCCGGTGGAGCGGGAGACCAAGACGGAGATGATCTCCATCACCCGCGACAACATGGATCAGCAGGCGCAGTACTTCTACAAGTCCCAGTGCTGACCACCGCTGAGCGGTGACCGCGAGGTGCCCGTCTCGCCGCGGCGAGACGGGCACCTTCGTCTCACTCCCGCCTCGTGCGTCGCGAGGATGGGAACCTTCCTCTCATCTCTGGGCGTCATCGCAGGTCGCGGTTACGGTTGGGGCATGGCAGCAATCGGTGAGATGTTCCCCGGTCGCAAGCTCAAGCACGAGGGCGACCAGGACGGTGTGTCCCGCGGGCACGATCCGGGTGGTCCGCTGGACCTGGATCAGGGCGTGGTGTTCCTCGCACCGCGCGAACCCGTCGCGGAGGAAGAGCCGGACGAGGAGCAGCAGGACTGACCTCTTCCCCCAGGTGTCCACGCGCCGCAATCACAGACTGGTCGCGGATCAGGTAGATCACGCACCGCAGCTGCGGCTCTCCGCTACTGTGCCACGGGCAGTTGACGCATTTCGCTCGAAAGAGTCGCGCATCGTCACTGCCCGTTGATCGTGTTGGAAGGCGCAGTGCTCGCGCGTGATCGAAGCAGGGGGATGCCGTGCAGCCGAACAACTTGTCCGGGAGCGCAGCTCTCGAACAGACCGAGGCCGTCGAGGACGGCACCGCGCTGATCGGAAGCCTCACCCCCGCCGGAACCGGGAACCTCAGCCCAGCTCAGAAGCAGGCCATCGCGCACAAGATCGGCCAGGACTGGCAGCGCATCAGCTCCGCGGTCGCCGAGTTGTTCGCCACCGGCGTCCCCAGCAACGACCCCCGCACCCAGCAGGTCGTCCACGAGCACTACCAGTGGCTCGGGCACTTCTGGACGCCCGACCGCGCCTCCTACCTCCGACTGGCGGAGATGTACGTCAACCAGCCGAAGTTCCGGCACCGCATCGAACGCCGCAAGCCCAAGGGGATGGCCGCCTACCTCCGCGACGCCATGACCACCTACGCCTGGGCTCGCCTGCGCTGAACCCCGCCCGGGGAGTGACAGGATGGTTCCCATGCGCAGGTCCCCACTGGGCTCGGTGACCGCAACGCGACCTTGAACCCACCCGCTCGCCGGGGTGGAGACCGCGCTCACAGTCGCGCCTTCCGGGACCTTGTCGGCCTGGTCGAGTTCAATGAACCCCATGAGGTGGGTGCTGCACATGGACATGGACGCGTTCTTCGCGTCCGTGGAGCAGCTCACCCGCCCCACGGTGCGCGACCGCCCGGTGCTGGTCGGCGGGCTCGGCCCGCGCGGCACGGTCGCCGGGGCCAGCTACGAGGCCCGCGAGTACGGCGCGAGATCGGCGATGCCGATGGGCGAGGCGCGGCGGCGCTGCCCGGTGGCGGTGGTGCTGCCCCCGCGATTCCGCGTCTACCAGGCGGTGAGCCGGCACGTGCTGGCGATCGTGCGGGAGGTCTCCGACGTGGTGCAGCAGGTGTCGGTGGACGAGGCGTTCCTGGAACCCACCGAACTGGCCGGCGCCTCCGTGCAGCGCGTCGAGGACTTCTCCGCCTCGCTGCGCGAGCGCGTGCGGCGGGAGGTCGGGGTGGTGGCCTCGATCGGCGCGGGCCCCGGCAAGCAGCTGGCGAAGATCGCCTCCGGGCTGGCGAAACCGGACGGCATGCTGGTGGTCCCGCCGGAGGAGCAGCTGGAGCTGCTGTGGGCGCTCCCGGTGCGCAAGATGTGGGGCATCGGGCCCGTCACCGAATCGAAGCTGCACCGCATCGGGGTCACCACGATCGGCGAGCTGGCCGCCATGCACCCGCAGGACGTCACCTCGCTGCTCGGGCAGGCGATCGGCGCCGAACTGCACCGGCTCGCCCAAGGCGTCGACGACCACCCCGTCGCCGAACGCGCCGAGGCCAAGCAGGTCAGCGCCGAGACAACCTTCGACCACGACATCTCCGATCGCGAGACGCTGCTGGCCGAGGTGATGGGCCAAGCCGAGAACGCCCACCGCAGGCTCGTGTCCTCGGGTCGCGCAGCCCGCACCGTGACGCTCAAGGTCCGCGACTCGGACTTCACCACGATCAGCCGAGCCGAGACGTTCTCGTCGGCCACCAGCGAACTGCCCACCCTCGCGGCCGCCGCGCGTCGCCTCCTGCCGATCGCCGTGCCACCGGGAACACCGGTGCGCCTGGTCGGCGTGTCCTACTCGGGGCTGGCGACCTCCGAGCAGGAGCCGTTGTTCGACCACCCCGCTGATCCGGAGGACATCCCCGAGGCCGAACCCGAAGCGCCCGAACCGGCCAGCGCCCAGCAACCGACCGCGCGGCAGTGGCGGGCGGGAGACGACGTCCGCCACGCCGAGCACGGGCACGGATGGGTGCAGGGCGCCGGGCACGGCCGGGTCACCGTTCGCTTCGAGACGGCCGCGACGGGTCGGGGCGTGGCGCGGACCTTCTCCGTGGACGACCCGCAGCTGAGCTCCTCCGACCCGCTCGACAGCCTCGGTCTGGAAGTCGATCAGCCCTGCGGCGGGGGCGGCAGGTGACGCCGGTACTGGCCCACCCACTTCTGCGGCGCGATGTCCTTGATCGCGTCTTCCAGGTCCTTCGGCAACCTGCTGAACGGCGGTAGGTGGAACCGGTAGCGGTCCGGCGGCAGGCCTTGCACGGTCGGCGGCTCCTGCACCCACCAGCGCTCCAGCTCCGGGTGCCGTTCGGCGAAGCCCGCGTCCGCCGGGTAGATCTCCAGCGCGCGGCGGCGTTCCGGGTTCACCGGCCGCTTGTTCTCGATCCAGGGCAGCGTGCCGATGCCGACCGCCTGGATCTCGCGCCAGTCGACGCCGACGACCTCGCCCATCGTGCGCGCGTAGAAGCCGCTGCGGTCGATCAGGAACCCGCGACCGCGCAGCATGCCGCGCGACCCCATCACGAACCACAGGAACGCCACACCGAAGACCAGCTGCCAGACCCACATGCCGACGGTGTTGCCGTTGTTGACCAGCGTCGCCGCGGTCAGCACCGTGCCGAGCCCGCTGATCCCGCCGCCGATCAGCAGCGAGCGGAATCCCGCGGCGCTGACGTCGACGTCGTGCGCGTCAGCACCCAGCAGCGTGGGTGCGGGTGCACCGGCCGGCGGACGATGAGGCTCCGCCGCCGGGCGCCCCGAGGTGTATCGAGCGGTGCCGCGCGGGATCGTGCGCGTCGGCTCGCTCCAGTCAGCTCGTCGCCATCCCCCTGGAAGCCATTTCATGCGTCCCAGGGTAGCCACGAACCAGACAGTTGATCATGTAGGTGGGCAAATCCCCGGGTACCTCTCAGGGATTTCCGGGGGATGCCCCGATCAGGCCGAGGGGACGGTCAGCAGCAGCGCGTCGCCCTGACCACCGCCGCCGCAGAGCGCGGCCGCACCGGTGCCGCCGCCGCGCCGCTTGAGCTCGAGGGCCAGGTGCAGCGCCAGACGCGCACCGGACATGCCGATCGGGTGGCCCAGCGCGATGGCGCCGCCGTTGACGTTGACCTTGTCCTCGTCGATGCCCAGCTGGCGGGTGGAGACGATGCCGACCGCGGCGAAGGCCTCGTTGATCTCGACCAGGTCCAACCCGGTGGCGTCGACACCGGCCTTCTGGCAGGCCTTGGCGATCGCGTTGGAAGGCTGCTCGTGCAGGCTGGCGTCCGGTCCGGCGACCACGCCGTGCGCGCCGATCTCAGCCAGGTAGTCCAGGCCCAGTTCCTCGGCCTTGGCCTTGCTCATCACCACCACGGCGGCGGCGCCGTCGGAGATCTGCGAGGCCGACCCGGCGGTGATGGTGCCGTCTGCGGCGAAGGCCGGACGCAGCTTGGCCAGGGTCTCGGTGGTGGTGCTGCCGCGCACGCCCTCGTCGGTGCCGAAGACCACCGGATCGCCCTTGCGCTGCGGGATCTGCACCGGGGCGATCTCCTCGGCGAACACGCCGGAGGCGATCGCGGCCGCGGCGCGCTGGTGCGAGCGAGCGGCGAAGGCGTCCTGCTCTTCGCGGGTGATGCCGTAGCGGGAGTTGTACTTCTCGGTCGAGGTCCCCATCGCGACCTGGTCGAACGCGCAGAACAGCCCGTCGTGGGCCATGTGGTCGAGCATGTTGACGTCGCCGTACTTGAAGCCCTCGCGAGAACCGGTGAGCAGGTGCGGCGCCTGCGTCATCGACTCCTGGCCGCCGGCCACCACGATGTCGAACTCACCGGCCCGCACCAGCTGGTCGGCCAGCGCGATCGCGTCGAGACCGGACAGGCAGACCTTGTTGATGGTCAGCGCCGGGACGTCCATCGGGATCCCGGCGGCCACAGCGGCCTGGCGGGCCGGGATCTGACCGGCTCCGGCGGTCAGCACCTGTCCCATGATCGTGTACTGCACCTGCTCGGGCGCGACACCGGCGCGCTCCAGAGCGGCCTTGATGGCGACTCCGCCGAGCTGCGCCCCGGAGAAGTCCTTGAGCGAACCGAGCAGCCGCCCCATCGGGGTCCGCGCGCCCGCAACGATCACAGAACCACCCACGACTGCCTCCCGGTCATCGTCGACACACCAAGTCCTCGGCGTCGCATCCATCATCGCCCGCGAACGCCATCGGGACCATACCCGCGAATCTCGCAGGCCCCAGCTGTGACGACTGCCATAGCCGAATCGGGGCCGGTGAGCGGGAGGTTCCCTTACTGCGGTTTCACCGGGGCCGGAGTGACAGGAAGGTTCCCATGCTCACACCGGCCCCGGCCGCACGCTGTCAGCAGTTGCCGGTCCCGGTGGTGGTGTCACACAGCGACGACTCCTTCGCCCAGGAGAGCTCGCTGCGCGCGTCCACGCCCAGTCCCCGGGAGGCGGACACGTCGGTCAAGGCACCGGAGTCGCCCTTGAGCCAGTACCGGACCTCGTAGTCGGTGCCGCCTTCCTCGTAGGTGAAGGCGTAGAAGGGCGCGGGCACCGGCGCCGGGCCGTAGTCGGGGGAGGTCCAGACGTCCTCGCCCTGCGCCGCGCTCGGGTCGGCGTAGAGGCAGTCGTACTCGGCGCCTTCGAAGGTGCACTTGCGCATCTCGGCACCGCCGTAGCGGCCGACGCTGTCGTCCTTGGTGACGCCATCGGAGCTGAGCCGCTGGTAGACGTCCTCGCAGGCGCCCGAATCGCAGGCGTGCCAGTCGCTCCACGCGGACGCGCGTGCTTGGGCTTCGCTGGAGCCTCCGTTGATCGCCGAGCAGTACTTCTCGACCATGTGGGGAACCATCGTCGCGGCCGCGGAGGAGCTGTCGATGGCGGTGGCGGCCGTTTCCTTCGCGCCGAGGCCCGCCGAGTCGAGCTGCCAGACGCCGACGCCGGGGTTGAAGAACAGTCCTTCGGCGCGCTGCTCGGGGTCGGCCAGCGAAGTCTGGTCGTCGTAGCGCGACAGCGTCATGGGCGACGGTGATTCACCGCTCTGCGACACTTCCGGCCAGGTGGTGGACAACGTCAGGTAGGTGGCCGCGGTGGCGCTGATGCTGCAGCCCGCTTCCCCTGCGGCGGTTTTGGCCGCGGACTCCACCGCCGCGTAGGGCTCCGCGCCGAAGCGCAGCGGCGCGAGGGGAGCCACCCAGCCGCGATCCCGGCTCATCCGCTCGGCGTTCGGGTTGGGCCCGCCACCGCCGCTGATGGTCCCGTCACCACCTGCGGCGACCGCGATGGGAGCGGTCGTGCCGGCGGTGATCCCGAGTGCGACGAATAAGACGGCGAGCCTGCGCGTTCGTTGCGTCTTGACCATTTCTGCCCCTTCCGCGTGAATCAGCCACATGCTCGCCTCTAGATCAGATCACCCGACTCCGCCCATCGGAGCAATTCGATCTTCGGATTTCGCCGCTTTTCCCACGGTTTCCGAGACGGCTACGCTGCGACCATGCGAGCGGAACTGAACGACCTGGTCACGGCAATCGATCACGTGGGGATCGCGGTCCCCGACCTCGACGAGGCCATCGCGTTCCAACGCGACACCTTCGGCCTGGAGGTCGCGCACTCCGAGAAAAACGAGGAGCAGGGAGTCCGCGAGGCGATGCTGCGCGCCCCGGGCGACACCACGGGAGCCACCCAGATCCAGCTGCTCGCACCGCTGCGCGAGGACTCCACCATCGCCAAGTTCCTCGACAAGAACGGCCCCGGGCTGCAGCAGCTCGCCTACCGGGTCACCGACGTCGAGGCCGCGATGGCCGCGCTCCGCGCCAAGGGCCTGCGCCTGCTCTACGAGCAGCCCCGCCGCGGCACCGCCGACAGCCGCATCAACTTCGTCCACCCCAAGGACGCTGGCGGAGTCCTCGTCGAACTCGTCGAACCCGCCCCCCACGCCCACTGACACCGACGAGCGGCGAGTCCGATGTGGACCCGCCGCTCGTTCGGGAACCCTCCGCGCGAACCGGAAACCGCTGCCGCGCCGGTCAGGCCGGCACGAGGAGGATTCTGCGCTCTGCGATCTCTTCGACGGCTTCGCGGGTGTAGGCCAGGGGGAAGTAGGTCCCGTCCCGCCAGCTCTCGGCGAGATCGCGGTAGTGCGGGTCGGCCGGGTTGCCGGACTGGCCCGGGGTGTTCACCGCGACCGAGTAGTCCCAGTTGCCGACGTCGAGCACCATCCGGAACGACGGGCCGTTGGTCTGCCGGAAGTCGCTGATGCGGTAGGCGGACTGGTTGACCGTCGCCGAGGAACCGCCGCGCGGCATCGGTCCGACGTCGAAGCGCGCCCGCTGGGTCTCGTCGAGCGCGCCCGAGGCGGGGTGCTCGAAGAGGCTGTGGTGCAACCGACCCCACTGCCAGGTCGCCTCTGCCCGGCCGAGCAGTTGCCGCACCTCCGCGCAGGCGGTGCGCAGGGTGTCCAGCAGCAGCCGGTCGCGAGCGGCGGCATCGGGCAGCCACCGTCCGGGTTTCTCCAGTTCGGCGAGCATGACCAGGGTGTCGACGCTGTCGATGTGCTCGGCGGCCTTCGGCACGGCGACCCGCGCGAAGCCGGGGCCGAGGTGCTTGGACAGCCACACCTCGAACAGGGCGGCGGCGTTGGAATCCGCGCCCAGCACGGCGTCCCAGTCGCGCAGCAGCCGCAGCGCGCGGCGGAGTTCGGCTTCGCCGCTGTCCAACCGGGACAGCAGCGGCTGGATCCGCCTGGCCGGGATGGACAACTGGTCGTTCTGCAGCAGCTCCGAGTCCCGGATCGTGTGCTTGGTCTGCCGGGACAGGACTTCCACGATCCGCTGGTGGCGGAACGGGTTGGTCCACTCGTACCCGAGCCCCATGTTCTGGTGCTCGGGCGGCAGGTTGAACTGGTTCGCCGTGGCGATGAAACCCTCGTCGGGGTTGAACAGCCTCGGCAGGTCGTCGCCGGAGTGGAAACCGTGCCACTCGTACCGGCCGTCCCCAGGCACGGGGAGCAACCCGTCGTAGCCGACGCGCTTGGGCGCCAGACCGCCCGGAACCCAGCCGATGTTGCCCTCCACGTCGGCGTAGACCTGGTTCTCGGTCGGGGCGCCCCAGTTGCGCATGGCCCTGGTGAACTCGGGGAAGCTCTGCGCCCGCATGTAGGCGATGCTGCCGAAGTAGGGCGACATCCCGGGTTGCAGCCACGCCGTGCGCACCGCGTAGGCGAGGTTGCGCTGCCGGTCGACGCGAATGACCGGGCCGTGTCGGGTGAAGGTCAGTTCCACCTCGCGGGCCGGTTCGTCGCGCACCGCGACGGTCTCGCGCAGGACCGTCATCGACTCCCAGCCGGAGCCGTACCGGTAGCGGGTGGGGTCGGCCGGATCCAGTTCGTAGACGTAGAGGTCTTCCTGATCCATCGGGAAGATCGTCAGGCCGAAGGCCACGGTCCCGTTGTGCCCGATGGAGATCCCCGGCAGCGCGGGTTCGCCCGCACCGATCACGTCCAGGCCGGGCGCCGACAGGTGCGCGATGTAGCGCAGCGACGGGGCCGAGTAGCTGCGGTGCGGGTCGTTGGCCAGCACGGGACGTCCCGTCGCCGTGCGGCTCCCGCTCACCACCCAGTTGTTGCTGCCCTCGGTGGTGGCGTCGCGCGGGACGCGGCGGATGGACTTCTCCTTGAACTCGACGTCCTGGGTGGCCAGGTCGAACACGTCCAGCACGTCGGCGGGGAGCGCGCACGGGTCGAACCCGTCGGGGACAACGACGCGGTGATCGGGCTGCAGACCTTGGCGGACCTGGTCGGCCTCCACGCCGGCGGCGCAGGTGACGCGGGCTCGTTCGACCTCGCTCTCCAGGTTGCGGGTCAGCCCGTGGCTGCGGATGCGCACCACGTCGGCGGGATCCCAGCGGGCCGGCCGGTAGCCGAGGATGCCGAACTCCTCGGGCAACTGCTGGGGGTGGGCGTCGAGCCAGTCGAGGTAGGCGTTGATGCCGTTGGTGAACTGGGTCGCCACGCGCTGGGCGTCGTCGGAGTAGCGCGCCCACTCGGCGTCCATGTCACCGCGGTAGAGGAACAACCGGGTGGCGCGGTCCTGCTCGACGTGGTCGGGTCCGAGGACCTCGGCGAGCAGTCCGAGCCCGCGACGCCGCCACAGGTCGATCTGGAAGAGGCGCTCCCTCGCGGCGTTGAAGCCCTGCGCGAGGAAGACGTCGTCCTCGCTGTCGGCGTAGAGGTGCGGGACCCCGTAGCGGTCCTCGATCAGCTCGACCTCGTCGCCGAGCCCGGCCACCGGGTAGGTCACCGGGTCTGGGGACGCGTCGACGACCGAGGTCATGACACCCGCTCCGGCGATGCCGAAACCGGTCGCGATGAGCCCTTGCCGACGGGATAACCGAACGCGCCCAATGCCCACCCCAACCTCCGCGGTGATCGTCTGCGGGAGTTTCTAGCGCGGCGGACGTCGGGTCACAAGGCCGGGTGGTGGTCAGGCCGGGTTCACCACCGGTGAGCCCGCCCCCAGTTCGAGGGCGTTGGCGATGAAGCCGATCTCGCGGTCGAGCTCGTCGTCCTCGGTGCGGTGGCGGGCCACCGAGTGGCGGTGGTTGATCACCCGCGCCAGCAGCATCGCGGCGGTCTCGACGTCGCAGCCGGCCAGGCCGGGCGGCATGGCCAGCTCGATGACGCGGCGGATCTGCTCGACGACCACCCCGAACCGCTGCTGCATGGCCTGCCGCACCGCGTCGTGGGTGTCGGCCTCCCGCCACAGCAGGTGGCTGAGCAGCATCGACGATTCCAGTCGCGCGTCGAGCTCCCCCACCAGTCGCCGCAGGCTGCCCGCGACGTCGCCGCGCACGACGAGCCGGTCGGATTCGAGCTCCTCGTCGGGGAGGCGTTCCACCAGCGCGGCCAACAGGTCCTGCTTGCGGCGGAAGTAGTAGTGGATGAGGCCCTTGGGCACCTCGGCGCGTTCGGCGATGCGGGAGGTCGGGGTGGCGGTGAAGCCGTGCTCGGCGAACAGCTCACCGGCGGCGGTGAGGATGCGCTCCCTGGTGCTGCCCCCGTGATCGTCGTCCGGACCCGAATCGGACGGGCGTCGACGGGCACCCTCGCCCTGCTCGTTCGACATGTGCCCGACCTCCTCCTGGCGCGTTGGGCGCTAAAAGCGCGGCCCGGACGTTACCGCCGGACCGCGCGATTGTCGCAACCGAGCACCACCTGGTCGTCACCGCTTCGAGCCCGCGCAAATCGGAAACATCGCGGGAGTGTCGTGACCTCCTCATCTCACCCGGGCGCACGGCGCGCGGGCCCTCAAGCGGTTTCGTTGCTGGAGTCAGTGCTGCCCTGCCACACCGCGGTGCGTCGCGTTGGCTTCGGGCAGCGCCGCCGCACCGGCGATCACGGCCAGCACGCCGACGATCCACGAGGTCCACGAGGCCGCCATCATCTCCGCGTATCCGAGGACCCACGGGGAGATGAAGAGCAGGACGCCCAACAGCATGTGGCTGTACTCGCTGGTCATCGATCCCGGCATGGCCAGCGACCACACGCTCGCGATCAGCAGCAGCGCGCCCAGCACGATCATCGCCGACATCGCGGCGCCGTTGGTCGACGTCCACATCGTGGCGAGGATCAAGTAGGCGCCCAGGACCACACCGGCCCAGTCCTGCCAGCGAATCCACGGCTTCGAAGCCGAAGCGCTCGACCTATCGGCCACGTCGATCACCTCCGTTATGTCCGACTTGATGAGTCCATTTCACTCTTGGTTGGCCAGCCGGTCAAGACTGGGTTTCACGGCGCCGCCGAAGACCGGCACCCGAGGTGAGGAAAATCCTCTCCAGACCCAGCCACACCTCCCACAACAACGTCCGCTTCCAGGTAGCTTGGTTGCCATGGGCCTTGCCGACGACCGCGATTTGCTGCCACTGGGATCGGGATTCGATCTCGCTCGCAAGAACGGCTATGACCGCGCCCAGGTCGACGAGCACCTCGAGCGCCTGGACGCCGACATCCGCATCCTCACCTCGGATCGGGATGCCGCCGTCTCGCAGGCGGCCGACCTGTCCAAGCAGCTCGAGTCGGCCCGCTCCGAGATCGAGAGCCTGCGCGGTCAGGTCGATCGGCTCGCCAAGCCGCCGACAACCCTCGAAGGCCTCAGCGAGCGCCTGCAGCGCATGCTCCGCCTGGCCCAGGACGAGGCCGCCGACATCCGCTCGCGCGCGGAGAGCGACGCGGCCCAGATCCGCGCCCGCTCCGAAGCCGAAGCCGTCAACCTGCGCACCCGCTACGAGCGGCTGATCAGCGAGGTCGACAGCCGGCGCAGCGAGATGGAAACCGAGCACCGCTCGCTGATGGAAGGCGCCAAGTCCGAAGCCGAGCGCATCACCCGCGAGGCCGAGGAGAGCCGCAAGCGCGCCGACGAGGAGTCCGAAGCCCACCGCACCCAGGTGGAAGAGGACTTCGAGATCGCGATGTCGGCCCGCCGCACCGAGGCCATGCGCGCCCTCGCCGAGCAGGAGGCCACCAGCAAGTCCGAAGCCGAGCGTCGCGTCCGCGAGGCCACCGAGGAGGCCAACCGCCGGCTGCGCGAAGGCACCAACGAGGCCCACCGCCGCGTCAACGAAGCCACCGACCAGGCCAACACCCTGGTCAGCGACGCCACCGCGAAGGCCGAGAAGCTCGAGAAGGACTCCACCGAGGCCGCCGAGAAGCTCGAGCGCGAATCCACCGAAGCCGCCAACGCCCGCGAGGCCTCCAGCAAGGAAGCCGCGCAGCGACGGCTCCAGGAAGCCAAGCAGGAAGCGGAACGCCTGGTCAGCGAGGCAACCGACCGGTCCGAGCGGATGATCCGCGAGTGCACCGAGGAAGCCACCCGGCGCATCGACGTCGCCACCCGCGAGGCCAAGCGCCTGGTCAGCGCCACCCGAGCGGACGCGCAGCGCAGGCTCGGCGCCACCACCGAAGAGGTGCAGCGCAGGCTCGCCCAGGCCGACGAGCACGTCCACTCGCTCACCCAGCTGCGCGACACCGTCGCCAAGAAGCTGCGGGACGCGGCCGAACTGCTCGGCCAGACCACGCCGCTGCTGGAGCGCCTCGACCTCGAGGACGCCGAAGAGGAGAAGCTGCGCAAGGCCGCCATCGAAGCGCGCGAGCAGGCCCGCAAGGACGCCGAGGAGGCCATCGCCCGCGACGGGCGCGAGACCGGCGAGATCCACGAGTCGTCGCGCGCCACCGAGCAGGCCGTCACCGAATCGGGTCTGCCCAAGCGCACACCCGGCCACGGCGGTTCGGCGAAGTCCAACTCGCAGTCCAGCGTGGACGAGCCCACGGACAAGATCCAGCGCAAGAACTACGGCGCGGACGAGCCGACCCGGCGCATCCAGCTCCCGGTCCCCGGCGAGCAGCAGCAGTCCGAGCAGCGTTCCCAGGACGCTGCCAGGGTGGACGCCAAGCAGCAGAGCTGATCGCGTTCGCCCTGGCCACCCGGCCGCGCGTCATCATTTCGTAGCAGCGGTGTCTCTAAGGGCGAGGTCGGCCGTGAGCCGGCGCCCCAGGAGAGGACCAGTCAATGGCGGACAAGGCCCCCGGTAGCGACCCCACCAGCACCCGCGCGCGCGGTCAGCGCGACTCGGGCCGGTACTTCCTGTTGCCCAGCGAAACCGCGGAGCGGTTCCGGCGCGACGAGCGCAAGCCGGACGCCACCACGGGCACGACCGACGAGGACTCAGCGGAGGACGACTAGACCTCGATCCCGGCCAGCCAGGGCAGGACCGCGTCGGCCAAGGCCTCCGGTGACTCCATCGACGGCAGGTGTCCCGAACCCGCCAGCTCGACGAGCTCGCCGCGCGGCAACGCGTCGACCATCTCCCGAGCGGCCGACGGCGGGGTGATGCTGTCCTCGGCGCCGACGACGACCATCGCGGGACCACCGAAAGCGCGCAGCGCGACGAAGCTGTCGGGCCTGGCGGCCATCGCCCGCTGGGCCCACGCCACCCCGTCGGCCGGTTGCGCCTCGATCAGCGCCCGGAGCTCCTCGACGACCTCCGGGCGGCGCTCACGGGTGCTCGCGCTCAGCAGGTTCGGCAGCATGCTGTCTGCCAGCCAACCGGAGATGCCCTCCTCCTCGGCGCGGGTGGCGACGCTGAGCCGGTTGGCGCGCTGCTCGTCGGTGTCGGCCGGGGCCTTGGTGTCCACCAGGAGCAACCCGGCGACGCGTTGCGGAGCCGCCCGCAACACCGCCGTGGCCACGTAACCGCCCATCGAGCAGCCGCCCAGCACCACGCGCGGCAGCTCCAGCTGGTCCAGCAGCTCCAGGATGTCGGCAGCCGCGACATCGACGCTGGGCCGGTCCACGGGCAGCTTCCCCACCGGCGCTTCGAGCATGCCTCGCGCGGTGGAGCCGTCCAGGGAACTCTCCCCCAACCCGCGCTGATCGGGCGTGATCACCCGGGCCTGTTCCTCTAGCCGGCCGCGCAGCGGATTCCACATGCGCGCATCGACCGGGAAGGCGTGCAGCAGCACCAGCGGCGTTCCAGCTCCGGATTCGATGTAGTGCACGGCGACCATCCTGCCGGACATGGCCCCGCTCGGGCACGCGACCGGGCCGCGCGCATGGGAACCTTCCTGTCACTTTCACGCCTGCGGCAACCCGGAAAATCGGCTGCCGGGGCGGGCCGAGGCCCGCTAGCGTGCGTCAGATGCCCGACCCTTCGGAGATCCGAACCCGCCGGCTGCTGCTGCGGCGCCCGCTTCCCTCCGACACCGAGGCGTTCGTCGAGGTCCACACCAGCCCCGAGACCCACGCCTACCCCGGTGTCGCCCCGCGCACCCGTGCCGAGTCGCTGCGGCTGCTGGAGCTGTTCCAGCGCGACTGGGACACCCACGGCGTCGGTTACTGGGCGGTGCTGCCCGCCGCCGGCGGCGAAGTCCTGGGCTTCGGCGGCCTTCGGCACTCCGTCGACGAGGGCGAGAAGGTCCTCAACCTGTACTTCCGCTTCCTACCGGTCGCCTGGGGCCACGGCTACGCACCGGAGATGGGCCACGCCGCGGTGCGGTGGGCGCAACGCAACCGCCCGGAACTCCCGGTCGTCATCGCCACCGCCACGAGCAACACCCCCGCGCTCCGGGTCGCCGAGAAGCTCGGCTTCCAGCGCGTCCTGGAGCGGATCCACGAGGGCGTCCCCGAGGTGCTGTTCCGTTTGCCCGGTCCCCTGACGTGAGCATGGGAACCTTCCTGTCACCGGCGGCCCGGGTCAGGAGCTGACGATGGTGACCTGGCGGGTTTCCGACGGGCCGTCCCACGTGCGGGGCAGCGGCGTCGCGACGTCGGGGGCGACGGCTTGCACGATCGCGTCCAGCGCGGCCTCGGCCTTGCCGACCCACAGGTGCTTGGTGTCGGCGAAACCGGTCACCTTCGCCTGCGGGATGAGGGCGAAGCGCTCGCGGGCCTCGTCCGGGCGCATGTAGTCGTCGAACTCCGGGATCAGGGCGTGCACGGGCTTGCCCGACTCGCCCCACGCGCGGAGGTGGTCCTCGGTGCTCCAGCGCAGCGGCGGGGAGATCAGCACCGCGCCCTCCACCAGCGGGTCCAGGCCGTGCACCAGCGTCAGATCGGTGCCGAAGGACCAACCGACCAGCCACACGTTCGGCAGGTCGTTGAACTCGGCGTACTCCAGAGCGGCGGCGACGTCGAAGCGCTCGGAGTCGCCGCTGTCGAAACTGCCCTGGCTGCGGCCCGCCTCGCTGGCGGTGCCCCGGGTGTTGAACCGCAGCACCGCGATGTCGGCCAGCGCGGGAAGCCGGAACGCGGCCTTGCGGTAGATGTGCGAGTCCATCATGCCGCCGTGGGTGGGCAGCGGGTGCAGGCAGATCAGCGTGGCCCGCGGCCGCCCGGACTCGGGCACGGCGAGCTCTCCGATCAGTTCCAGCCCGTCAGCGGTGTGCAGGGTGATCTGCTCCCGGCGGGCGGGAAGCATCGTGTTGGCGCGGATCTCGGTGCTCATCGAACCCGATCCTGCCACGAACGGGTGGCTCGCTCGTGGTGACCTGCGCGGCTGTGGTGCGGACTACGACCAGCGGCGGGTGGGCCCTCGACGGGCCCGGGCCTTCCAGCAGCCCGTGTGCCAGTGCCTGCGCTCGTCGACCCCGCCGAGCTCCGCTTCCGGCCAGGCCACGACGTGAGCGATGCCCGTCTGGATCTCGTGGTCGCAGCCCGGGCAGCGGTAGATCTTGGTGGCCTGGGCGGCGGGAACGGTGCGCACCATCCAGTCGCCGTCCGGCCCCTGCTCGACGCGGGAAGCTCCGTAGGCCGTGCCGGCTCCGCGGTGGCTGGTGTCCGCGCGGAAGCCCTTCTGGCGCTGCTGTCGATTGCGTCGAGGCACGTTGACAACGGTAACCGGTGCGGCGCTCACGGATTCGCAGGCGGCAGGCTCGGCCACGCCAACCGGGCCAGGCCGCGCGCGTAGTCGCAGGCATCCGTGCCGGTCAGGCCGGGCATCGCGACGACGAGCTGGGCGACCTCGACCTGTCCCGGGACCGCGCCGAACGGGATGTGCGCGGTCTCCGCGGAGCACAGGGGAACCTGCGGATCACCACCCACGACGCTGAGCACGGTGCGCCGCCCGTCCACCTGTTCTTCCACCGCGGCTCCGTGCAGGATCCTGGGCGGCTCGCCCGCGGTGTGCTGCAACTGCACGCGCGGAAACTCCGCGGACCGCTCGCCCCAGGAGCACTGGTGGCCGGCGGTGCCGGCACGTGGCCGCGCCTCTTCCAGGCCCGGCACCTGGTTCACCGCCGAGGTGTCCAGCACGGTGCACGGGTCGAGCAGGGCCAGCGAGTTGGGCGGGTGGTCGCGGTGCCCGGCACGGCCCTGCTGCACGGCGTCGGCGGCCGTCCTCGCCCCGGCATCGGCGATGCCGCACAGCCCGACGGTGGGCTCGCCGTTGAGGAGGTCGGCGCTGACCTGGAGCGACGTACCGTCGCCGAATTGGACGCGGCGCGTGCAGTGACCCGGGGCAGGCGCGCTCTGGGCGATCCGCAACGCCCCGTGCTGCACCACCGGGTCTCCCGGTTCGGCGTCTTCCGGGCCTGCCAGTTCACCGACGGCCAGCTGGACGAGGGTGCGGTCATCGGGTTTGAGGTGCAGCAGGCAGTAGTCCAGCGACACCGTCCCCGCATCCGCCACCGCGCCGTAGCGCTGCAGCGCGGCAGGATCGGTCAGCGTGCACGGGTCGAGCGTGCGGAGGTCGCCGAGCATCGCACGCGCGCTGGTGTCGACCGGTCTGGATTCGCCGTTCGGAGCGGACGTCTGCGCTGTGCACCCGGCTAGCAACGCCCAGCACAGCAACAGCAGCAGCATGCCTTGGTGGCGACGCGGCGACATCGACTCAGCCTAGCCCTCGATGACCTTGAAACGCAGTGATCGACACCGCCGGACGGCAGGAGGGGAACCTTCCTGCCACAGCGGTGACAGGAAGGTTCCCTCGCACTGGTCGGCGGCTACTCGTCGAAGTCGCGGTGGGCGAGATCGATGATGCGTTCCACGGCCTGGACGGCGTCGGGGCCGTCGGCCAGCAGGGTGATCTTGTCGCCCTTGCGGGCGCCGAGGCCCATCAGGCCGAGGACGCTCAACGCGTCGGCCTGCTTGTCACCGAGGGCGACCTTGACCGTGGCCTGCAGGCCGGTGAGGCTGCGGGCCAGCAGCGCGGCCGGGCGCGCGTGCAACCCGACCTCGTTCGTCAGCTCCAGCTCCCTGGTGACCTGGTCCGTCGTCTCCGGTTCGGCGCCGGCGGGCTCGGCGGCCGCGGAGTCCGCGCTGCCGCGGGCGCTTTCGGCCGCCTGAGCCACGGTCTTCATGTCGTTGCCGCCCTGGGCCGACACGGCCGCGGCAACGGTTCCCTCGACCAGCGGGGCGTCCACGACCAGCGCGCTGTCGGGGTCGCCGAGGGTTTCCACCGCGAGATCGGCGACCATCTGCGCGCTGCCGAGGTCGTAGAGCACGACCGCCCCGGCACCGGTGTTGGCGTCGGACAGCGCGGCCGAGACCTTCTCGAAGTCGGTGCCGATCCCACCGTCGGGCAGCCCTCCCGCCGGCACGATGCGTACCTCGGGTGCCATCTGGGCGGCGAGCTCGACGACGCCCTCGGCGAGCCCAGTGCTGTGGGAAACGACGACCAGTCCGACGCTCATGCTCGGGCTCCTGCTGCTTCGGCGAACGCGGTCAACAACAACGCGGTGGAACGAGCACCGGGATCGACGTGTCCGGCGCTGCGCTCACCCAGGTAGGAGGCGCGGCCCTTGCGGGCGACGAGCGGTTCGGTGGCCTGCGCCCCCTGGTGCGCTGCCTCGGCAGCGGCGGCCAGCACCTTGGGGCCGTCGGCCCCGGATTCGGCGGCGCTGCGGGCCGCCTCGACCGCGGGCGAGAGCGCGTCGATCATCGTCTTGTCACCGACCTCGGCGCGACCGCGCGCGACGACCCCTTCCATGCCGGCCTGCAGTGCTTTCGCGACGGCGTTCGCATCGAGTTCGGGTTCGTCGCCGACGGCCGACGCTGCCCGCAGGAAGGCCGTGCCGTAGAGGGGACCGGACGCTCCACCCACGGTGGAGATGAGGACGGTGGCGGCGAGCTTCAGCGCGGCGGCCGGGCTTTCAGGGCCCGCGGTGTCCAGCTTCGCGATGACGGCGCGGAATCCGCGGTCCATGTTCTCGCCGTGGTCGGCGTCGCCGATCTCGCGATCCAACTGGATCAGCTCGTCGCGGTGCTCGGCGACCACGCCGGCGCCCGCTCGCAGCGCGGCGATGATGTCCTGTGCTGTGCAACCCATTCCTGGACTCCTCCTCACCAGTGCAGCGCCGCGGTGCGCACGGGCGCGTCCCAGAGCTCGGTGAGCTCATCGTCCAGTTTCAGCAGCGTCAGGCTCATGCCCTGCATCTCCAGGCTCGTCACGTACGGGCCGACGAGGCGTCGGCGAACGTTGATGCCGCGCTCGGCCAGCAGCCGTTCGGCGATGCCGTGCGCGAGGTACAGCTCCAGCTGCGGCGTGCCGCCCATCGAGTTGGTGAACAGCAGGACGTCGTCGCCCTCGGCGAAGGGCAGGTCCTCCAGGATCGGTTCGAGCAGCTGCGCCACGATCTCCTCCGCGGTCCCCAGCGGCACGCGGGCGCGACCGGGTTCGCCGTGGATGCCGATGCCGATCTCCATCTCGTTCGCGGCGAGCTCGAAGCTGGGCTGTCCGGCGTGCGGGACGGTGGGCGCTGTCAGGGCCATGCCCATCGATCGCACCTGGGAGACGACCTTGCGGGCGAGTTCCTCGCACTTGTCGAGGTCGTCGCCGCGCTGGGCGGCGGCACCGACGATCTTCTCCACCATCACCGTTCCGCCCACGCCGCGACGGCCCGCTGTGTGGGTGGAGTCCTTGACCGCGACGTCGTCGTCGACGATCACGCTGCGCACCTCGACGTCCTCGATGGCGGCGAGCTCGGCGGCGGTCTCGAAGTTGAGCACGTCACCGGTGTAGTTCTTGACCACGAGCAGAACACCGGCACCTCCGTGAGCTGCGGTGATGGCCGCCTGAACCGCGTCCGGCGTCGGCGAGGTGAACACCGCGCCGGGCACGGCCGCGGCGAGCATGCCCGATCCGACGAAGCCTCCGTGCAGCGGCTCGTGGCCGGAGCCACCGCCGGAGATGACCGCGACCTCTCCCGCCACCGGGGCGTCGGCGCGGACGATCACCGCCGGATCGGTCTGCACCCGAAGCAGGTCGGGATGGGCCGCGGCCACACCTCGCAACGCCTCGGCGACCACGTCCGCCGGCTCGTTGATGATTTTCTTCACCCGCTGGCCTCCTAGCCTGCGCTCCCGCTGCCGAGACCTCCCGGACTCGGCGCGATCAACCGTGCGCGGTCAACTCTGCCCGGGACGTGCGCCCGCGCGCATCCCCTGGACGAACCCGGGGGATGCGAGCAAGGGAACCTTCCTGCCACCACGGGCGCAAGCCAAAACACCGACCGTGGAGGTGGCGGATCGCTCAGCGGCCGCGCATCACCTTGATGAGCTTGACGACCGTGCCCACGGTGCCCTTGGGGCGGGCGAAGCTCATCGGGTTCAGCGGGATCTTGAACTTGGTGCGGGTGACCGACTGCGGGCGCGCGAACTCGCGCAGTCCGTCGGCGCCGTGGATCCGGCCGAAGCCGGAGTCGCCGACACCGCCGAAGGGCAGCGCGGGCACACCGGCGAAGGCGATCACCGAGTTGACCGCGACCATGCCGCTGCGCAGCCGGCGGGCCAGCTCCGCGCCGCGGGCGCGGGAGAAAACGGTGGCGCCGAGACCGTACTTGGTGGCGTTGGCGAGCGAGACGGCCTCGTCCATGTCGCGGACCCGCTGCACCACCAGCGTCGGGCCGAAGGTCTCCTCGGTGATGGCCGACGAGTCCTCGGGGACGTCGGCGATCACCACGGGCTCGACGAACGGCGGGCGCACCGAGTCCCGGCCGCCGATCACAGCGCGGCCACCGCGGTCGATCGCGTCGCCGATGTGGTCGCGAATGATGTCGACCTGCGAGGCCATCGTGATGGGACCGAAGTCCGCACCGGGCTCGCCGCCCGGGCGCAGCTTGGCGGCGCGGTCGCTGACCATCTTCAGGAACCGGTCGGCCACGGCGTCGTGGACGTAGACGCGTTCGACGCCGATGCAGGTCTGACCGGCGTTGGACATCGCTCCCCAGACCGCGGCGTCGGCGGCGGCCGCCAGGTCGGCGTCGGAGTCGACGATCAGGGCGTCCTTGCCGCCGCACTCGACCAGCACGGGGACGAGGTTCTCCGCGCAGGAGGCCATCACGCGCTTGCCGGTGGCGGTGGACCCGGTGAAGGCCACCTTGTTCACACCGGCCTGGCACAGCGCGGCGCCGGTCGGCCCGAACCCGGTCACCAGGTGGAACACCGGGTGTTCCGGCACTGCCTCGGCGAAGCTCTTGACCAGCCACTCCCCCACGCCCGGGGTGAGCTCACTGGGCTTGAACACCACGGCGTTGCCCGCGGCCAGCGCGTAGGCGATGGAGCCCATCGGGGTGAAGGCCGGGTAGTTCCACGGTCCGATGACTCCCACGACGCCGTAGGGGAGGTATTCGACGGTGGCGGTCTGGTTGGACATCAGCACACCGGGGGAGACCTTGCGGCGCTTGAGGACCTTCTCGGAGTTCGAGGTGGCCCAGGCCAGGTGGTCGATGACCAGCACGAGTTCGAGCTTGGCGTCCTCGAGCGGTTTGCCGGTCTCGGCGCATACCACGCCTGCCAGCTCGTCGAGACGATTGACCAGCAGTTTCCGCCAGCGATCGAGATGCTGCTTGCGGCCGGAGAAGCCGAGCTCGTCCCACGCGGCCTGCGCCTCGCGCGCCGCCGCGACCCGGTTTTCGACCGTCTCCGCATCGTGGATCGGATGCTCGCCCACCACCTCACCGGTGCGCGGGTCGATCGACTCGAACGTCTCGAACCGCGCGTTGGCGATCTCCTCGACGTTCCCACGGGCGGTTTGGGTCATGGCCGGCCTCCCACCATTACGACGTTCGTTGTCAACGTGCAGCCTACGAAATCACGGGTCGGGAAAGAACCGTCCTGTACCGCCCGACTCATGTGCTGGACACGCGACATTCCCCGCTGGTCCACTTGGCAGCTGCGCTCCGGGCGTCACGGTAGCCAGCGGATCTTGGAACAAGGGCCGAAACCGCGGAATCGGTGCCGAAATGCAAGACGGCGTCCGCACTCCTGGAGCGCGGACGCCGTCCCGGACGATCTCAGATCACCTCATTCTCCCGCGGTGTCGCCTTCGACGTCGTCGGGAACCGTGATTGGGCGCAGGCGCGCCCACGCGATGAACACGGCCGCGAACAGCACCATGGCGACGCCGGACCACAGGTTGATGTTGAGTCCTGCGGACTTCTCGAGCTCGGCGTCCGGCTGGATGAACCCGAGCACGACCAGAACGACGCCGTAGATGGCGAACAGCAGCGCGATCACCGTGCGAATGTCGAAGGCACCAGCGCTGTGCCCCGAACCTCCACTAGCCATGAGATTTCCTCCCAGTCCTGGCTCAGCCGAAGATGATGTTGAGGGCGATGATCAGGATCAGCGCGATGCCCGCCAGCAGGCCCGGCCGCCGGTACCAGCCGGCGTCCTCACCCGTGGTGGACGCCTTCAGGTCCTCCTTCGGCGTCAGGCCCCACACGAGACCGACCAGCTGCTCATCGGTCTTGGGCTTGGTGGCGAAGGAGACCACGACGCTGACGACGACGTCGACGACGAAGGCCACACCGGCACCGACGAAGCTCGCGCCCTGACCGGGCAGGTCCCACACGCCGGCCTCGGACAGAGCGTAGACCGTGATGGCCGAGGCCGTGCCCAGCACCAGACCGGACCAACCGGCGTGCGCGGTCATCCTCTTCCAGAACATGCCGAGGATGAAGGTCGCGAACAGCGGCGCGTTGAAGAACGAGAACAGCTGCTGGAGGTAGTCCATCAGGTTCTCGTAGCCGGAGGCGATGAACGCGGTGCCCACGGCGGCGACGGTGGCGCCGACGGTGACCCAACGACCCATCTGCAGGTAGTAGTGGTCCGGCTTGTCCTTGACGATGTAGGACTGCCAGATGTCGTAGGTGAACACCGTGTTGAACGACGACAGGTTCGCGGCCATGCCGGCCATGAACGAGGCGAGCAGACCGGCGAGCGCGATGCCGAGGATGCCGTTGGGCAGCAGGTCTCGCATCATCAGCAGGATCGCGTCGTTGTAGTCGTACGGTCCCTGCTCGGTCAGCTTGTAGTTGGTCATCTCCGGGATGATCACCGCGGCGATCATGCCGGGGATGATCACGATGAACGGGATGAACATCTTCGGGAAGGCGCCGATGATCGGGGTCCGCTGCGCGGCCGACATCGACTTGGAGGCCATCGCGCGCTGGACCTCGACGAAGTTCGTGGTCCAGTAACCGAAGGAGAGCACGAAGCCGAGACCGAAGATCATTCCGATGACGCTGAGGATCGGGTTGTCGAAGCCGGTCAGCTCGGCACCCGGCCAGGCGGTCAGCTGCTCACCGCCGCCCTTGCTGGCGGTGACCTTGTCGACCAGGCCCTGCACGCCGCCGACCTTGACCAGGCCGACGATGGTCAGCGGCAGCAGCGCCGCGACGATCACGAAGAACTGCAGCACCTCGTTGTAGATGGCTGCGGAGAGCCCGCCCAGCGCGGTGTAGGAGAGCACGATCAGCGCCGCGACCAGGACCGACACCCACAGCGGCCAGCCCAGCAGCGCGTTGACGATGCTGGCCAGCAGGTACAGGTTCACACCGGCGATGAGCACCTGGGCGAGGGCGAAGGAAATGCCGTTGACCAGATGCGCGGCCTTGCCGAATCGCCGGAGCATGAATTCGGGAACGCTTCGGACTTTGGAGCCGTAGTAGAACGGCATCATGACCACGCCGAGGAACAGCATGGCCGGGACTGCACCGATCCAGAAATAGTGCATCGTCGGCATGCCGTATTCGGCACCGTTGGCTGACATGCCGATGATTTCGATGGCGCCGAGGTTCGCCGAGATGAACGCCAGACCTGTCACCCACGCGGGCAACGCACGCCCGGAGAGGAAGAAGTCCAGACTGGTTGAAACGGCCCGCCTCGCCAGCCAGCCGATACCCAGCACGAACGCGAAATACAGCGCCAACAACACGTAGTCGACGCCGTTCGCGTCGAGTAGCTGACCTTGGGCTAGCAGCACTGCCGCCCCACCTCCCACAGACCCAACAAAGTCAAACGAGAACCACCACATTCGCGATAGCGGTCGGACAGTACCGCACATATGGGGCAGCAGTCGTAAGCCGATATCAATTCGTTGGAGAAGACACTAAATCGATCACGGAACTTCCGCCGAGTGGCGTCACGCAGGAGACTTTCCGGTCGTACCCGTGTGCACCCCGTGAGCGCCCGGGTCCATGCGAGTGATATACGCATTGCCCCGCCCGAATTCGACACAACGTGACGCTATGGTCACGGTATGCATTCACTTCGCTGCGGGGAGGAATCGTGAACGCCCGGATCGATCTGGCGATCAGCGCCGGACTCGCAGAAGACCCGATCGAGGACCCATCCCCCGCCAACGGCACCCACACCACCGGCCGCCGCTCCGAAGGACTGCTCCAGCAGCTGTCGGCCATGCTCGCACCGTTGACCGCACCTCGCCTGCAACCCTGCGACTGCCCCGCCCGCGCCCACCGCTGACCTCAGCGCCGCGCGGTAGAGGACGCGCGCCGGGCGAGCATGGGAACCTTTCTGTCACTCCGGCGACGAAGGCGTCCCGGCGCGCGCAATGGCGAGTTCGTTCTGGCGGACTGGAATGGCAACGATGGGAACTTTCCTGCCATTGCCGATCCGCATTTTCGATCAAGGACGCCCTGTGATCGCGGGTGTGCGGTGATGAATCGAATGCGTTGGGCGATGCCGATCGCCGTCCACGGCGGAACCCCTTCCGCGCGACCGCTCGGCCGGGAACCGCCCAGCACGCTGGTGACGAGCCGAACCCGCCTAGACGTGCGGATGGGAACCTTCCTGTCACTCCAAGACGGCTGGCTCCTCCCGGTGCCCTCCCCTAGAACAGGCGGTACTCGTCGGGCTCGATGCCGCGCAGCTTGTCGTAGTCCAGGACCACGCAGCGGATCCCGCGGTCCTCGGCCAGCGTCCGCGCCTGCGGCTTGATCTGCTGCGCGGCGAACACGCCCGTGACCGGCGCCAGCAGCGGGTCGCGGTTGAGCAGCTCCAGGTAGCGGGTCAGCTGCTCGACACCATCGATCTCGCCGCGACGCTTGATCTCCACCGCGACGCTCTTGCCCGCGTCGTCCCGGCACATCAGGTCGACCGGCCCGATCGCGGTCGGGAATTCGCGGCGCACCAGCGACCACCCCTCACCCAGGGTCGTCACGTGCTCGGCGAGCAGCTCCTGCAGGTGCGATTCGACGCCGTCCTTGACCAGGCCCGGTTCCGCGCCCAACTCGTGCTTGGAATCGTGCAGCACCTCGTCGACCGTGATCACCAGCTTCTCGCCGGCCTTGTTCTGCACGGTCCACACGTCGGGGTCCTCGATGAGCCAGCACGGCGGGCTCATCCAGTTCAACGGCTTGTAGGCGCGGTCGTCGGAGTGCACCGACACCGAACCGTCGGCCTTCACCAGCAGCAGACGCTGCGCCATCGGCAGGTGCGCGGTGAGACGACCGACGTAGTCCACCTGGCAGCGGGCAATCACAAGTCGCACCCGGCACAGAGTACGGGCGTGGTGATCGATGTCGAGCACCCCCACGGGTGATCAACGGCGGCAACCCGGTCAGGACCCGCAGCACAAAGCCTCCCACCACCGGAGTTACCGTTACCGCTCGTGTCTTTCGCCCGCAGCCTGCTCCGCGTCAAACCCGCCGAACAGCTCTCCAGCGAGGGCTCGCACAGCGAGCTGAACCGGACCCTCGGCCTGGTTCAGCTGGTGGCCCTGTCGGTGGGGGCAACGCTGGGCACCGGCATCTTCGTGGTGCTCGCCGAAGCCGCACCGGCCGCAGGCCCCGCCGTGGTGGTCTCCTTCGTGCTCGCCGGACTGGCCGCCCTGTGCTCAGCGCTGTCGTACGCGGAACTCGCCGGAAGCGTCCCCGTCTCCGGCTCCGCCTACTCCTACACATACGCGACCCTCGGCGAGATCATCGCCTGGATCTGCGGCTGGTGCCTGCTGCTGGAGTACGGGGTGTCCGTCGCCGCGGTGGCGGTCGGCTGGGGCGGCTACCTCAACGAGTTCCTGCAGGGCACCATCGGCATGACCATCCCGGAAGCGCTGGCCGCCCCGCCCGGTGAAGGCGGAGTCGTCAACGTGCCCGCCGCGGTCGTCGTGCTGCTGGCCACCGGCGTGCTGCTGCTGGGCGTGCGCGAGAGCGCCTGGGCCACCACCATCACCACGGTCCTCAAGATCGCGGTGCTGGTGTTCTTCGTGGCGGTGGCCTTCACCGCGTTCAACTCCGGGAACCTGACCCCGTTCGCACCGGCCGGGATCGCGGGCATCTCCGTGGGTGCCTCCGCGGTGTTCTTCTCCTTCATCGGTTTCGACGCCGCTTCCACCGCGGGCGAGGAAGCCCGCAACCCGAAGCGCGACCTGCCCAGGGCGATCATCCTGTCGCTGGTCATCGTCACCGCGATCTACGTGCTGGTGGCCTTCGCAGCCGTGGGCGCCGTCGGCGCCGGAGTGCTCGGCGAGTCCGACGCGTCGCTGGCCACCGCGCTGCGCGTGGTCACCGGACAGGGCTGGCCCGCGGTCGTGCTGGCGCTGGGCGCCGTCATCGCCATCGCCTCGGTCGTGCTCACGGTCCTCTACGGACAGACCCGGATCCTGGTGTCGATGTCGCGCGACGGACTCGTTCCGCCGATGCTCTCGCGGGTCAACCGCCGCTCGGTTCCCGCCCGCAACACGCTGCTGGTGGGAATCCTCGTCGCACTGCTGGCCGCGGTGGTGCCGCTCAACCAGCTCGCCGAAGCCACCAGCATCGGCACGCTCGTCGCCTTCGGCCTGGTCAACATCGGTGTCGTGGTGCTCCGGCGAACCCGGCCCGAGCTGCCCCGCAGCTTCCGCACCCCGCTCATGCCGTTCGTGCCGCTGCTCGGCCTGGCCCTGTGCGCGTACCTGATCACCGGACTGGATGCCGTCACCTGGCTGACCTTCGCGATCTGGACGGTGATCGGGCTGACCGTCTACTTCGGCTACGGCCGCCGGAAGTCCCGGCTCAACCGCGCGTCCGAGCAGGGGAACCTCCCTGCCACACCCCGCTGACCTGGCCCTTCGCCGGGCTGCGGTGACAGGAAGGTTCCCATGCGCAGCTCAGGCCGCGGTGAAGGGCACGATGGTGCGCATGGAACAGACCAGCAGCCGCGAGGTGTACGCGAATCCGTGGATGTCCGTGCGGGAGGACGGCATCCGGCGAGACGACGGGTCCACCGGGATCTACGGCGTCATCGACAAGCCGAACTACGCGCTGGTCATCCCGCTCGACGGGGACCGGCTGCACCTCGTCGAGCAGTTCCGGTACCCGCTCGGCATGCGGCGCTGGGAGTTCCCGCAGGGCACAGCGCCCGATCGCGCCGACGTCGAAGTCGGTGAGCTCGCGGCGCGCGAGCTGCGGGAGGAGACCGGCCTGCGCGCGGCGGACATGCACGACCTCGGGTTGCTCGACGTCGCGCCCGGCATGTCCAGCCAGCGCGGCCGAGCGTTCCTGGCCACCGGGCTCACCGAGGGCGCGCACGAACGCGAGCACGAGGAGCAGGACATGCGCACCGCGTGGTTCACCCGAGCCGAGTTCGAGAAGATGATCGCCGCCGGCGAGGTCACCGACGCCCAGTCCATCGCCGCCTACGCCCTGCTCCTGCTGCGCGAACGCCGGGGCGCCTGACTCACAGGCCGACGCCGCCGAGCGTGTCCAGGTCGATCCGCTCCGGCGGTTCGGCGAGCATGCCCAGCACGTCGTTGAGGTCGATGTCGGCGTGCGTGGCCACCGTCGTCGCCAGCGCCGCGTCCGCGCTCTCCAAGTCCGTCCAGGCCTCGACGACGCGCACCGTGTCGGGAGATTCCACGTCCCGGCTGATCAGGTAGAGCTCGCAGCCGAGCGAGCCGCGCAGGCCTTCGGCCACCTGCATCATGATCGCGGCGAGTTCCTCACCCCTGCCGGGCTTCGCGATGAAGGTCATGATGCGGCCGACCCGCGTGGTGGTGCTCATCGGTTCCCTTTCCGGATTCTCACCTGGTCCACGACGGACTCTAGCCACGCGACCGGCACCGATGATCATGATCCCCGCCCGTCGAGCGCTGTGGCCGGTGTCCCGCCTGGAAGCGGGAACACCGGCCGCAGGACGGCGAATCAGTCCGCGACGCGCTCGATGTCGGCGCCCAGGCCTCGGAGGTTCTCGACGAAGTTCGGGTACCCGCGATCGATGTGGAAGACGTCCCACACCTCGGTGTCGCCGTCCGCGCACAACCCGGCCAGCACCAGGCCCACACCGGCGCGGATGTCCGTCGCCCACACCGGGGCGCTGGACAACCGCTCCAGACCGCGCACCACCGCGTGATGGCCGTCGGTGCGCGCGTCCGCGCCCATCCGCACCAGTTCCTCAATGAACCGGAACCGCGACTCGAACAGGTTCTCGGTGATCATCGACGTGCCGTCGGCCACTGCCGACAGCGCCAGCGCCATCGGCTGCAGGTCGGTCGGGAAGCCCGGGTAGGGCAAGGTCACGTAGTCCACGGCCTTCGGGCGCTCCGGCATGACCACCCGGAAGATCTCCTCGCCGGTGGTCACCTCCGCGCCCGCGCTGCGCAGCTTCTCCAGCATCAGATTGGTGTGCCGGGGGTCGACGCCGTTGACCGTGATGTCACCGCGCGTGGCGGCTGCGGCGAACGCCCAGGTGGCGCCCACGATGCGGTCGCCGATCACGCGGTGCTCCACGGCGCGCATCGAGGAAACCCCGTGCACCGTCAGCGTCGACGTGCCGGCGCCCTCGATCTTGGCGCCCATCTGCTGGAGCATCACGCACAGGTCGACGATCTCCGGCTCGCGGGCCGCGTTGTCGATCACCGTGGTTCCCTCGGCCAGCACCGCGGCCATCAGGATGTTCTCGGTGGCGCCCACGCTCGGGAAGTCCAGCCAGATCTGAGCGCCCTGCAGGTTCTCGGCTTCGGCGACCACGGCGCCGTGCTCGATGTGGCTGGTCGCACCCAGCTTGCGCAGGCCGTTCTGGTGCATGTCCAGCGGGCGGGAACCGATCGCGTCACCGCCGGGCAAGGTCACCACCGCACGCCGGCAGCGCGCCACCAGCGGCCCCAGCACGCACACCGAGGCGCGCAGCTTCCCCATCGACGGCGAGATCGCCTCGTGGCTGATCGAGGCGGGTGTGGTGATGCGCACCGTGCCGCCGTCGATCGTCACCTCGCAGCCGAGGCTGCGAAGCACGTCGGCCATCAGCGGAACGTCCAGGATCTCGGGACAGTTCACGATCGTCGTCGTGCCCTCGGCCAGCAGCGCCGCCGCCATCAGCTTCAGCACGCTGTTCTTCGCCCCGACCACGTCCACCGCGCCGACGAGGCGGGCTCCGCCGCGTACCCGGAAGTGCTCACTCACGAGCATCGAGGTTACGGCCCCCGCCCTGCAGGCATCGGAGCGGGTCACGAGCGAGTGAGGGAACCTTCCTGTCACCGCGCGGGCATGCCGGGCGCCTTCCTCCCACCGGCGGTGCAGCAGCGGCTGATGTGGTGCTTGGGAACCTTCCTGTCACCTTCCACCCGCGCCCAGCACGCCTAGGGTGTGGGGCATGGCAGTCCACTTGACGAAGATCTACACGCGGGCCGGGGACGCGGGCACCACGCGGTTGTCGGACAACTCGAAGGTTCACAAGACCGATCCGCGCCTGGTCGCTTATGCCGACGTGGACGAGACGAACTCGGTGCTGGGCGTCGCCCTGGCCACCGCGGATCTCGCCGACGACGTGGTGGGCGTGCTGCGCACGGTGCAGAACGACCTGTTCGACGTGGGCGCGGACCTGTCCACGCCCGTGGTCGAGGCCCCCGAGTACCCGCCGCTGCGGGTCACCGAGTCCTACGTCGACCGGTTGGAAGGCTGGTGCGACGAGTTCAACGAGCGGCTCGGCAAGCTCGACTCGTTCATCCTGCCCGGCGGCACCCCGGGCGCCGCTCTGCTGCACCAGGCGCGTTGCGTGGCACGCCGCGCGGAACGCTCGGCGTGGGCGCTGCAGGACGCCGACCCCGAACGCACCTCGCCGCTGCCGGCGAAGTACCTCAACCGGCTCTCGGACCTGCTGTTCATCCTGGCCAGGGTGGCCAACCCGGACGGCGACGTGCTGTGGAAGCCGGGCGGGAACGCCTAGAGCTCCTTGCCGTAGCAGCGGCTGTCCGGATCGCAGCGGTAGACGCCGAAGTTCTCGATCCGGTCGTAGCCCGACGAGGTGTAGAGCGCGATGGCTTCGGGCTGCTTGGTGCCCGTCTCCAGCACCAGGCGCTTGCGCCCGGCCAGCGCGGCGGTGGACTCCAGCTCGGCGAGCATCCGCCTGGACCACCCGTTGCCGCGCTGGCCGGGGACGATGTACATGCGCTTGAGCTCCGCGTCGCCGTCGCGGAACCCCTCTTCTCCGGAATCGTGCGCCCGCCAGCCCCCGGAGGCGACCGGCTCGTCATCGACGTAGCCGAGCAGGAACAGGCCCCGGGGCGGGGAGAACTCGGCCGGGTCGACGGGTGTCAGGTCCGCCTCGCCGTAGCGCACGACGTACTCCAGCTGCAGGTCCTCGATCAGCCGCTGGGAATCGGGGTGGTCGTAGCCGACGATCTCGATGCGCACATCCGCAGCGTAATCGGCTCCGATCCTGGTCAGCGTAGGTTTTTCTCGAACCAGTGCGCGGCGTAGGGGTTGTCGTTGTAGGCGGGGATCTCCACGTACCCGGCCTTGGCGTACATCGGCCGGGCCTCGCCTTGGCGTACATCGGCCGGGCCTCGTCCAGCTCCGCCGCGGTGTCGAGCCGCACCCGCACGAACCCCATCCGCCGCGCGTGCTCCTCCAAGCTGCTCAGCAGCGCGCGACCAGCACCCCTCCCGCGCAACTTCGGCGGGACCCACATCCGCTTGATCTCCGCAACGCCCTCTGACTCGGTGCGCAGCCCACCACAGCCCAGCACCACGCCACCCAGCCGCAGCGGCAGGAACACGCCCTTCGGCGGCATGAAAGCGCCCTCAGCGGGCGACGCTCCCCTACCTGGATCGAAACCCTCCGGAAACCGCTCCACGAGCTCAGCGACGTACTGAGCCAACGCCTGCTGAGCATCCCGGCTGCCGAAGGGCTCCGCGGCGATCGTGAAGTTCTCGGTCACGTGCCACAGTCTCGACAATCACGACCGGAACCAGCCAGCCGGGCCGGCCGAGCATGGGACCCTTCCTGTCACCACTGGGGCAGGAGTGACAGGAAGGTTCCCATGCTCGCGCCCCCGGGCACGAAAAAGCGGGGCCCGTTCCGGACCCCGCTGTTCGTTCTTCAGGTGCTCAGGACGCCCACGGCACCGAGCGTCCCGGTGGTGCCGATTCGAGCCAGGACAGGAAGCCGGTCAGCGCATCGCTGTTCATCGCCAGCTCCAGGTCCGGGCCGCTCAGGTCCAGGACGGTGGAGCCGCTCGGCATCGCGTACGCCTCCGCGACCGAGGGTTCGCGTCGCTGAGCGATGTCCACGGTTCGCCGGTTGATCACCCAGTTCGGGCCGGAGCGAAGGCTCAGGATGCGGTACCAGGCGAATTCCTCGCCGCGGTAGTGAGCCACACCCAGCTGCCAGCCGCGTCCTTTGCCGTCGGTGGCGCGCAGCGCCACGTCGATGCCTCCGACCCGCAGTTCGCGCACTCGTCGCCAGGCCAGCAGGCCCACCGCCAGGGCGGCGAGCAGCAGCAGCGCCAACACTACGACGAGCAACACGACCGGCGAACCCATGCTGGCCCGATCAGTCCGCTTGGCCCGCTGCTCGCAATCGGGCGGCCGCCTGCGTTCTGGCCAGCTCGTCTTCGCTGTTGACGTCCTTGCGAGCCTGCGCCACGTCGATCTCCTGCGCCAGCTCCGCGGACTCGGCGAGCACGCTCACGCCGTCGCCGGTCACCGACAGGAAGCCACCGTGCACCGCAGCGGTCACGGTCTCCTTGTCGGTGGTGGTGATGCGCACGACGCCACCCTCGACCAGCTGCCCGAGCAGCGGCTCGTGGCCCGGCAGGATGCCGATCTCTCCCTCGGTGGTCTGCGCGACCACCGCGGTCGCCTCCCCGGACCACAGCAGGCGCTCGACGGCGACCAGTTGGACGGACATGTTGGCCACGCGCGTCTCCTTTGTCGGGTGTGTGCCCGCAGTCTAGCCAACGCCACCAGGGCGATTCTGACTGGCCGGGCTGGAAGTGCCTAGTGGCAAAGGGGGTCGGGACCCGTCGGGCCCCGACCCCGCTCGCCGGTTTTCACCACACCCCGCCCGGCACGCGAGCGGGGTGGCAGCTCACTGCTCGGTGAGCTTCTTGTACGCCTGCTCGAGGTCGTCGAGACCACCGATGGACAGGAACGCCTGCTCCGGGTAGTGGTCGAAGTCGCCCTTGCACAGCTTGTCGAAGGCCTCGATGGTCTCCTTCACCGGGACGAAGGAGCCCTCCTGGCCGGTGAACTGCTTCGCGACGAAGAAGTTCTGCGACAGGTAGCGCTGAATGCGACGCGCCCGCTGCACCGTCACCTTGTCCTCTTCGGACAGCTCGTCCATACCGAGGATGGCGATGATGTCCTGCAGCTCCTTGTACTTCTGCAGGATCCGCTTGACCTCCTGGGCCACGCGGTAGTGCTCCTCACCCACGACCGACGGGTCGAGAATGGTGGAGCTGGAGGTCAGCGGGTCGACCGCCGGGTAGATGCCCATCTGGGAAATCGGACGGGACAGCTCGGTCGTCGCGTCCAGGTGGGCGAAGGTCGTCGCCGGAGCCGGGTCGGTGTAGTCGTCCGCCGGCACGTAGATCGCCTGCATCGAGGTGATCGAACGACCGCGCGTGGAGGTGATGCGCTCCTGCAGCTCACCCATCTCGTCGGCCAGCGTCGGCTGGTAACCCACGGCCGAAGGCATGCGGCCCAGCAGGGTCGAGACCTCCTGGCCGGCCTGGGTGAACCGGAAGATGTTGTCGATGAACAGCAGCACGTCCTGGTTCTGCACGTCGCGGAAGTACTCCGCCATCGTCAGAGCCGACAGCGCCACGCGCATACGGGTGCCCGGCGGCTCGTCCATCTGACCGAACACCAGGGCGGTGTCGGCGAGAACGCCGGACTCGTCCATCTCCACCCAGAGGTCGTTGCCCTCACGGGTGCGCTCGCCGACACCGGCGAACACGGAGGTACCACCGAAGTTCTTGGCGACTCGGCGGATCATCTCCTGGATCAGAACGGTCTTGCCGACACCGGCACCACCGAACAGACCGATCTTGCCACCCTGCACGTACGGGGTGAGCAGGTCGATCACTTTGATGCCGGTCTCGAGCACCTCGGTCTTGCCCTCGAGCTGGTCGAAGGCCGGGGCCTTGCGGTGGATCTCCCAGCGCTCGGCGTCCGAGCCGTAACCCGGCTCGTCCAGGCAGTGGCCCAGCGCGTTCCACACGTGGCCCTTGACCTTGTCGCCGACCGGGACGGAGATGGCGGCACCGCTGTCCACGACGGTCACGCCGCGGACCAGGCCCTGGGTGGGCTGCATGGAGACCGTGCGCACGACGCTGTCACCCAGGTGCTGGGCGACCTCCAGCGTCAGCGTCTTGGCCATGCTCTCGGCCGTGATCTCGGCGGTGAGAGCGTTGTTCAGGTCCGGCACCTGGTCACGCGGGAACTCGACGTCCACGACCGGGCCGAGCACCCGGACGACGCGGCCCGTGCCAGTGCTGGTGGCAGTAGCAGCAGTCATGTCACTCACTTCCTGCGGACGAGAGCGCCTCGACACCGCCGACGATCTCGCTGATTTCCTGGGTGATCTGGGCCTGGCGGGCCTGGTTGGCCTCGCGGCTGAGGTTGCGGATCAACTCGTCCGCGTTGTCCGTCGCCGACTTCATGGCCGTCCGGCGAGCCGCGTGCTCCGACGCCGCCGAGTCCAGCAGCCCCGCGAACAGGCGGGTCTTGATGTACTTCGGCAGCAGGGCGGAGAACAGCGTCTCGGCGTCCGGCTCGAACTCGAAGACGGGCTTGAGCTTGCGCTCGTCGGTGTACTCGACCTCCAGCGGAGCGATCCGCCGGACCGTCGGCTTCTGGGTCAGCATCGACACGAAGTCGGTGCTGACCAGGTGGAGCTCGTCCACCCCCAGCTTACCGTCCGGACCACCGTCGTCGAGGTAGTCGTCAGCGCCCGCCAGGAACGCCTTGACCAGGGTCTCTCCGACCTCGGAGGCGTTGGCGTACTCGGGCCGGTCGCTGAAACCGGACCAGCTCGCCTCGATCTCGCGCTGCCGGAACCGGTAGTACGACTCGCCCTTGCGGCCGATGACGTACAGCACCGGCTGCTTGCCCTGCTCGCGGAGCAGGGACTGCAGCTCCTCGGCGGCCTTGATGACGTTGGCGTTGTAGCCGCCGCAGAAACCCCGGTCACTGGTCACGACCAGCACACCCGCCCGCTTGGGGTTGGTGCGCTCGGTCAGCAGCGGGTGGTCCAACGTGCTCACGTCAGCCAGCGCGGACAGGACGTTGGTGATCTCCTCGGCGTACGGCCGCGAAGCCTCAACCCTGGCCTGCGCCTTGGTGATGCGCGAGGTAGCGATCAGCTCCTGCGCCTTGGTGATCTTCCGGGTCGATTTCACCGACCGGATGCGATCCCGGAGTTCCCGAAGGGTTGCCATGGCTTAGCTGGTCACTCCTTCGGGGCTGGCTTGGCGACCTTGACGGTCTCCTGCCCGACCTCGTCGGCTGCCAGGGCCTCGGCGTCCGGCTCGCTCGGCGCGGTGGTGGCCGAACCGGTGAAGCTCTTCTTGAACTCCTCGACCGCGTCCACGATGACCTTCTCGCCGTCGGCCGACAGCTTGCCGGTCTCGACGATGTCCTTGAGCGTGGTCTCGTGGTTGCGGCGCATGTGGGCGAGGAACTCGCGCTCGAAGCGGCGCACGTCCGCGATCGCCACCGAGTCCAGGTGACCCTTGGTGGAGATGTAGAGCGAGACGACCTCGTCCTCGACCGGCAGCGGCTCGCCCTGACCCTGCTTGAGGATCTCCATCAGGCGGGCACCGCGGTCCAGCTGGGCCTTGGAGGCGGCGTCCAGGTCCGAGGCGAAGGCCGAGAAGGCCTCCAGCTCGCGGTACTGGGCCAGGTCCAGACGCAGCGAACCGGTGACGCCCTTCATCGCCTTGATCTGCGCGGAACCACCGACACGAGACACCGAGATACCGACGTCGATGGCGGGGCGCTGACCGGCGTTGAACATGTCCGACTGCAGGAAGCACTGGCCGTCGGTGATCGAGATGACGTTGGTCGGGATGTAGGCCGACACGTCGTTGGCCTTGGTCTCGATGATCGGCAGACCGGTCATCGAACCCGCGCCCAGCTCGTCCGACAGCTTCGCGCAGCGCTCCAGCAGACGCGAGTGCAGGTAGAAGACGTCACCCGGGTAGGCCTCGCGGCCCGGCGGACGACGCAGCAGCAGCGAGATCGCGCGGTAGGCCTCGGCCTGCTTGGTGAGGTCGTCGAAGATGATCAGGACGTGCTTGCCCTGGTACATCCAGTGCTGGCCGATGGCCGAACCGGTGTAGGGGGCCAGCCACTTCAGACCCGGGGAGTCCGAGGCCGGGGCGGCGACGATGGTGGTGTAGTCCATCGCGCCGGCGTCCTCGAGGGACCGCTTCACACCGGCGATCGTGGAGCCCTTCTGGCCGATCGCGACGTAGATGCAGCGGACCTGCTTGGTCTCGTCGCCGGACTCCCAGTTCTTCTTCTGGTTGATGATCGTGTCGACCGCGACCGTGGTCTTGCCGGTCTTGCGGTCACCGATGATCAGCTGACGCTGGCCGCGGCCGACCGGGGTCATCGAGTCGACGGCCTTGATGCCGGTCTGCATCGGCTCGCCGACGCCCTGCCGCTGCACGACCGTGGCGGCCTGCAGCTCGAGCGGACGCTGCTCCTCGGCGACGATCTCGCCGAGGCCGTCGATGGGCTCGCCCAGCGGGTTGACCACGCGACCGAGGAACTTGTCGCCGACGGGGGTCGACAGGACCTTGCCGGTCCGCTTGACCTCCTGGCCTTCCTCGATCTTCTCGGACTCACCCAGGATGACCGCGCCGATCTCCTGAGCTTCCAGGTTCATCGCGACACCGTAGATGCCGCCGGGGAACTCCAGCAGTTCCTCGGTCATCACCGAAGGCAGGCCCTCGACACGGGCGATGCCGTCACCGGTCTCGGTGACGACCCCGACCTCCTCGCGGCTGACCTCCGGGGAGTAGCTGGAGACGTAATTCTCGATCGCACTGCGGATCTCGTCCGACGAGATCGTCAGCTCCGCCATGTCTCGTTCCTGCCCTCGGTTAGTTCTTGGAAGGGAGTTGGTGTTGCGCGCCGCGCGCCCGGCTCGAACAAGCCGGGGCGCGGCGTCGGCATCAGTCGGCCAGGTCGCGCCGCAGCGTCTGCAGGCGTCCCGTCACGCTGCCGTCGATGACCTCGTCACCGACCTTGATCAGCAGCCCGCCCTCGACACCGGGATCGATCTCCAGGTGCAGAGCGATGGGACGGGCGTAGATCCGCTGCAGGGTGCGCGACAACCGGTCCTGCTGTTCCGCGCTGAGCGGGAAAGCGGATCGGATGTGCGCCACCGAGCGTTCCCGGCGCTTCGCCGACAGCTCGGCCAGCTCTTCCAGCCCCTCGCTGACCCGCCGGCCACGCGGCCGGGCCACGAGCTGCCGGACCAGTTCGAGGGTCACCGGTTCGACCTTGCCCTCGATGAGCCGATCCAGCACGGCGGTCTTGCCCGCCGGCTCCCCGGAGGGGTCCGACAGCAAGCGCTCCAGATCGACCTCCGAGCCGATGATCCGGCCCAGCCGGAACAGCTCGTCCTCGACGGCGTCGAGGCGACCGGCCCGCTCGGCCTGCACCAGCAGCGCGGTGCGGGCCAGCTGCTCGAGCCCGCTGACCAGGTCGCTCGGGCTCGACCAGCGCGCGCGGACGGCTTCGACGATCACCGGCAGCGCCCGGGCGCCGACCTTGGACTCCAGCAACCCGCGGGCCAGGTTCTCCCTGGACTGCGCGTCGGTGGAGGCGTCGGCGAGCGCCCGCCGGAGCGTGGACTCACGGCCCAGCAGAGCGGCCACGCCGAACAGCTCGTCGGCGAGCCCGGTGATCTCCGCAGCCTGAGCCCCGTCAGTGGCCTGCAGCAACTGCAGCTGGCTGGCTGCCATTGCCTCACGGCTCGCGGCGTTCACGAGGGTGCTCAACTCTCAGCGCCTTTCACTAGATTCAGGGCTTGGCCGACTCGGCCGGGGCCGAGGTCGCGTCCAGCTCGTCGAGGAACCGGTCAACGGTGCCGCGACGACGCGCCTCGTCCTCCAGGGACTCGCCGACCACCCGGCTGGCCAGGTCGACCGCCTGACGTCCCAGATCGGCACGCAGTTCGGCGACGATCTGAGCCCGCTGGTGCGCCAGCTGGGACTGACCCTGGCTGACGATGCGGTCCGACTCGGTCTGAGCCTGAGCGCGCATCTCCTCCAGGATCTGCTGCCCTTCGGCACGGGCGTCGTCGCGAATGCGCGCGGCCTCGGCGCGAGCCTCGGCCAGCTGCGACTTGTACTGCTCCAGGGTCCGCTGAGCTTCGGCCTGAGCGGCCTCGGCCTTAGCGATCCCGCCCTCGATCCGCTCGCTGCGCTCCGCGTAGATCTTCTCGAAGCGCGGGACCGCGAACTTCCAGAGCACGAACAGCAGCAGCAGGAACGCGATCAGACCGACCACGATCTCCGCGGGCTCCGGGATGATCGGGTTGTGCTCGCCTTCAGCGGCCAGCAGCATCTGGGTCTTCACCACAACGTCTCCCAACGCGTTGAGCCGTCAGATGATCAGGCAGCCGACGCGATGAAGTAGACGACCAGACCGATCAGCGCCAGCACCTCGACCAGAACGAAGGAGATCCAGGCGATGCCCTGCAGCTGACCCTGGGCCTCCGGCTGGCGGGCGGTGCCGTTGATGACGGCGGCCCAGATCAGACCGACGCCGATGCCCGGGCCGACAGCGCCGAGGCCGTAGCCGATCGCGGCGAGACCGGGGTTGATGCTGCCCGCAGCCTCAGCGGCCTGCGCGAGAACGATGTTGCTCACTTTCACTACCTTTCACTCGGTCCGCTTTATCTGGGCGGATCGACAGGTCCTTTTTTCGGATCGGAAAGTCTTTGTCGTCGCCCGGTTTTTATTTGTGTCAGGCCCTCAGTGACCTTCGGCCAGCGCTGCGCCGATGAAGTTGGCGGTCAGCAAGGCGAAGATGTAGGCCTGGAGCACCTGAATCAGGGCTTCGACAAAGGTCAGGGCGATAGCGAAGGCGAAGGCCACCACGGAGATGGGCTTGAACGCCACGCTCGCCTCGAGGAGCAGGTACTCACCGCCGAGCGTGAACACCAGCAGGATGAGGTGTCCGGCGAACATCGCGGCGAAAACTCGGACCGCCAGCGCGGCCGGCTGCGCGACGAACTTCTGCAGGAACTCGATCGGCGCCAGCAGGACGTAGATCGGCTTCGGAACCCCGGGCGGGAACATGATGTGCTTGAAGTAGCCCAGGAAGCCGTGGCGAGCGAAGCCGACCCCGTGGAACACCAGGTAGACCACGGCGGCCAGCGCGATCGGGAACCCGATCTTGGACATCGTGGGGAACTGGATGATCGGGATGATGCCGAAGAGGTTGTTCACCAGAACGAACGTGAACAGCGCGAAGATCAGCGGCACGAAAGGACGGAAGTCCTTGGCTCCGATCTGCTCCCGGGCGATCTTGTTCCTGCTGAACTCGTAGGCGAACTCGGCCACGAACTGACCCTTGCCCGGAACCAGCTTCAGGTTCCGGGTGGCGATCAGGAAGTAGGCGCCCACGATGATCGCCGAAGCCACGACGAGAACCATCGGCTTGGTGACTCCGCCGGCGATCGGCGGGAGGAAAAAGCTATCGGCGCCCGGCGGCTGGAATGTTCCGCCTTCGGCCAGCATCAGCGCGCCCAACTGGGCTCCTTCCGGTTCTCCCGGCCGAACTTCACTCTTCCGGGGGAATCGTCACGTTTTGCACTTAACGTACCTGATACGCGATCCGGCACGCGGAGGGGCCCTCCCCACCAAGTGGTGTCTGAAGGCCGACCTTCTGGTGCCCTTCGACCCGCTGTGCAGGGAAGGCTTTCGGTCCAGACCTTACCAGCGGGTAAGTAGCCTACCGACATGCTGGTCGGCTACCCCTGCGATTCCACCCGTCCGCAGGTCCGGATTGCGCCGTAAGAACGGTTCAGTTGCTCGGAATGATGGTCGGGATCCTGGTCCGCTTGAACGCCACGACCTCGGCCCCCGCCCACACCATCACCGTGGCCAGCATGGTGAACGCCAGCGACTCCCGGTGGATGGCGTCGATGCCTCCCAGCAACGTCATCACCACCAACAGGACCAGCATCTTGCCGACATAACCACCAAGTGCGACGACCATCACAAATTGCGGGTTCATGCCTCCGGAGAACCGCATCAACCAGATGGTCAGCAACGACGACCCGAAGGCCACGACCCCGCCGATCAGCGCCCCGACCAGCCCGGGGACGCCGACCAGCACCGTCGCCACGATCGCCCCGAGGACCACCGTGGCCGCGCCCGGCCACACCGCGGTGCGCAGCATCGCCGACGCCAACCTGCGCACGACCTCGGCGTGCGGGTTCACCGGCTCGGCCTGCTCGCCGGTGGTGGGCTCGGATGCTTCGCTCATCAGGACTCTCGATCGGCTCGGGTTCGCATGCGCGGAATCAACGAGATGATAGCGGCCAGCAGCACCACCAGTGCCACGACCCAGCCGACCACCCACGTGTTGAACAGCGTCAACGACACCGCGCCGAAGGCGATCACCGCCGCCCACAGGTACATCAGCAGCACCGCGCGGCGCTGCGAGTGCCCGATCTCCAGCAGGCGGTGGTGCAGGTGCATCTTGTCGGCGTGGAACGGGCTCTTGCCCGCCTTCGTCCGCCGCACCACCGCCATGATCAGGTCCAGCAGCGGCACGAACAGCACCGCGGCCACCACCAGCAGCGGCGACAGCAGCGCGATCGTGTCGCCCGGGCCGGAGCCGGTGTAGATGATCCGGCCCGAGGCCGAGGTGCTCGCCGTGGCCAGCATCAGGCCGATCAGCATCGAGCCCGAGTCGCCCATGAAGATCTTCGCCGGCTGGAAGTTGTGCGGCAGGAAGCCCAGACAGGCGCCGGCGATGGCGGCCGCGATCAACGCGGGCGGGTAGGCGTTGACATCGCCGTTCTGCCGGTCCAGCACGCTCAGGCAGAACACGAACGTCGCCGTCGCCGAGATCAGCCCGATGCCCGAGGCCAGCCCGTCCAGGCCGTCGACGAAGTTCATCGCGTTGATCATCGCCACGACCAGCAGCACCGTCAGCAGCTGCCCCTGGTTGCTGCCCAGCACCAGCAACTGGCCCACGTGCCCGTCGGTACCTCCCCACGGCACCCAGAACACGAACCACTGCACACCGGAGAGCACCAGGATCCCGGCCGCGGTGACCTGCCCGGCCAGCTTCGTCAGCGAATCCAGCTCGAAGCGGTCGTCGAGAGCGCCCACCAGCACGATCAGCCCGCCGGCGATGAGCACCGCGAGGGAGTCCTTGGAGTAGGCGAACCCGCGCGAGAGCGCGGGCAGGTTCGCGGCCAGGAACGTCGCCGCCAGCACACCGCCGTACATCGCCACGCCGCCCATCCGCGGCATCGGCTTGACGTGCACGTCCCGGACCCGCGGGTAGGCGACCGCGCCCACCCGGATGGCCAGCAACCGGACCAGGCCGGTCAGCAGGAAGGTCGTGACCGCCGCCGTGAGCATCACCAGCAGGTATTCACGGGCCGGCAGTCCGACCGGGGCGAAGGGTGCGTAGTCCATGCCGGTGGCTCACCCGCGCTGCGGCGCGAAGTCGAAGTTCAGCCCCCAGAACGGAGTAATCAAACCCGGCGCTCCTCGTCGCTTGAGAATCACGGCCCGTCACCGGCGTCGCCGCAGCGCCTCGCGCCCGCGCGGCGAGACCGCCGCCCGCCCCGACCCGGGACGGCTGGTCCGCACTGTTTCCGGTCTAACGCTATCGATCGCGATGCCGGGACCGCTCACCGGTCCGCTTCGAGCTCCACGCCCAGCACCTCGGACAACTCCGCCCTGCTCACGGCGCCGTCGCGCAGCACCCGGGGCGTGCCCTGGGTGAGGTCGACGATCGTCGAGGCCACCGGCTCGCCCGACGGACCGCCGTCGAGGTAGACCTGCACCCGGTCGCCCAGCTGCTTCTCCGCCTCCTCGACGTTGCTGGCAGGTGGCTGACCGGTGTGGTTGGCGCTGGAGACGGCCATCGGGCCGACCTCGCGCAACAGGTCCAGCGCGACCGGGTGCAACGGCATCCGCAGGTTCACGGTGCCCCGGGTCTCGCCCAGGTTCCAGTTCAGCGACGGCGCCTGCGGCAGCACCAGGGACAGCCCGCCCGGCCAGAAGGCCTCGATCAGCGCCCGGGCCTGCTCCGGAACCGACATGACCAGCCCATCCACAGTGGACCAGGAGCCGACCAGGACCGGAACGGGCATGTCCGGGCCACGTCCCTTCGCCGCCAGCAGCGAACGCACCGCCTCCGCGTCGAAGGCGTCGGCGCCGATGCCGTACACGGTGTCGGTCGGCAGCACGACGAGCCCGCCGGCGCGGACCGCGTTCGCCGCGGCGGCCAGTCCCGCCGTGCGCTTGTCCGGACTGCTGCAGTCAAAAACGGTGCTCACCCGACGCATCCTGACACGCCACGCCGAGGCCCCTTCGAGTGGTGCAGCAGATCACCGTCGTGGAGCATCCTGGCAAGTAACACCGGGGCATCGGCCCGAGATCATTTCGGGTGTGGCCGTGGACACGAAACGACCCCGGCCTCCCACGCGTCTGCCGGACACGGGCGCCGATCGAGCACAGAAATGAGGAGAACGCTGATGACCGCCCCACCTCAGGGTGTCGAGGTCGACCAGATCGAATTCCCGGCCGGCAAGGTCCGCTACTACACAGCGGGAACGCACGGCCCACCGGTCGTGCTGCTGCACGGAGGCGGCCCCGACAACGCCCTGCTGAGCTGGCGGAACACCATCGGCGTCCTGGCCGCCGACCACCGCGTCTACGCGCCCGACCTGCCTGGTCAGGGCGGTAGCACCGAATGGCGCGGTCGCGCCAACCAGCGCACCTTCGAAGAGGTCCTGCGCTGGCTGCTCGACGCGTGGCAGATCCCGCAGGCCACGCTGGTCGGCCTGTCGATGGGCGGCAGCATCGCGGTCGGGTTCACGCTGCGCCACCCGCAGCGGGTGCGCGCGCTGGCCCTGGTCGACAGCACCGGGCTCCAGCACCGCATGCCGCACCACCTGCTCACCTACCTGCTGATGCGCACCAACCTCAGCGGCCGGATGGCCGCCAAGCTGCTGCGCGGAAACCGGGCCCTGGTGCGCTTGGCGCTGAACAAGGTCTTCTTCGCCGACGCGTCCGCGGTGAGCGACCTGGAGTCCATCGTCGGCGAGGTCAGCGCCGAAGCCGCGGCGCGCCGATCCGTGTTCGCCGACTGGCACGCCGACGCCATCAACCGGCGCTCGATGAGCATCAACCACCTGCCGCAGCTCGACCGGATCGCCTGCCCGGTGACGGTGATCCACGGCGAGAAGGACGCCCTGGTCCCGGTCGCCTCCGCGCACGAGGTGGCCGGCGCGATCCCCGGCGCTCAGCTGCGGGTCATGCCCCAGGCGGGCCACTGGCCCAACCGCGAACGCCCCACGGAGTTCAACGCGCTGCTCCGCGAGTTCGTCAACGCCCTGAACGCTCCCCCCGCACCGGTGAAGGGGACCACCGGCGCACCCCAGCGCGACGGGAGCACCGAAGCCCCCACGCAGCGGATGAAGGTCCCCACGCCGGGCCCCGCCGCCGACTCCACCGCATCGAAGGAGCAGGCCAAGCCCGGCGAGGGCGAGAGCACCGACTCCGCGACCCAGCTGATGAAGGTCGGCGCCGCCACGTCCACCGAGGGCACCGACGCCGACGGGACCGAGGAGTCGTCGACGAAGGACTCCAGCGGCGCACCGGACACCCCGGAGGACGCGGACACCGCCGAGAAGGACACCGCAGACGCAGCCGGAACCCCGGCTGCCGACGACGAGAGCGGCGACGCCGGCAGCGGTGAGAAGAAGGCGACCACCGACGCACCGACCCGCTTCATCAAGGTCGGCTCCACCCCGGAAGGCGAGCCGAAGGCCGAAACCGAACCGGAGCAGGGAGCCGAGGAGAAGTCCGTCGAGAAAACCGACGAGAAGTCTGAGGAGAACTCCGAAGAGGCACCCGAGGAGAAGTCCGAAAAGACGTCCGAGGAGTCCGGCGACACCGAAGAACCCACCGATGACGCCCCCGAGGACTCCGACGGCAAGCCCGTGACCTGAGCAAGGGAACCTTTCGCGCACCGCCGCGCCCGTCCGGCGTCCATCAGCGGGAGATCTCGTTCAGCGGCGCGCGGAGGTCTTCCCACCTCGTCGCGAGGATGGGAACCTTCCTGTCACTCCGGGTGGGTGCGGCGCGCGGTGGCGAATCGGGGACGCCCGGCGAGGTCCGGGTGTTCCCGGACGTCGGTGAGGACCCTGCGGGCGCGCAGGAGGGCGGGCACCGAGCCACCGTGGGTGTCGTCGTGCTCGATCGCCACTCCGCCGCCCGGTTTGAGCAAGCGGGCCGCGCAGGCCACCACGTGGCGGACGACGTCGAGCCCGTCCCGGCCGCCGAACACCGCCTCGTGCGGATCGTGGTTGCGGACCTCCGGCGGGACCGGCGTCCCGTCGGGAACGTAGGGCGGGTTGCAGACGACCAGGTCGACCAAGCCCTCCAGTTCCATGAACAGCATCGGGTCGGTCACGTCACCCGAGTAGAGGGCGATCGGGGTATCACCGGCCCCCGACCGCTGTTCGGCGTTGCGCCGTGCCCACGACAACGCCGTGGGGTCCTTCTCGACCGCGTGCACCGCCGCGTCCGGGCGGGCGTGCGCGAGGGCGAGGGCGAGCGCACCCGAACCCGTGCACAGGTCGACGATCGTGGGCTGCTCGACGCCGTCGAGCACGTCCGCGCCCCACTCGACCAGCAACTCGGTCTCCGGTCGAGGCACGAACACGCCCGGACCGACCTCGAGGTCCACCGCGCCCAAGAAGGCACGACCGGTCAGGTGCTGCAGCGGAACCCGCGCGGCGCGCCGACGCACCAAGTCCTGCAACGCCTGCACGACCGGCGGGCCGACCAGCGGCACCATCATCAGCTTGGTGCGCTCGACGCCGAGCAGATGCGCGGCGAGCAGCTCGGCGTCGGTGCGCGGACTCCCCACGCCCGCCGCCGTGAGAGTGCGCTCGGCCTCCAGGATGGCCAGGCGCAATGGCTGTCGGGTCACGTCGGTCAGCTTAGAGCGCCAGGCGCTCGTTGCGATCCGCAGCCAGCAGCGCGTCGAGCACCGCTTCCAGGTCACCGTCGAGAACGTGATCGAGGTTGTACGCCTTGTAGTTGACCCGGTGATCGGAGATGCGGTTCTCCGGGAAGTTGTAGGTGCGGATGCGTTCCGAGCGGTCCACCGTGCGGACCTGGCTGCGGCGGGTCTCCGACGCTTCGCGCTCGGCTTCCTCCTCCGCGGCGGCCTGCAGGCGGGCCTTGAGCACCTGGATCGCGCGCAGCTTGTTCTGCAGCTGCGACTTCTCGTTCTGGCAGGACACCACGATGCCGGTCGGCAGGTGGGTGATGCGCACCGCCGAATCGGTGGTGTTCACGCTCTGCCCGCCCGGCCCGGACGACCGGTACACGTCGATGCGCAGGTCCTTCTCGTCGACCTCGACCTCGACCTCTTCAGGTTCGGGGTAGACCAGGACCCCGGCCGCGGAGGTGTGCACGCGGCCCTGGGATTCGGTGACCGGCACCCGCTGAACGCGGTGCACGCCACCCTCGAACTTCATCTTCGACCACACGCCGTCCGGGCTGTTGTCACCGGCCTTGGCCTTGAGCGCGACGGTGGCGTCCTTGTAGCCGCCGAGATCGGACTCGGTGGAGTCGAGGACCTCGGCCCGCCAGCCCTGGCGCTCGGCGAACCGCAGGTACATGCGCAGCAGGTCACCGGCGAACAGCGCGGACTCCTCGCCGCCCTCGCCGGACTTGACCTCCAGCACCACGTCGGAGCCGTCGTGCGGGTCGCGCGGCAGCAGCAGCTCGGTGAGCTTGTCCTCCAGCTCGGGGATGCGCTCGGCGAGCCGTTCGGCCTCCTCGGCGAAGCCCTCGTCCTCGGTGGCGAGCTCGCGCGCGGTCTCCAGGTCGGAGCGGACCTCGTCGAGCTCGCGGGAGGTGCGCACGATGGGGGTGAGCTCGGCGTAGCGGCGGCCGAGCTTGCGGGCGTTCGCCTGGTCGACGTGCACGCTCGGGTCGGCCAGCCGCTTCTCCAGATCGTCGTACTCGGCCAGCAGACCTTCGAGCTTGGATGTCTCCACGGGGCGACCCTTTTCCTGACGGCTCGGTTTCGACGAAGCCGTCCCCGGTCGAGACGGCCCTCACGCAATGACGGCGCCCGCCCTCACGCGTGCACAGCGGAGGACGGGCGCCGTCGGCGCAGCTACTTCTTGCGCTTGCCGTAACGGGCCTCGAAGCGGGCCACACGACCACCGGTGTCCAGGATCTTCTGCTTGCCCGTGTAGAACGGGTGGCAGTTCGAGCAGACCTCAACGGTGATCTGACCGCTCTGGCGGGTGCTGTGGGTGGTGAAGCTGTTGCCACAACCGCAGTTGACCTGCGTCACCACGTACTCGGGGTGAATGCCACTCTTCAACGGCTTTTCCTCTCAACTTGGCCGCCGGGTCCACGCGCCCGTCGCGACGTGGTGAACCGGGACCGGAACCAGCCTTCAATTGTGCCATGCCACGGCACGCGACCTGCAACGCAGGTGTTCGGGCCGGTATTCCCGGAGCCGCTCGTCGCAGCTGCGCGACCGCCCGGCGCAGCAGAACAACCGTCCGACGAGGCCGCCCGCGTCCCCGCTGCACAACCCCGTGAACGCCGTTCATCATTTGGCCCGTGCTGTTGTGCGCTGTGCTGGGAAAACTCACGGTCCGGTCGTGGGTGTCCCTTCCCCTGCTCTTCTTGGGCAGCGCCACCGGCGTCGCCGCGCTGATCGACCTGGTGCTGCTGCGCGATCCGACCCTGCAGAGCGAGCTGTCGCTCTCGGCCCCGCTGCTGTTCGGGTTCGCCGCCGGCTTGGCGCTGTTCAGCGCCGGGCACGTCCGCTGGAGCTTCCGCTGGCAGCGCCTGAGCCTGCGCGTCGCCTACCCCTTGACGATGATCGTCTGCGCGATGGCGCTGGACGCCTTCACCCTCCCGATGGGTGCCGCGCTGATCATCGGTCCGATCGCAGCGGCCCTGCTGGCGGCGATGCTGGTGCGCACCCACCACACCCGCGACGAGGCCGACTGCCTCACCTGAGCCCTTCGCACCAGCGCAAGGGAACCTTCCTGTCACCCCGCTGCGCGCCGCACGTGGCAAGGGAACCTTCCTGTCACTCGCGCGCAAAAAACAGGGCCCGCACCTCTCGGGTGCGGGCCCTGCTCTGCGGGAAGGACGATCAGTCGTCGTCCTTGCCCGGGGTGGTCTTGGCGACCTGCATCAGGAACTCGATGTTGGTGCGCGACTTGCGCAACCGGTCCTGCAGGAGTTCCAGCGCCTGCTGCGCGTCGAGGGCGGAGAGCACTCGGCGCAGCTTGTGCGTGACGGCCAGCTCGTCGGAGGACAGCAGAATCTCGTCCTTGCGGGTGCTGGAGGAGTCCACGTCGACCGCGGGGAACAGCCGCTTGTCGGCGAGCTTGCGGTCCAGCTTGAGCTCCGCGTTACCGGTGCCCTTGAACTCCTCGAAGATGACCGTGTCCATCGTCGAACCGGTCTCCACCAGCGCCGTGGCGAAGATGGTCAGCGAGCCACCGTTCTCGATGTTGCGGGCCGCGCCCAGGAACCGCTTCGGCGGGTACAGGGCGGTGGAGTCCACACCACCGGACAGGATTCGCCCGGATGCCGGGGCCGCCAGGTTGTAGGCGCGGCCCAGGCGGGTGATCGAGTCCAGCAGCACGACGACGTCGTGGCCCATTTCCACCAGGCGCTTGGCGCGCTCGATGGACAGCTCGGCGACCGTGGTGTGGTCCGACGGCGGACGGTCGAAGGTGGAGGCGATGACCTCACCCTTGACCGAGCGCTGCATGTCGGTGACCTCTTCCGGACGCTCGTCCGCCAGGACGACCATCAGGTGGCACTCGGGGTTGTTCGTGGTGATCGCGTTGGCGATCGCCTGCAGCACCATCGTCTTACCGGCCTTGGGCGGCGAGACGATGAGCGCGCGCTGCCCCTTGCCGACGGGCATCACCAGGTCGATGATCCGGCCGGTCAGGTTCTGCGGCTCGGTCTCCAGGCGCAGCCGCTCGTTCGGGTACAGCGGCGTCAGCTTGTGGAACTCGGAGCGGCTCTTGGCCGCGTCCGGCTCCAACCCGTTGATCGAGTCGACCCGCACCAGCGGGTTGAACTTCTGGCGCTGCTGCTCGCCCTCGCGGGGCTGGCGGATGACGCCCTTGATCGCGTCGCCGCGGCGCAGCCCGTACTTGCGCACCAGCGACAGCGAGACGTAGACGTCGTTGGGACCGGCGAGGTAGCCGGAGGTGCGCACGAAGGCGTAGTTCTCCAGCACGTCGAGGATGCCGGCGACGGGCAGCAGCACGTCGTCCTCACGGACCTCCGGCTCGCCGCCTTCGCCGCGCCCGCGGTTGCGGCGACGGTCGCGGAAGCGACGTCCCCGGCCACCGCGGCGGCCGCCCTCGTCGTCATCGTCCTGCCGGTTGTCCCGGTCCTGCCGCTCCTGCCGGTCCTGCCGGTGGCTGTCCCGGTCCTGCCGGTTGTCGCGGTCCTGCCGGTTGTTCTCGGACTTGCGCTCGGTGTTGCCACCGCCGCGCTGGTCGTCGGCACCGCCCGACTCGGTACCCGCGTTGTTGCGCCCGCTGGAACGGCGACGGCGGTTGTTGCCGCGGCGGTTGTCGTCCTCGCCGCCGCTCTCGCCGGACTGCCGCCGAGTGCGGGTGCGCGTGGGGGCGGAGCCGTTGCTGTTCGACTCGGCCGCGGTGTCGCGCGAGGCGTTGTCGCCCTCGTTGCTGGTGCTGTCGAGGGTCGGCTGATTGGTCTTGGCGGGGGCTTCTTCGCTGCGCACCTGCGCCTTCTTCGCGGTCGAGCGGGTGCGCGGCGCCGTGGTGCCGCCCCCCTGCTTCTCCTTGATCGCGGCGATCAGGTCGCCCTTGCGGAGGCCCCCGGTCTCGATCCCCAGTTCCCCCGCGAGTTGGCGCAGCTCGGCAAGAACCATGCCGGAGAGTCCGCCGCGTCGCCGCGGAGTGCCGTTGGCCTCGGCGTCCTGCTGGCCAGCAGATGAGGTGCCGTTGGCGGCCTCGCTGCTCAACAGTTCGGTGTTGCTCACGAATGTCCTTCCTGACCGGACCGCGCCTCCTACGCGACCCAGCGGATTGCCCGCCCGCTCGTTTGAGTGCGGACGGCCGGTATGTGCTACCAGCCCTTTCGCCGGTCGGATTCGCCCCTTGGACGCAGCATTACCGACTTCGACGTTGGCTCGGGGAACCAGCAGCACCGGGCAGTGGGAGGCACCCGGCTCGCGTGGTCCATGTGCGACGCATCCACTCCGATCCACACGTGCCGATGCACGTCCTGCCGCCTCATTCCAGGAATCCCCGACTCTCGGATTGCCCCGGTGGTGAACCGGGAAACTTCAGGATCCGGGTCGGCGTCATGGTCACCTTGGGAGGCCACACCGTGGAACTTAAGGCCCCCACCCCGACATCGGCAACGGATCGGCGCCGATGATCCCGAAGCGAACTCACTTTGAGTTGACAACTCCTGCCTCGGTCACCGCGGTCGCCAGACCCGCCTCAGTTGATCTTCGCCCGTGTTGGGCCAAGTCCAATTCACAGCGGGAGATGCGCCCCGGAAAACGATGTTCCGGGCACGGCACCGGCCCTAGGCGCGGTGACTGATTGACCTTGAGGGTAGACGCCCCGTAGTTCGGGTGCAACAACCCCCTGGGCGTGTGGCGCCCTTGCAGATCAAGCCGTCGACTTTCCGCGAACGAAGGCCTCGGAAGCGGTCGCGATCCCGTTCAGGGGATCGGGTCCGCGTGATTTCCTCCAGCGACTCGCGCTACCGGACCGTCGGCGACACTTCCTTTCTACCACTTCTCGCGAGGCCGCCGCGCCCGGGGCCGGTGAACAGCGCTTTTCCACTCAGCGCACATTCCGGGACGGGCGGCTCGACACGAGATCACGCCGGGCGGGATCAGCCCTCGACGATCGTCCGGACCCCTTCGCGATCCACCGGGAGGTCCAGCGCGATGAATCCGTCCGGAGCAACTTCGCGCGCGTTCGCGTTCTTCACCGGCAGCGCCAGCACGGTCGGCCCCGCGCCGGACACCGCGGCAGCGATCCCCTGCGCGCGGAGCTCGCGCACCAGTGCGACGGTCTCCGGCCAGGCGGGCTCGCGGTAGTCCTGGTGCAGCCGGTCGTCGGTCGCGGCCAGCAACAACGAGGGATCACGCGTGATCGCGTGCACGGCCAGCGCGGCACGTCCGGCCGCGAACGCGGCGTCGGCGTGCGGAACCTCCGCAGGCAGCAGCCCGCGCGTCACGTGGGTCGCCGATTCCGCTTGCGGCACAAAGGCCATGGGCGAAACGTCCGGGTGAGCGGGGGAGCTCACCGCGCGGAAGCGGTCCGCTTCCCGCCACGCCAGCACGAAATCGCCCAGCAGGCTCGCCGCCACGTTGTCGGCGTGCCCCTCGCGCACCGCCGCCAGGTGCACCGCGCGCTCGGTGTTCTCCGCTGCGCGCAGGTCGATCCCGGCCAGCCCGTGCGCGACGGCGATGCCGGCGACGATCGCCGCCGCCGAGGAACCCAGCCCGCGCGAGTGCGGAATGTTGTTCTCGCAGCGCAGTTCCAGCGCAGGCGGAGTCGGGAAACCCAGCTCCGCGAGGGTGTCGTGCACGACCCGGACGACGAGGTGCCGCTCGTCGCTCGGCAGCGAACCGGCGCCCTGCCCGGACACCGACACCGCCGCCGAACCGGCCGTGCCGTCGACCACCCGGGCGGAAACGGTGTCGTGCAACGACAACGCCATGCCCAGCGCGTCGAAGCCCGAGCCGAGGTTCGCCGTCGAAGCGGGGACCTCGACCCGGACCGCGCGCGCCGGGAGCGAACTCAACGCAGCTCCAGAGCGTCGGCGACCGCGCTCGGGTCGACCGGCAGCGGCTCAACCTCGACCATGCCCGCCAGCGCCGTGTCGGGGTCCTTCAACCCGTGACCGGTGACCGTGCAGACCACGACCGAGCCCTGGGGCAGCCGACCGTCCGCGGCGGTGGCCAGCAGACCGGCGACGCTGGAGGCCGAGGCGGGCTCGACGAACACGCCCTCACGAGCGGCCAGCACCCGGTAGGCGTTGAGGATCTCCTCGTCGGTCACCGCCGAGAACAGGCCCTCGGAGTCGTCCTTGGCCTTGGTCGCGCCCTCCCAGGAGGCCGGGCTGCCGACGCGGATCGCGGTCGCGATCGTCTCCGGCTCGGCGACCGGGTGCCCGTGCACCAGCGGCGCGGCACCGGCGGCCTGGAATCCGAACATCCGCGGCAGCGAATCGGTGATGCCGTCGCGGTGGTACTCGGTGTAGCCCTTCCAGTAGGCCGTGATGTTCCCGGCGTTGCCGACCGGCAGGCAGTGGATGTCCGGTGCGCGCTTCAGCACGTCGCAGATCTCGAACGACGCGGTCTTCTGGCCCTCCAGGCGGACCGGGTTGACCGAGTTGACCAGCGTGACCGGGTGCTCGGCGGAGGTCTTGCGCGCCAGCTCCAGGCAGTCGTCGAAGTTGCCCTGGACCTGAAGGATCTTCGCGCCGTGCACGACGGCCTGGGCCAGCTTGCCGAGCGCGATCTTGCCCTGCGGCACCAGGACCGCGGAGGTCAGCCCGGCGCGCGCGGCGTAGGCGGCGGCCGAGGCCGAGGTGTTGCCGGTGGAAGCGCAGATGACGGCCTTGCTGCCCTCGGCCAGCGCGTGGGTGATGGCCACCGTCATGCCGCGGTCCTTGAACGAACCGGTCGGGTTGGCGCCCTCCACCTTCAGGTAGACGGTGCAGCCGGTGCGCTCCGACAGGTGCGGCGCGGGAACCAGCGGAGTGTTGCCCTCCTGCAGGGTCACGATGCGCGCCCCGTCCGGAACCGCGACCCGGTCCCGGTAGGCCTCGATCAGGCCGGGCCACCCGGCTCCGGACCGCGCCGGAGCACTCTGGATGTTCGTCACGTCGGTTCACCTTCCACGCGCATCACGCTGACCACTTCGCGCACAATCGGGAGTTGCGCGATCTTGTCCACTGTGGACGACAGTGCCGCGTCATCGGCGGTGTGCGTGACCACCACGAGGCTGGCCTCCGCACCTCGCCCCTGCTGACGCACCACCGAAATGCTCACATCGTGCTCGTTGAACGTCGCCGCGACCTGCGACAGCACGCCCGGCTTGTCGGCCACGTCGAGGCTGATGTGGTAGCGGGTCGGGGTCTTGCCCATCGGCTGCACCGGCAGCTGGGCGTGCGCGGACTCGCGCGGCCCCTTGCCCTTCACGACCAGGTTCCGGGCGACCGCGACGAGGTCTCCCAGCACCGCGCTCGCCGTCGGCGCTCCCCCGGCGCCCTGCCCGTAGAACATGAGCTGACCGGCGGCCTCGGCCTCCACGAACACCGCGTTGAACGCCCCGCCCACACCGGCGAGCGGGTGGCTGCGCGGGATCATCGCCGGGTGCACGCGCGCCGACACCGACTCGGTGCCGTCCTCGTCGACCACCCGCTCGCAGATCGCCAGCAGCTTCACCGTGCGATCGAGCGTGGCCGCGGCGGCGATGTCGCCCGGCGTGACAGCCGAGATCCCCTCGCGGTGCACATCGCTGGCCGTCACGCGGGTGTGGAACGCCAGCGACGCGAGGATGGCGGCCTTCGCCGCAGCGTCGAAGCCGTCCACGTCCGCGGTCGGGTCCGCCTCCGCGTAGCCCAGGCGACCGGCCTCGTCGAGGGTTTCGGAGTAGCCGGCGCCGGTGGAGTCCATCGCCGAGAGGATGTAGTTCGTCGTGCCGTTGACGATGCCCATGACCCGGTTGATCCGGTCCCCGGCCAGCGACTCCCGCAACGGCCGCAGCAGCGGGATCGCACCCGCCACGGCGGCCTCGAAGTAGATGTCGGTGCCCGCCTCGTCGGCCGCCGCGTACAGCTCCGAGCCGTGCTCGGCCAGCAGCGCCTTGTTCGCCGTCACCACCGACTTGCCCGAACGCAGCGCGGTCAGCAGCAGCGACCTGGCCGGCTCGATGCCGCCGATGAGCTCCACGACGACGTCCACGTCACCCTCCACCAACGCCTGCGCGTCGGTGGTCAGCAGGTGCTCGGGCACCTCGGGATGCTTGTGCGGGCGCCGCACCGCGACGCCGGTGACCAGCATCGGGGCCCCGGTTCGCGCCGCGAATTCCTCCGGTTGGTCCTCGAGCAGCCGCAGCACCTCGGTGCCCACGGTGCCGCAGCCCAACAGCGCGACCCTGATCGGTTCACGGTCCCGGATCACTCACACCTCCAGCCGGAGCAGGTCGTCCTCGGTCTCCCTGCGCAGCAACAATCGCGCTTGACCAGCGCGAACCGCAACCACCGGCGGCTTGGGCAGGCGGTTGTAGTTGCTGGCCATCACGTAGCAGTACGCCCCGGTGGCGGCCACCGCGAGCAGGTCTCCCGGAGCAATGTCCTCTGGAAGCCAGCAATCGCGCACCACTACGTCACCGGATTCACAGTGCTTGCCCACGATGCGGGACAGAACGGGCTCGGCTTCGGCCGAACGCGACACCAGCCGGCTGTCGTAGACCGCGTCGTAGAGCGAGGTGCGGATGTTGTCGCTCATCCCGCCGTCGACGCTGACGTAGCGGCGCTCGACGTCGGCGCCGAGCGCGACGTCCTTGGTGGTGCCCACCTCGTAAACGGTGATCATGCTCGGTCCGACGATGGCCCGGCCCGGCTCGACCGCGATCTTGGGCACCGGCAGGCCCGCGTTGTCGGCTTCCTTGCCGACGATCTCGAACAGCCTGCTCGCCAGCTGCGCGGGCGGCATCGGGTCGTCCTCGGGGGTGTAGGCGATGCCCAGCCCACCGCCGAGGTCGACGGTGTCGGCCCTGGCCAGCGCCTCCTCGCCGTGCTCCTCGCGCAGCTCCGCCAGCAGTCGCACCACGCGGTGCGCGGCCAGCTCGAAGCCGTCCACCTCGAAGATCTGGGAACCGATGTGGCTGTGCAGACCGGCCAGTTCCAGCGAGCCCGCCTTGAGCACTCGCGCGACCGCCTCAGCGGCCTTGCCGCCGGCCAGCGAGAACCCGAACTTCTGGTCCTCGTGCGCGGTCGCGATGAACTCGTGGGTGTGGGCCTCGACGCCGACCGTGACCCGCACCAGCACCCGCTGCTTGGCCCCTCGCTGAGCGGCGATGTGGTCGAGGCGGGCGATCTCGTGGAACGAGTCCAGCACCACCGAGCCGACACCGGCCTCCACGGCGGCGGTCAGCTCGGCAACGGACTTGTTGTTGCCGTGGAAGGTGATGCGCTCGGCGGGGAACCCCGCGCGCAGCGCCACGGCCAGTTCGCCGCCGCTGCACACGTCCAGGCTCAGCCCCTCCTCGGCGACCCAGCGGGCCACCTCGGTGCACAGGAACGCCTTGGAGGCGTAGTGCACTGCGGCGGGGTCGCCGAAGGCCTCGGCGTAGTCGCGGCAGCGCGACCGGAAGTCGTCCTCGTCGAGCACGAACAGCGGGGTGCCGTACTGCTCGGCGAGGTCCCGGACGTCCAGGCCGGCGACGCGGACGACGCCGTCGGCGCCGCGTTCGCTGTTGCGCGGCCACACGTGCGGGTGCAGCAGGTCGATCTCCCCGGTGCTGGCCGGGGACGGTCCTGCGGTGTTGCCGGGTGGCACGACATCGGCGTGCCGGGGCCCGGCGGGATGGGCGCGCATGTTGACAAAGCTCCTTCGCGCAGCCTGCCGCTGGACAGGCGGTGAGGTGGGCAGCGCGGTCCCTCCGCGTCGAGGGAACCCGCCTGCCTGCGATTACATCTGTTCCGGCGCACTCACGCCGAGCAGGCCCAGACCGTTGGCCAGCACCTGGCGGGTGGCCTCGCACAGCTGCAGCCGGGCGATGGTCAGCGGGTTGGCCTGGTCGTCACCGGGCTGCAGCACGCGGCAGGCGTCGTAGAACTTGTGGTACGCGCTGGCCACGTCCTCCAGGTATCGAGCCACCCGGTGCGGTTCGCGCAACTCGGCGGCAGAGCGCACCACGCGCGGGAACTCGCCCAGGGTGCGGATCAGGTCGCCCTCACGTTCGTGGGTGAGCAGCGACAGATCGGCATTCTCCACGGCTCCCCGCTCGATGCCCAGGGAAGCGGCGTTGCGCTGCAACGACGACAACCGCGCGTGCGCGTACTGCACGTAGAAGACCGGGTTCTCGTTGGTGCGCTTGCTGATCAGGTCCAGGTCGATGTCGACAGCGGAGTCCACCGAGGAGCGGATCAGCGAGTAGCGAGCGGCGTCGACCCCGACGGCCTCCACGAGGTCCTCGAGGGTGACCACGGTGCCGGCCCGCTTGCTCATCCGGACCGGTTTGCCATCCCGGACAAGGTTCACCATCTGGCCGATCAGGACCTCGACCACGGCCGGGTCGTCGCCGAGCGCTGCTGCGGCGGCCTTGAGCCGGGCGATGTAGCCGTGGTGGTCGGCACCGAGCATGTAGATGCACAGGTCGAAGCCGCGGGAGCGCTTGTCGCGCAGGTAGGCGATGTCACCGGCGATGTAGGCCGGGTCGCCGTCGCTCTTGATGACCACCCGGTCCTTGTCGTCGCCGTAGTCGGTGGAGCGCAGCCACCACGCGCCGTCGGTGTAGTACAGGTGATCGGAGGCCTTGAGCTGCTCGAGGCACTTCTCGACCTGGCCGGAGCCGTGCAGCGAGTCCTCGTGGAAGTAGACGTCGAAGACGGTGCCGAAGTCGTTGAGGCTCTGCTTGATCTCCTCGAACATCAACCCGACGCCGACGCGGCGGAAGGTCTCGTGGCGCTCGCCCTCGGACTGCTCCAGCACGCCCGGCTCGGCCTCGACGACCTGGTTGGCGATCTCGGCGATGTAGTCGCCGCCGTAACCGTCCTCCGGCGCGGGCTCGCCCTTGGCGCCCGCGATCAGGGAGCGCACGAAGCGGTCGATCTGCGCACCGGCGTCGTTGAAGTAGTACTCGCGGGTCACCTCGGCACCCTGAGCGGACAGGACCCGCCCCAGCGCGTCGCCGACCGCCGCCCAGCGGGTGCCGCCCAGGTGGATGGGGCCGGTCGGGTTGGCCGACACGAACTCGAGGTTGACCTTCAGTCCGCCGTAGAGGTCGCCGGCCCCGTAGTCGGCGGCGGCGTTGAGCGCCTCGCGCACGACCTGGCCCTGGGCGTCGGCGGCGAGCCGCAGGTTCAGGAAGCCGGGGCCCGCGACGTCGACCTCGTCGATGCCGTCCTGGCTGGTCAGCGCCTCGGCGAGCCAGGTCGCGAGATCGCGCGGGGCGACACCTGCCTTCTTGGCGACCTGCATCGCGAGGTTGGTCGCGTAGTCGCCGTGCTCGGGCTTTCGCGGGCGCTCGACGGTGACCGTCTCGGGCAGCACCGACGTGTCCAGCCCACGGGCGGAGAGCACGTCGACGGCGGTGTTGCGGACCAGTTCAGCGAGCGCGGCAGGAGTCACCCCACGAAGTCTAGGGATCCTTCCGCGCAGTTCAGACGCCGGGTTGCCGCCCACTCCGTGGACTCGTCAGGTCCGTTCGGCCCAGCCGCGATCGCGCGCGGCCGAACCGGACACGGGGTGTGATCGAAGCGTTGTCTGTGTGTGAGAACGTGTGGTGGCGAGCATTTGCCTCTCGGCACACCGCCGTTCGGGCAATCTCTACACTGGCGGGCGCTGTCCCCCGGTTCTGGCGAGACGAGGTTTGCGAGCAGCATGGCTAAGAACAAAGCGGTGCGCGGCGCCGCCGTGGTGAACCAACGATCGATCCCGTGGATGCTGGTGGCCGGGGTGACGGTGGTCGCGGTGTTCGCGGCGGTGATCTTCGGGTACGCCTACAGCCGCTGGTCCGATCAGGCCGCGACGCGGGAGGCCCAGGCCGCCGCGGAGAAGGCCACCGAAGCGTTCAAGCCGTCGCCGCAGAACCCCGACCCGTCGAAGACGATCCCGGGTGTCGTCACTGCCGACTACAAGGGCCAGCAGCACGTCAAACCGGACCAGCGCGTCGCTTACGACAAGAACCCGCCCTACGGCGGCCCGCACGACGGCGTCTGGGCCGACTGCACCGGCGTGGTCTACCCGCAGCCGGTCCGCACCGAGAACATGGTCCACTCGCTGGAGCACGGCGCGGTCTGGATCGCCTACAACCCGGACAAGGTCGACGAGGCCGCGCTGGACCGGCTCAAGGTCCGCGCCGAGGGCAAGCCGTACACGATGCTGTCGCCCTACCCGGGCCTGGACAAGCCGATCTCGCTGCAGTCGTGGGGTCACCAGCTCAAGGTCGACAGCGCCGACGACCCGCGGATCGACCAGTTCATCACCGCGCTGCGCTTGAACAACAACGGCGTCTACCCCGAGGTCGGCGGCTCCTGCCAGGCCTACCCGGGCGCGTTCGACACGAACAACCCGCCGAAGTTCGACGCGACCCCGCCCGGTCCGGACGCGATCCCGATGGACGGCAAGGGCGCCAACGCCGCCACCGGCGAAATGGGTCAGTGAGCCCGTTGCCGCAGGCACGACGCATTTCGCAGGTCATCGTCGCGGTCGTCGCGGCCTTGTCGCTGCTGCTGTTGGGGGCGGCGCTCGGACTGCTGATCCGGGTGCCGTCCTTCGACCGCGCTGAACCCGAGGCCACGGCGGTCGACATCGGGTTCTCCCAGGACATGAGCGTCCACCACCAGCAGGCGGTGACCATGGCGACGCTGGCGCGGGAACAAGCCCACGACGTCGCCGTCCGGCAGCTGGCCTTCGACATCGAGACCAACCAGCGCGACCAGATCGGCCGCATGCAGGGCTGGTTGAGCGTGTGGAACGAACCGGCCCAGGCGACCGGACCGGTCATGCAGTGGATGAGCGACACCGGCGAGCACCACCACGGCGCCACCGCGATGCCGATGTCCGGTGGTGCCGTGATGCCCGGCATGGCCACCAGCGAGGAGCTCTCCCGCCTCGCTTCAATGCGAGGCCCGGAGTTCGACGTCTACTTCCTGCAGCTGATGCTGCGCCACCACCAAGGCGGCGCGGGCATGGCCGAGTACGGCGCCACGCATGCCGCGGTCCCCGCCGTCAGCGCCCTGGCCAAGAACATGCTCGGCTCCCAGGGCAGCGAGATGGAACTGATGAAGACCATGCTCAGCCAGCGCGGGGCTCAGCCGCTGAGCTGAGCATGGGAACCTTCCGCTCACCGCGGCAAGGGCACCTCCCTGACGCTCACCAGGTCAGCTCTCGGCAACGGCGGGCGCATTCGGCGGGCTCGACCTGCAAGGTCGCGTGCTCGATGCGGTAGCGCTCGGACAGCAGGCGCTGGGCGGCTGTGAGGACTCCCCCGTGATCGGCGTCGCTGCTGGCGGTCAGGTGCGCCGAGGCGACCTCCATGCCCGAGGTCAGCGTCCACACGTGCAGGTCGTGCACCTCGGTGACCGACGGCAGCGCGGCGAGATCGCTGCGCATCTCCTGCACGTCGACGCCCTCCGGCGCCTGCTGCACCAGGATCCGCAGCGCCTGGCGGGCGAGCTTGAAGGTGCGGGGCAGCACGAACAGCCCCACCCCGACCGCGATGATCGGGTCGGCGAGGTACCAGCCGAACGCCCATGTCACGAACCCCCCGACCAGCACACCGGCCGAGCCGATGGTGTCGGCGAGGACCTCCAGGTAGGCACCGCGCACGTTGAGGCTCTCGTCAGCACCCTTGCGCAGCAGCCCGAACACGACGAGGTTGGCCACCAGACCGGCAGCAGCGGTGACCATCATCGGCAGACCAGCGACCTCCTGCGGCTGCCGGAACCGCTCCACGGACTCGAACAGGATGTAGCCGGCGACGCCGAACAGCAGCACGGCGTTGGCCAGCGCGGCGAGGACCTCGACCCGGTAGAGACCGAAGGTGCGCTTGTTGCCGGTGGGGCGCCGAGCGGCGGTGATCGCGGCCAGCGCCATCCCGACCCCGAGCACGTCCGTGAGCATGTGCCCTGCGTCGGACAGCAGGGCCAGCGACGACGTCATCCACCCGACGACCGCTTCGAGGACGAAGAAGGCGAGCAGCACACCGAAGGCGATGGACAGCCTGGTCAGGTAGCGACCGGACGCGTGAACCGCGTCGGCGGCAGACCCGTGGCCGTGGCCGTGACCCATCTCTTCGCCTCCTCACATCCACACCAGATACATAGCGAAGTATGCATGATTGAGTCGCGGGAAGGAACTTCCTGAAACCCAGATCACCGCCCCACCCGCCCCAGGCGGTGACAGGAAGGCTCCCACGCACCCAACACCCGGATGAACGGCGCGGCAACGCGGCAACCCCACCCCGCCCCAGGCGTGCGCGCAGCGTGCGATAAGCTATCGATCGTCCACAGCGACAAGCCCTCGTAGCTCAGTGGATAGAGCACTGCCCTCCGGAGGCAGGTGTCACAGGTTCGAATCCTGTCGAGGGCGCACTCCGAAACCGCCCCCTGGCCAGCACGAACAAGGCCAGGGGGCGGTTTCGTGTTTCGCCCACTACCGGCGCATTCCTGCTTTTCGGCCGGTGGCCGCGTGCGATGCACGCGCACGCCCCCACTGGACGTGAAGCCGAATCCACGAAGCTCGGCTCCACGTCCTGGGAACGCCCCAAGACGTCACGGATCGCCCGAGCGCGCACCGGGAGCTGGCAGACTGCGGGCAAGTGAGCATCCTGCTGCTGAAGCTGTTCCTCGCTCCCGTTCTGGTTGTGGCCTCCACCCTGGCTGGCCGCCGGTGGGGGCCCAGCGTCACGGGTGTCCTGGTCGGCCTTCCTGTCGTGGCCGGGCCGATCCTGCTCATCTCCTACTTGCAGCACGGCGCAGCGTTCATCAGCGACGCTGCCGTCTCCTGCTTGCTCGGGCTCGTGTCGATCGCTGCGTTCGCCGTCGTGTTCTCGCACGTGGGCCGTCGATTCGGTTGGTTCGCCACGCTGACCACGAGCTGGACGGTCGTTCTGGCTGTGGACTTCGCCCTGTCCCTGCTGGCTCCCGTCACCGCGCTCGTGGCCGTCGGGCTCACGATCGCCGCAACCGGCGCGGCGATGATCCTCATGCCGAGCAGCGAGCCGCACCGCTCGGACGCACCCCCGCCGTCGCTGCCCTCGTGGGACCTGCCCAGCAGAGCAGTCGCAACAGCCGTCCTGGTATTCGCAGTGACAACAGCTTCTGGCGCTCTCGGGCCGAATTGGACCGGACTGCTCGCACCCTTCCCCACTGCGATCAGCGTCGTGGCGACCTTCGCCCATGCCCAGTGCGGACCCGCAGCGACAGCTCGGACGCTCTCAGGTGCTGTGCTGAGCCTGTTCAGCTTTGCGACGTTCTGCCTGTCGGTTGCACTCCTCGTGCGCCCGATCGGCGGCGCCGCGTTCCTGATCGGCGCAGTCGTGACCTCGGCCGTCCAGGTACTGGTGATGCGCACGCGAACGACGCTGCACGACCGGCGTTCGACGCTCCAAGCATGAAGCCCTGAGGGGTTTCTCGCGTGCCCGATCAGGAATCGAAGTCGACCGTGACGGTGTCCGTGACCGGGATGGATTGGCAGGTGAGGACGAAGCCTTCGGCGACCTCGGCCTCCTCCAGCGCGAAGTTTCGGCGCATGTCGACCTCGCCCTCGGTGACCTTGGCCCGGCACGTTCCACAGACGCCACCCTTGCAGGCGAAGGGAAGATCCGGCCGGGCCTTCTGAGCGCCGTCGAGGACCGATGTCTCCCGCGACAAGGCGGTTGTCGTGCGCCTCCCGTCGAGGATGATGGTCGCCTCCGTCGTCTCCCCCGCGGGCGCGGCGTCCACGTGCCGCACGGGCGCCGGGGGCACGTCGTCCACGTAGAACAGCTCCCGGTGGATTCGCTCATCGGTCACGCCGAGTTCCGCCAGGAGCTGCTGGGCACCCGTGACCATGCCGAACGGCCCGCACAACCACCACTCGTCGACGTCGCCGACATCGGGCACGAGCGCCATCAGCGCGCGGAGCTTCTCCACGTCGAGACGCCCGGTGAACAGGTCCGCCTCGCGGGGCTCGCGCGAGAGCACGTGCACCAGCTCCAGGCGCTCGGGAAACCGGTCTTTGAGGTCGGCGAGCTCGTCGGCGAACATCACGGTGTCGGTGCGCCGGTTGCCGTAGACGACCGTCGCGGTGGCGGTGGGGTCGCGCAGAACGGTGGCAGCGATCGACAGCAGCGGGGTGATGCCCGATCCGGCGCCGATCAGCACGTGGTGCCCGGAAACCGACCGCGGTGTGAAAGCGCCGGTGGGAGCCCCCACTTCGATCTCGTCGCCAGGGCGCACGTCGTTGACCAGCCAGGTGGAGAACACCCCGTCGGGGACTTCACGCACCCCAATGCGCGGAGCGGCCCCTTCTGGTGAGCAGATCGAGTAGGACCGCCGTTCCTCCCGGCCGTCGACGACCCGGCGCAGCGTCAGGGACTGACCTGCCCGGAAGTCGTAGGTGCCGTCGAGCTCTGGTGGCACGGTGAAGGTGACCGCGACGGCGTCGTCGCACAACCGGCTGACGTCGGCGACGGTCAACGTGTGGAACTCGCCCCGCACCCGGGACGTGGTAGACGCGGTCACCTCAGATCTCCTTGACGTGTTCGAACGGTTCGGCGCACGCGCGGCAGCGGCGAATCGCCTTGCACGCGGTGGCCCCGAATTCCGACAGCAGCTCCGTGTCGGCCGAGCCGCAGAGCGGGCAGGGAACCTTCCGCTCAGGCGGGCTCAACGTCAGCGGAACGGGGCCGGGACCGTGCGCGGGCGCGCCGCCGGGAGGCGCGATGCCGGCCTCGGCGAGCTTGCGGCGGCCCCGCTCGCTGATCCAGTCCGAGCTCCACGGCGGTTGCAGCACGGTGCGCACCTCGACGTTGGCGTACCCGGCTCCGCGCAGGGCGTGGACCAGGTCGTCGCGCATGGTGTCCATCGCCGGACACCCGGTGTAGGTGGGTGTGATGGACACCTTCACCTCACCGTCCTGTTCGAACACCTCACGCAGCACCCCCAGATCGGCGAGCGTGAGCATGGGCAGCTCGGGGTCGCAGACCGTTTCGGCGACGGCTCTGGCGGTCACCATGTCGCCTCCGGGTGCGCTCGGGCGACGCTCTGCAGCTCCGCCAGGAGGTATCCCATTACCTCGGTGTGCCGTCCGTGCCTGCCGCTGCCTCCGGCCACACCGGCCTTGCCCGGTACCTCGGGGATTGCCAGAGTCGCGGCCTGCACGACCTGCTCCAGCACGCCGTCGAACTCCTCGCGCACCGCGGCCGGATCGACCGCGATGCCGGCCTCGGCCAGGCGGGATTCGACCTCGTGGGCCACGAACAGCTCGTCCACGTACGGCCAGACCGCGGTCAAGGCCTCCTGCATGCGGTCGTGCGAGTAAGGCGTCCCGTCACCGAGGCGCACGGCCCACTGGGCCGCGTAGTCACGGTGGTAGGTCAGTTCCTTCACGCCCTTGACCGCGATGGCGGCGAGGACCGGGTCCCCGGAGGTGGTCAGCCGCTGGAACAGCGCGAGCCGCCACGTGGTCAGCACCAGCAGGACCGCGATGAGCAGGCCGAAATCACCGCGTTCCAGCTCGGCGAGCCGCACGTTGCGGAATTCGTGCTCGTCGCGGAAGAACGCGTAGTGGTCCTCGCCGCGTCCGCTGCCGTCTGCCTTGCCCGCTCGGGCGAGCAGCAGCCTGGCCTGCCCCAGCAGGTCGAGGCCGATGTTGGCGATGGCGACCTCGTCCTCGAGCTCGGGTGCGAACGTGCACCACTGCTGCAGCCGATGCGACAGCACCAGGACGTCGTCGCCCAGCATCAAGCAGTAGGCCGCCAGGTCCGATCCGTCCACACCGGAGGGAACCGACGTGTCGATTCCGGCGAGCGGGTCCTCGAACCCGGTGCCGAAGGCCCAACGGGAGTCGTCGTGCGCGTCGATGAGTGCCTCGTAGGCGTTGTCAAAGGACATCGTCGGCTCACATGTGGGGAACGTTGTCGGGAATGTCGTAGAAGGTCGGGTGCCGGTACACCTTGTCCCCCGAGGGCGCGAAGAAGGGGTCCTTCTCGTCAGGGCTGGAGGCGGTGATCTCCGAAGCCTTCACCACCCAGATGCTCACGCCCTCGTTGCGCCGCGTGTAGAGGTCGCGTGCGTGGTGCACGGCCATCTCGTCGTCGGCGGCGCGAAGGGACCCGACGTGCACGTGGTTCAAACCGCGCTTGCCGCGCACGAAAACCTCGTAGAGCGGCCAATCGCTCCGGCTCATGACTTCGCCTCCGTGATCTTGCGAGCGTGCGCGGTCGCGGCCTCGCGAACCCAGGCCCCGTCTTCATGCGCCTGGCGGCGCCGCGCCACGCGTTCGGTGTTGCACGGCCCGTTGCCCTTGATGACCTGCTTGAGCTCGTTCCAGTCGACCTCGCCGAAGTCGTAGTGCTCGCGTTCGGCGTTCCACTTCAGGTCGGGGTCCGGCAGGGTCACGCCGAGCACCTCGGCCTGCGGCACGGTCATGTCGACGAACCGCTGCCGCAGCTCGTCGTTGGTGTGCCGCTTGATCTTCCAGAGCATCGACTGCTCGGTGTGCGACGATTCTGCGTCCGGCGGACCGAACATCATCAACGACGGCCACCAGTACCGGTTCACCGCGTCCTGGACCATGTCGCGTTGCGCCTGGGTTCCCTTCATCATCGTCATCAGCAGTTCGTAGCCCTGCCGCTGGTGAAAGGACTCCTCCTTGCAGATCCGGATCATCGCCCTGGCGTAGGGGCCGTAGCTGGAGCGGCACAGCGGCACCTGGTTGCAGATGGCGGCACCGTCGACGAGCCAGCCGATCACGCCGACGTCGGCGAACGACAACGTCGGGTAGTTGAAGATCGACGAGTACTTCTGCCGACCGCTGATGAGCTTGTCGGTCAGGTCCTGGCGGTCACCGCCGAGGGTTTCGGCCGCCGAGTACAGGTACAGCCCGTGGCCCGCCTCGTCCTGCACCTTGGCGAGCAGGATCGCCTTGCGCCGCAGCGAAGGTGCCCGCGTGATCCAGTTGCCCTCCGGCTGCATGCCGATGATCTCGGAGTGCGCGTGCTGGGCGATCTGCCGGATCATCGTCGTGCGGTAGCCGTCGGGGACCCAGTCCCGAGGCTCGATCCGCTGGTCCTTGTCGATGGTTCGCTCGAAGTGCTCTTCGAGCTCCTGGTCGGACAACGTTGCTGTCATCGCGTCTCCTTGGCCACCAGGGTGAGCACGTCGTACTTGGCGACAGACTCCTGGTTCTGGTTGGTCACGTCGGCGTCCCAGCGGACCTCGCCGTAGTCGGCGTTCTCGCGAGGCGTGATCTGCTTGCAGGTCAAGGTCACGGTCAGCTGGTCCCCGGGTTTGACGGGCGTGAGGAACCGGAGGTTCTCCAACCCGTAGTTGGCCAGCACCGGGCCGGGCTCCGGTGACACGAAGAGTCCCGCGGCGAAGGAGACGACCAGGTAGCCGTGCGCCACGATCCCGCCGAACAGGGGGTTCTCCCGGGCCGCGTCCTCGTCGGTGTGCGCGTAGAAGGTGTCACCGGTGAATTCCGCGAAGTGCGCCACGTCCTCGCTGGTGACCGCGCGAGGGCCGGCGACGACCGAGTCTCCGGTCTTCAGCTCGGCCAGGGACTTCCGGAACGGGTGGACGTCGCCTTCGGCACGAGGGGCGCCTTCCACCCAGCGGCCGGTGACCTCCGACAGCACCTTCGGGCTCGCCTGCACCGCCGTGCGTTGCATGTGGTGCAGCACGCCGCGAACACCGCCCATCTCCTCGCCACCCCCGGCGCGACCGGGGCCGCCGTGCACGAGCCCCGGCATCGGCGAGCCGTGCCCGGTGGACTCCTTCGCGTCATCGGCGTCGAGCACCAGCAGGCGGCCGTGCCAGGGAGCGGCGCCGAGCACCACTTCGCGCGCGAACTGCGCGTCCCCGCTGACCACGGAGCCGACGAGGCTCCCGTGCCCGCGCGCGGCGAGGTCGACGACCTGCTCGACCGAGGTGTAGGGCATCAGCGTCGACACCGGGCCGAAGGCCTCGACTTCGTGCGGTTCGGCGCGGTCGGGGTCGGCCTTGAGCAGAATCGGTGAGATGAAGGCGCCATTCTGCGCATCCGCGTCGACGACCTCGACCCGTTCCGGGTCGCCGAACACGATCTCTCCGGCCCCTCGGAGAGCCTTGAGGGAGCGGCGGACCTCCTCGCGTTGTTCCAGACTCGCCAGCGCACCCATCCGCACGTCGGTGTTGGCGGGATTGCCGACCTTGACCTTGCCCAAGCGCTCGCTGACCGCCTCGGCGACGTCATCGAGCAGCTCGGCGGGAACGAACGCCCGCCGGATCGCGGTGCACTTCTGACCGGCCTTGACGGTCATCTCGGTGACCAGCTGCTCGACGTAGAGGTCGAATTCCTCCGTGCCCGGCTTGGCGTCGGGGCCGAGGATCGAGCAGTTGAGCGAGTCGGCTTCGGCGTTGAAGCGGACGGAGTTGCGCACGATGGCCGGATGCGCGCGCAGCTTCTGCGCGGTGGAGGCCGATCCGGTGAACGACACCAGGTCCTGGCCGGTCACGTGGTCGAGGAGGTCTCCGGCGCTTCCGCTGATCAGCTGCAGCGCACCTTCGGGGATCAGGTCGGAGTCCACGATCAGCTCGACCAGCTTCTCGGTGAGGTAGGCGGTCTGGCTGGCCGGTTTGATCAGGCTGGGCACGCCCGCGAGGAAGGCCGGCGCGAACTTCTCCAGCGGCCCCCAGGCCGGGAAGTTGAAGGCGTTGATCTGCACCGCGACGCCGCGCAGCGGTGTGGCGATGTGCTGGGCGAGGAAGGTGCCGCCCTTGCTGAGCGGTTCGACGGCGCCGTCGACGTAGACGGTGTCGTTGGGCAGCTCGCGTCGCCCCTTGCTGGAGTAGGAGAAGAGGACCCCGATGCCACCGTCGATGTCGAACTTGGAGTCCCCGGCGGTCGCTCCGGTCTTCGCCGACAGCTCGTAGAGCTCTTCGCGATGTTCGCGCAGGTGGGATGCCAATGCCTTGAGCAGCGCGGCGCGCTGGTGGAACGTCAGTTCCCGCAGAGCTGGTCCACCGACTCGGCGCCCGTGGTCGAGAGCGGCGGCCATGTCGATGCCGGCCGAGGAGATCCGCGCGACCTCGGCGCCCGTGACGGCGTCGTGCAGTGGAGCGCCGTCGCCTTCGCCCACCTGCCAGCCGCCACTGGTGTAGCTGCGCAGGACCTTGCTCGCACCCTGAGCCATCGTTCCTCGCTCTCCAGAATTACTAACCGAACGGTCGGGAATTAATGCTAGCGCGCCACCGCGGAGAACGAAAGCGGCGAGGGACTGATTCACCCGCGACCACCAGGCGGCGGCGAGCATGGTCACCTTCCGCGCACCGGCGTCGGGAACCGTCGTTTCCGGACGGGATCACTCCACCTCCGTCGCCCTTGACATCGGTTTGCGCGCTGACTTTTACTTGAGCAGATTTCTTTACCGTCCATTCGGTCAGTAAGCAAGGCGGTGGAGCCCGTGTCACGCTCGGCGAACCAACTCACCGATTCCGCGCGGAACATGCTCGAATCCGACGTCGCCTCGGCCTCGCTCGGCATCGACGTGACCGCGGCGCACGACGGCACCGCCGTCGCGCGGATGCGGGTGACCGAGCAGATGGTCAACGGGCACGACATCACGCACGGCGGCTACGTCTTCCTGCTGGCCGACACGACCTTCGCGGCCGCGTGCAACAGCCACGGCCCCGTCACGGTCGCCGCAGGTGCGGAGATCTCGTTCGTCGCGAGCGCACGCCTCGGCGACGAGCTGGTGGCCACCGCGCAAGAACGGACCAGCTACGGACGCAACGGCATCTACGACGTCACGGTGCACCGGAACACCCCCGACGGACCGGAAGTCGTCGCGGAGTTCCGCGGCCGCAGCCGAACCGTCGGACAGATCAAGCCCTGAGGAGTCTTCCCCCATGACGACCACGCACAACGAAGTGCCGAGCGCGCGCAGACTGGGCAGCGCGCCCGCAGTGGACGACCTCTCGCCGGCCGAACGGCTGAGCACCGACGAACTCCGCGCCCTGCAGCTCGAGCGCCTGCAGTGGACGCTGCACCACGCCTACGACAACGTTCCCTTCTACCGCAGGAAGTTCGACGACGCCGGTGTGCACCCGGACGACTGCCGGGAACTGGGCGATCTCCAGAAGTTCCCCTTCACCACCAAGCAGGACCTGCGCGACAACTACCCCTTCGGCATGTTCGCAGTCCCGCAGGACCAGGTGCGCCGAGTTCACGCCTCCAGCGGAACGACCGGCAAGCCCACCGTCGTCGGCTACACCGAAGGCGACCTCGACGCGTGGGCGACCGTGATGGCCAGGTCGATCTTCGCAGCGGGCGGGCGACCTGGGCACAAGGTGCACGTCTCCTACGGGTACGGCCTGTTCACCGGCGGGCTCGGCGCGCACTACGGGGCCGAGAAGCTGGGCACCACGGTCATCCCCGCCTCGGGCGGCATGACCGCACGACAGGTGCAGATCATCAACGACTTCCGGCCCGAGATCATCATGGTGACGCCGTCCTACATGCTGACGCTCCTCGACGAGTTCGAGCGCCAGGGGATCGATCCGCGCGAGACTTCCCTCAAGGTCGGGATCTTCGGCGCCGAACCGTGGACCGAGCAGATGCGCCGCGAGATCGAGGAACGCGCCGACATCGACGCGGTCGACATCTATGGCCTGTCCGAGGTCATGGGACCCGGTGTCGCGCAGGAAGCGGTCGAGACCAAGGACGGCCTGCACATCTGGGAAGATCACTTCTTCCCAGAGGTCGTCGACCCGATCGACGGTGTCCCGCTTGCCGACGGCAACACCGGCGAGCTCCTGTTCACCTCGCTGACCAAGCAAGCGCTGCCGATCATCCGCTACCGGACCCGCGACCTCACCGCCCTGCGGCCCGGCACGGCGCGCCCCGCCTACCGGCGGATGGACAAGGTCACCGGCCGCAGCGACGACATGATCATCCTGCGCGGGGTCAACATCTTCCCCACCCAGGTCGAGGAGATCGTGCTCGACACCGCCGACCTTTCACCGCACTTCCAGCTCAAACTCACCCGCCAGGACCGGATGGACCGGCTGACGGTGCTCGTCGAGGCACTGCCCGAGACCGCACCGCAGCGCCGAGCAACCGCCTCGGAGGAGATCGCGGCCCGCGTCAAGGACGGCGTCGGCGTGAGCGTCGGCGTGGAGATCGTGGAGCCCGGCTCCTTGGAACGCTCGGTCGGCAAGCTCCGCCGGGTCATCGACCAACGCCCCCGTGACTGACCCGACTTGCGATAATGCGGCCATGACCGAACCACCCAGCACCCGCGCCACCAAACGCGGTCGCCCCGGCTACGACCTGGAGTCCTTGCTCACGGTGGCGGTCAAGCTGTTCAACGAGCGCGGGTACGACGGCACCAGCATGGAAGATCTGTCGCGCAAGCTCCAGATCACCAAGTCCGCGATCTACCACCACGTGCGCAGCAAGGACGAGTTGCTGCGGCTCGCCGTCAACCGCGGCTTGGACGGGCTGTTCGCCGAGGCGGACAAGCTGGAGACTATCGACGGCCGCGCCATCGACAAGCTCGAATACCTGGTGCGAGCCAGCGTCGGCGTGCTCGTCGAGCAGCTGCCCTTCGTGACCCTGCTGCTGCGGATCCGCGGCAACACCAAGGTCGAGAAGGCCGCGCTGGCGCGTCGTCGGGAGTTCGACCAGATCGTCGCCGACCTGGTGAGCAAGGCCGCCGCCGACGGCGACCTGCGCCCGGACGTCGACCCGGCCACCGCGGCCCGCTTGCTGTTCGGCCTGGTCAACTCGCTTGTCGAGTGGTACCGGCCACACCGAGGCGCCGACGCCGAGACGCTCGCGGACACCGTGGCCGCGGTCGCCTTCGACGGTCTCCGCGTTCGCGAGCAGGACTGACCGTTGCGCTCGGTCACCGGCCGCGCGCAGCCATGTCGTCGTCGAGGTCGTAGAAGTCGTTGATGTGCCCGCGCAGCAGCTCGACGGCGCGTTCGCCGTCGCGATCCTCGATCGCCTGCAGCATGGCGCGGTGTTCGCGGCGAACCCACCGGGAAGTGGCCCGCCAGTCGTCGAGCCGTCCGTAGGCGTCGATCATCTGACGCTGGGATCGCCGTGCGGAGCGAACCCATCAGGTGCGCGGCCAGGGAATTCCCGGTGGACTCGGCGATCCGGACGTGGAACTCGGTGTCGAGGGCGTTGAAGTCGCGGGCGGTCAGGTGCGGGGAGTCCATCTCGTCGAGGATGGAGCGCAGCGCAAGGTGATCGGCGCGAGTGGCGTGGGAGGCGGCCTCGGTGATCGCCCATTCCTCCAGCGTCAGCCGGGTCCGCAGCACCTCGGCGCGGTCGAAGTGACCGAGCGCCAGCTGCATCTTCAACAGCATCGAGAAACCCGTGCCCGGGTGGCCGAGGAACACGGTTCCGCCATCAGGCCCGCGGCCGGGCCGAACATCGACGATGCCCAGGGCTTCGAGCACGCGCAGCGCTTCCCGCAACGAAGGCCGGCTCACTCCGAGGAGCTGAGCGAACTCGCGCTCGCTGGGCAACCGGTCGCCAGGTGCCAGACGCCCGTCGAGGATGCGCTGCTCGATCTGCGCCATGACCTGCTCGTACGTCCGCACCTTGCGCGCCGGTTCCCATGAGCTCTGGGTCGCGGAACTCATGCCACTCCTCGCTTTCGGGCCTCGCTGCCTGGCCGATCCACCATACGGTGCAATTCGCTCGAAGTCGGCCCTTCCTCACGTCATCCTTACGTGCATCGCGGTCAGCGATCAGACTTCGCGGCCGAAACCGGGCACGGCGATGGAAACGAGGGAACCTTCCTGCCGGGGAAGTAGCAGGAAGGTTCCCATCCACTGTTCAGCCGATCAGGAGGCGCCGATACCGGTCAGCGATCGGACCTCCATCTCGTCGGAGCGGTCGTCGTCCTCCCGCTCGCCGAGCAGGGTGCCGACGTAGCCGAACAGGAACGACGCCGGAATCGACCCCAGACCCGGGTTGTTCAGCGGGAACCAGGCGAAGTCGATGCCGGGCAGGATCGACGACGGGGCCCCTGAGACCACCGGCGAGAAGATCACCAGGAGCAGGCAGGTGGCCAACCCACCGTAGATGCCCCACAAGGTGCCTCGGGTGTTGAACCGGCGCCAGTACAGCGAGAACAGCAAGGTGGACAGGTTCGCCGAAGCCGCGAAGGCGAACGCCAGGGACACCAGGAACGCCAGGTTCTGCCCGTTGACCAGGATTCCGCCGACGATCGACGTGGCACCGATGATCAGGGCTGTCAGTCGTGCGACGCGGATTTCCGAATCCGGGGCGGCCTGGCCGCGCTTGAAGACGTTGGCGTACACGTCGTGGGCGAAGGACGCCGACGCGGTCAGCGTCAAGCCGGCCACCACGGCGAGGATCGTGGCGAAGGCGACCGCGGCGACCACTCCCAGCAGAACCGTCCCGCCGATGCGGTAGGCGAGCAGCGGGGCCGCGGAGTTCTCACCGCCGGGCGCGGCCAAGATCGGACCGGTTCCGCTGACGGCTCCCGCCCCGAACCCGATCACCAGCGTGCACAGGTAGAACACGGACATGGTGACGGTCGCCCACACGACCGAGCGCCGTGCCTGCAACGCGTTGGGCACGGTGTAGAAGCGCATCAGAACGTGCGGGAGGCCGGCGACGCCGAGCACCAGTGCCAGCGACAGCGAGATGAAGTCGAGCTTGGTGGTCCCGTCCTCGCCGTACTTGGCTCCCGGCGCGAAGATCCGCTCACCGAGGGGGTTCTTCTCGGCTGCGTGCTGCAGCAACGAGGTGATGCTGTAGCCGAACTTGCCCATCAGGAACAGGGTCATGAGGGCGACGCACAGCATCAGCGCGACCGCCTTGATGATCTGCACCCAGGTGGTTCCCTTCATCCCACCCACGAGCACGTACACGATCATCAAGGCGCCGACGGCGGCGATCACGAGGGCCTGTCCTGCTGCGCTGTGCACGTCGAGCAGCAGCGCGACGAGACTTCCCGCACCGGCGATCTGGGCGATCATGTAGATGAAGGAGATCACCATCGTCGACACGGCCGCGGCTGCCCGCACCGGACGCTGGTTCATCCGGTAGCTGAGCACGTCGCCCATCGTGAACCTGCCCGTGTTGCGCAGGAGCTCGGCGACCAGGAGCAGGTTCACCAGCCATCCGACCAGGAATCCGATCGAGTAGAGGAACCCGTCGTAGCCGTGCACCGCGATGGCGCCGGCGATGCCCAGGAACGAAGCGGCGGACAGGAAGTCGCCGGACAAGGCGATCCCGTTCTGCGCACCGGTGAACTGGGAACCTGCCGCGAAGTAGTCGGTGGTGGAGCCGGCACTGCTCACCCGGTAGACGATGAACAGCGTGATCAGCACGAACACCGCGAAGATGCTGATGTTGAGAATCGGGTTGGTGTCCATTACGGCCGCTCCTCCCCCGTCGCGCTGTGGTAGAGGTCGGCGGCACGGGGGTCGATCTGGTTGGCCGCGTATCGCAGGTACAGCGCCGTGATGACCAGGGTGCTGACGAACTGCCCGACTCCGAGCACGAGGCCGATGTTGACGGCGCCGAACAGGCGGATCGCCATGAATTCGGGGAAGTACGCGGCGGCGACGACGTAACCGACGTACCAGAGGAGGAACAAGAGGGTCATCGGGAACGTGAACCGGCGCAGTTTGCCGCGCAGTTCGCGAAACTCGGCGCTCTGCGCGATGTGCGGAAAGTCGGGGCCCGCATGGCCTGGCGCCGGGAGATCGGTGCGCCTGGCGGATTTGTCGATTTCACCGAAGGTCGCTTCGGTTTGTCGAGAACGCGGCGGAGGTTGGGTGGCGTTGCGCATGCATCCTTCCAAGCATTCGAACGAGGCATCGACGTGCACTCCGCCGATGCCGCAAAGTTCCCCAACTTCATCCCAGCGCCCGCAATTCGCGATCTCCGTCGATCTCGAATTCCGCAGGCGTCGGTGACCGCACGACTTGCGATTCCAACCAGCCCGGGAGTCTAACGATCAATAGGCCATACCTGGACCATGGCAGCGACACGCCACACCTATTGATGAATCAAACGATCACGAGGCGTAATTGCAGCCGACATGAGGCCCTACCGAACCGGGTGCGCACCAGCCCCGAAGACCCCTGCAGAACGGGCCGAGGCGGGACGGTTTTCGCTGATCAGCAGCCTTATTAGGCGAGGGTAACACAGGGCGAGGATGGGAACCTTCCTGTCGTTTTCGCCCGCACCATCACCCGTTAGCACACATTCTCCCTATCGAGTGACTAAAGCGCTTCCGAACTCCAGGAACGTGAACACGATCAGTGTCCAATGTGCCCGCCGAGGCCAGCGCCACCCACGAAGATGATCTCCATCAGACCGAATGCGCAGGTCAGCGGACCGGATTCAAGATCATTGGTAGATCATTCCGGTGAGGTAGTGTTCTGCACGCCGACGACCGGTAAGAACTGATTCGATGCCGCCGCGATCACCCCCGACATCGCAGGCCTTCGGATACCGCCGTCGAAGACCGCACGGCCACCCGCGAAAACCCCGAAACGCAGGCAGCGCCGCCAACCACGAATGACCTGCCGCGCACACACCGAGGCGGGCCGGCCTGCCCACCACACGAACGCGCAGTTGGCGATGAAAGCTTCGACCGCGCGGGAAAGGACTGCGTCGTGAGCAGCGGAGTAAAAGACCCGCCCGCGAACGCGACCCGGACGTCCATGTGGTCGCGCGCCACATCTCGAATCATCACGTGGCAAAACTGGAAGCTCCCGGTCAAGATCGCCGCCGTCGTGCTCGTCCCGGTCATCTTCGCGATCGTGCTGGGCGTCCTGCAGATTCGCGGGCAGATCACCGAAGCCAGCAACTACGAGCAGATGGACCGAGTCGTCTCGGCGGGCAACGCGGTTCGCACGGCCGTGGACCGCTTGCAGGAGGAACGCAGCCAGGCCGCGGAATTCCTCGTCCGCGGCCAGGTGACCGAAGCCGACGTCAGGAACCGGTTCGCCGATTCCGACCAGGCCCTGGCCGACACCCAGCGCCTGCTTCGCGCCGCTCCCGACAGCGACGCCGTCCGCTACGCGCGGCAGGAGACCGAGCGTCAAACGACCGAGCTCGACCCCATCCGCAGGCTCGTGCTCGGCGGACGCGTCGACCCGGGCATCACCGCCAACTCCTACACCGAGCTCATCGACATGATGCTCGCGCTGGACAGGACGCTGATCAGCCAGATCTCCTCGTCCGAACTAGTGGCGACCGCCACCACCGTGCACGAGCTGGCCAAGATCAGCGAAGAGGTCCGGCTGCAGCAGGCGCTGGTTCTCACCGGGCTGTCCCGCGACAACTTCACCAGCGACAACCTCGCCCGCCTCGCCGCCAGCGAAGCCCGGCGCACAGCGGCCGTCAAGGAGTTCCGCGCCGCGGCCGACCCGCAGCAGCGCATCCGGTACGACCGGCTCTACGCCAACCCCGAAGTGCCCGCCCGAGAAACTTCGGTGCAGCTGGCGATGGCCGAGCAGAACAACACCCGCTCCACCGTCTCGTCGCACCTGGTGTCGACCGCGACCTGGAAGAGCCAGTCGAACACCGCCTCTCAAGCGCTCAACATGCTGCAAGCGCAACTCGACCACCAGCTGCACGAGACCGCGTTCACGCTGCAGGACACCGCAGGAAACCTCGCCGGTCTCGAATCGGTCATCCTGCTCACCGCACTGCTGATCGCCGGGGCGATCGTGGTCGTGATGGCCCGGCACCTCCTCGGATCGCTGGACCTGCTGCGGCGCAGCGCACTGGACACCGCCCACCACCAGCTGCCCAACGCCGTCGCTGACATCCGAGCCGGCCACGCGCCCCTGGCAGTCGAACCCGTACCGGTGGCCACCACCGACGAAGTCGGTGAGGTTGCCCGCGCGTTCGACGACGTGCACACCCAGGCGGTCAACCTGGCCACCGAACAGGCGGAACTGCGCCGCAGCTACAGCGACTCGTTCATCAACGTGTCACGGCGCAGCCAGAGCCTCCTCGAACGCCAGCTGCGGCTGTTCGAGCAGCTGGAACGCGACGAGGAGGACCCCGACCAGCTGGCTACGCTGTTCCAGCTGGACCACCTCGCGACCCGGATGCGCCGCAACAACGAGAACCTCATGGTGCTCTCCGGCGCGGACCTGGCGCGACGTTTCACCCGCCCCACCACGCCGGCCGACCTGCTGCGCGCGGCTGTTTCGGAGATCGAGCACTACCCGCGGGTCAACATGCAGCAGCTGCCCGACACCAAGATCGTCGGCTACATGGCCAGCGACCTGGTGCGGCTGCTGGCCGAACTGCTCGACAACGCGGCGAACTTCTCCGCTCCGCAAACCCAGGTCGTGGTCTCGGGGAGCCGGGACCGGGACGGATCCCTGCGCCTCGACATCGACGACGCGGGCATCGGGATGAACCCGGCCGAACTCGCCGAGGCGAACCAGCGGCTGATCTCGGACGAGGAGATCAAGCAGTCCACCTCCCGGCGCATGGGCCTGTTCGTGGTGGGCCGCCTCGCACGCCGCCACGGCATCCGGGTGGAGCTGCTGCCCGGGCAGGAGGGCACGGGCGTGCGCGTGTCCATGACGCTCCGGGCGGAGCTGCTGGTCGACGACGTGTCCCTTCCCACCCCGCGCACCAACGGTGTCTACCGGCCGGATCACGACGACGACACGCTCATTCGGCAGTTCGACTGGGAGGCCGCTGAGCAGGACGCGATCAGCAACCCTCCGACGCACAACGGGTTCCACCTGTTCCGCGGCTCGGAAGGCGAGTCGCAACACAGCTCGAACAACGACCTGTTCAACACCCAGGAGACCTCCGCAGAACCGCCTCCCGCGATGGAGGTTCCCGAGACCGCGGAGTCCATCCTCGACGAGCTCTCATCGGCGTGGTTCCAGGAACGGGCCGACGGTGAGCCGGAGCTCCTCTGGCCGGACGAAGCCGATGGCCCGAACACCGAGACCTTCGCAGCTGTGGACCGGGAACAAGAGGTCCCATCCTCCGAAGACCCCGACGAGTCCACCAGCGGCTCTGCACCACGCGACTGGAGCTTCGCCAGCGACGAGGGCAAGCAACGCGCCGAAGAGGTCGCGGCCGCCGAGCCCACCGACTTCACCTCTGCCGGGCTGCCCCAGCGGGTTCCGCTGGCGAACCTGGTCGCTGGAAGCGCGGAGCGGGTCGACACCGACGAAGCTCGCCCCGCGCGTGACGCCAACCTGGCACGAGGCAGGCTGGCGAGCTTCCAAGCGGGTGTTCAGCGTGGCCGCCACCGGTTGAACCAGGCATCGAACGCCGGCAGCGCAGCGGTGGAGGAATCCGGCCCCGCGAAGCCGAACCTGGATTCCGGCACCGAGGCTGCGGACCAGACCGCCGGCGGTGAGCCCGCGCAGTACACGCCTTCTGGTCTTCCCCGCCGAACCCCCAGAGCCCAGCTGGTATCGGGATTGGCCACCGATTCGGCTGCCACACCGCCGCGCGACGCCGATGAGATGCGCGGGCGGTTGGCCAGCTTCCAACGCGGTGTCCGCGAGGGCAAGCACAGCCTTCGCGACCCTCAGCCGTCAACGGATGAGACCCGGTGACCCCCGAATCAGTCAGGAGGAAAGGAGGCGCCATGAACGCCCACAATTCCCAGCCGAATCAGTTCGGTTGGCTCGTCACGGACTTCACCGAGCGAGTTCCCGGTGTTGCCCACGCAGTTGTCGTCTCGGCTGACGGACTGCTGCTGACCGCCTCGGCGAAGTTGCCCACCGATCGCGCCGATCAGCTCGCCGCCGTCGCGTCCGGCCTGCTCAGCCTCACCCAGGGGGCGGCCCGCTGCTTCGAGGCAGGCGCGGTCACCGAGACCGTCGTCGAGATGGAGCGCGGCCTGATGCTGCAGATGGCCATCAGCGACGGGTCCTGCCTGACTGTGCTGGCAGCACCCCAGTGCGACATGGGTTTGATCGCCTACGAGATGACCCTTCTGGTCGAGCGCGTCGGCCAGATCCTGACGCCGGAACTGCGCTCGCAACTCCAGGGAACGAGCCGAGTGATGACCGGACAGTCGGTGTGAGGCGAAGATGAGCGAAGGTCCGGACCCGACTGGGCAACACCGGTGGCGTACCCCCGACTCGCCGGAAAGCGACAGCGTAGCGGGGGTTTTCAACCGGTTCACCCTGGACAGTGGTCGCCGCGGGTGGCGCCGGAAACGTGCGCAGAAGGACCCCGGACCGCAGGGAAAGACCGAGCCGACCGCAGGCGAACGCACTTCTCGAGCAAGTTCGTCCGCCTCCGGCGCATCCACTCCCGAACCCCCGTGGCCTGCCGCCGAGGGCCACGCCGGGCCAGATCTGGCGCACGCGATGGAGTACGAGATGGAGTACGGGATGGCAGCGGACACCTCGCCGAACGGTGAAGCGATGTCCACCTCCATCCGTCCGTACGCGTGGACCGGTGGGCGGACGAGGTCCAACCACCACCTCGAGCTGGAAACGCTGGTTTCGGCGAGCGAGTTCTGCACGCCGGAACGGTTGCGGCGCGCCGAGCACCACTCGATCTCCGAGATCTGCCTGCATCCCCGGTCGGTCGCCGAAGTGGGCGCGATGCTCGGAGTGCCGCTCGGCGTGGCCAAGGTGCTGCTCGGTGACATGGCGGATCTGGGGCTGATCACCGTGCACGAAACCGTGAGCGACAACAGCAGCTCGTCGCACTTCCTGTTGATGGAGCGCGTCCTGAGCGGACTCCGCCGACTCTGACTCCCCCAAACTTGCTGAAACGCAGAAACCCAGCTTTGACTTGATGACTGAAGTGGGCAGACATGAATCCTGATACGCAAGCCCGACCTGACTCCCCCCGCAGGTCACAGACCACCACATCGGCGAAGATCGTCGTCGCGGGTGGGTTCGGCGCCGGCAAAACCACATTCGTCGGTTCAGTGTCGGAAATCGTGCCACTGACCACCGAAGCGGTCATGACCGAGGCGAGCCAGGGCATCGATGACCTGCACGCCACCCCCAACAAGCAGACGACGACCGTCGCCATGGACTTCGGCCGGCTGTCGCTCGACTCGGACCTGATCCTCTACCTGTTCGGCACTCCCGGGCAGCACCGTTTCTGGTTCATGTGGGACGACCTGGTGCGCGGCGCGATCGGCGCGGTGGTGCTGGTCGACACGCGACGGTTGGCCGACTGCTTCTCGGCCATCGACTTCTTCGAGGACCGGAAGCTGCCCTACATCGTCGGGCTCAACTGCTTCGACGGGAACCTGCACCACCGCGTGCAGGAGGTCCGGGAAGCGATGGCGATCCCCGACGACGTGCCGATCGTCACCTGCGATGCCCGAAACCGGGAGTCCACCAAGCAATCCCTGATCCGGCTCGTCGAATACGCGATGCAGTGGTGGATGCAGAGGCATCCGGAGGAGCAGGGGAACCTTTCTGCCACTCGCTGACCGGGACTCGCTCGGTGGGTATCGAAGCACTTCACGGCGGTGTTGCCGGGAGAAGAGCTCCCATACCCACCCGGCAACCGGATCTCCACCCGTTCAGGGGATGCCGACACACGCACCTTCCTTGACTGGTTCCCCGATTTCATGCCGCGCATGCGGATAGTTCTACGCATGCGCAACACGATCGCCGCCAGAGCGGCCGCTTTGAACCTCGACCGCCGCGTCTACCGGGTCTCCGAACTCGCCCAGCTCGGGATCAGCCAGTCCAAGGCTTATCGCTGGGCTCGCGCCGATGGTCCGTGGACCCGTCTGGCGCCCGGGATCGTGCTCGTCGCGCCCGGCCCGGTGACGGTGCGGGACCGCATCGACGCTGCGCTGTTGCGCGCCGGGCCGGACGCGATGCTCACCGGCCTGCACGCTGCACGGCTGCACGGGTTGAAGTCCCCTCCCGAATCGGCTGACGTCCACGTGCTCATCCCGCACCGCCAGAAGATCCAGAGCTACGCGGGAACGAGGGTCGAGCGCACCACCCGCCTGCCGAAACCTGTTCTCATCGACGGCATCCCGGTCGCGCCTCCGGTGCGAGCGGTGATGGACGGTTCCCGCACTTTCCTGTCGGCGGAGCTGACCCGGCGGATCCTGTTCGAGGCTGTCCAGGCGGAGAACCTGTGCCGGTTCGAGGAGCTACTGGAGGAGATGGAGCGCGGAAGCCGCCGGGGCACGGCGATTCCGCGCGCGACGCTGCGCGCCCACAGGTCGGAGCTCTCACCGCCGCGCGATTTCCGGTGGGTATTGCCACTTCCCGATCCCGCGAAGCCGCCACCTGCCGTCCGGCGGACCAGTCGGCGCCGACGTCCGTTCTGGATGTTCGGTCGCGCCGTCCTCAAGGCACTGGTGCCGAGTCCGTGATGCCGGCCCGGTGGTCGTCGACCGGCTTTCCGGCGATGTCCACGGCCCGGCCTGCGGGTACAGGCGTGGCTGTGGGGAGCCAACTCCTCGCGACCCGCCAGGCGGTGTCGATCAAGGCTCCGGAGTGCGCGAACGAGTAGGGCGAAAGCCCGACGATGGAGGGGGCCGGTACCACGTACAGCTCGCAGCGTGGGGCGTTGACCTGCATGTCCAGGCGGGCTGCTGAAACCATCGCTGCGCCCAGAGCGGCCCCGTTGACCCCGCTGACCGAGCGCGGCGGTGTCTTCGGCGGCGGCCAGGTCGCGATCGATCCGATCGTGCGACGCCGATCCGGCTTGAACTCGAACGGCTCGGTACCGCCGCAGGGCAGCACGAACACGCGTTGCGCACCCTGCTCGACGGCGCGACTGATCGGCATGAACGCCGCAGGACCCCCATCGACCAGCCATCGACCACCGAGTTCCACAGGGGGGAACATCCCGGGAATCGAACAAGACGCCACCAGCGGAGGCAGAGCCGGGCCGTCTTCGAAGTAGACGGCTTCACCGGTGTCGAGGTCGGTCGCGGTCACGGTCACGGGGATCGCGGCCTGCTCCAGCCTGCGGAAGGGCAGGGTTTCGTGCAGCCAGCGAGCCAGCCCGTGGTTGCCCATGATGTGGTTGGACAGCCCGAGCTTGCCCGCGAGGATCCTGGTCGGCTCGATCGGGAACACGTCAGCCCGCCGCATCGACTTCCACAGCTCACGCAGCTTCTCGACACCGCGCACGGTCGGATCGCCGGCGACCCACGCCGCGTTCAGCGAGCCCGCGGAGGTGCCCACGACGAGGTCCGGTTCGATGCCGGACTCGAACAGTGCCGTTGCCAGACCGGCTTGAATGGCCCCGAAGGTGGAGCCACCGGGCAGGACCCATGCTGTGCGCATCAGCTCGTTCCCTCCTGCGTTCACCTTTGCGCAAGAGTAGCGAGGAACGCGGTATTCGCAGCTCAGGCGTCGCCGGGATCACCACGCCTGCGCTGGCGCTTGACCTCGGCGCGTCGCTTCTTGCCCGCCAGACGTCGCCGTTGCGAGCCCTTGGTCGGTTTGGTGGGGCGACGCTTCGCGGCCGGCGGTGCCACGGCGGCGGCCAGCACAGCGGCGAGGCGTTCCCGAGCTATCTGGCGATTGGCCAGCTGCGCGCGGTTCTCGGAGGCGGTGATCGTGAGCACGCCGTCTGCGAGGCGGTTTCCGAGCCGTTCGAGCGCACGAGCGCGCAGCACCTCGGGAATCGACGGCGAGCGCGCCAGGTCGAAGGAGAGCTCCACGCGCGAGTCAGTGGTGTTGACTCCTTGACCACCTGGCCCGGACGACCTGGAGAAGCGCTCGGAAAGCTCCGCGGGCGGAATGCTCCAGGCACTGGTGATGGGCAGGTCGTCGGCCATGCGCCCAGCATGCCGCACGCCTTCCGCTGATCACAGCGGCACCTTCCCAGGCAGGCTTGGGGCCCTCTCCGTGCCGTGGATGGCAGAAAGGGTCCCAAGCTGCGCGTCAGCTGCCCGCGGGCCGCCAGCCGGCGACACCACCGGGGACGGGGGCATCGGCGGCGTACGGGGTGCGAGTGAAGATGAAGGTGTTCAGGTTGAGGTGGTTGGGCTTGCCGTCGGCGTCTCGGCCGATGCGCAGGATCTCGCCCGCGTAGTAGCCGTCCAGACCGGTCCAGGTGCCGTCGCCGTTGGGGTGGAAGCGAGACGCCCTGCCTCGGCGCCCGTGCCCGAGCCGGAGATCGAGCAGCCCGTCGCTGAGGATCCGCAGCACGTGCGGGGACGGCCCCCAGTACCACTCACCTGTCAGCTCGAGCAGGCTCATGTCCACGTCCGGGCGCGGTGTCCAGGGCTCCGGGATGCGCGGTTCGTGCTCGGCCAGCGCGTCGAGCAGGTCCGTGCCCAGCGCACCGGTGACACCGGCCGTGGTGTTGGCCATGAAGATCACCGCTTCGGCCTCGACCGGGTCGGTCCAGACGCTCGCCAGGAACCCCGGCATCGAGCCGCTGTGACCGGCCAGGCGTCGACCGTTGTGCCGCAGCAGCTGGAAGCCGAGCCCGTAGCCGGAACGCCACTCGGGCCCGTCATCGACCGAACCGGGCACGCGCATCTCCGCGACCGTGTCCGGATGCAGCACTTCCCCGGTGTCGCCCATGACGAATCGTGCCCACCGGGTCATGTCGTCGAAGGTGGACCACAGCTGTCCTGCGGGTGCCATCGCTCCCGCGTCCTCGGCGGGCTCCGGCAGCACGACGTCCGCCCACGGGTGCACGGCCAAGCCCTCGGCGTGCGGTGCGACCGGGCTCAGGGTGGTGCGGCGCATGTCGAGCGGGCGCAAGATCTCGCGGTCCATCACCTCGTGCCACGCGGCACCGCGAAGCCTCGCGACCAGTTCTCCCAGGATCCCGAAACCGACGTTCGAGTAGTGGAACTGGTGTCGCGGGGTGGGGCGGAGCGCGCTGTCGTCGATGGTGGCGAGCAGTTCCTCAGGTGTTCCGCCAGGTGTGCGTTCCCACCACTGCCCGGCGGGTTCAGCGGTCAGCCCGCTGCACTGGCTGAGGATCTCGCCGATGCTGCGGTTGCCCAGCGATGTGCCGGGCAGGTGTTCGTCGAGCTTGTCGGCGAGGTCGAGGCGGCCTTCATCACGCAGCCGCATCACCAGCACACCCACGAACGTCTTCGTGATCGAACCAACCCGGTACTGGGTGTCCGTCGTGGCGTGGGCCCCGTTTACCTGGCCTCGCGAGCCGACCCAGATCGTCTCTCCGTCGCGCACCAGGCCGGCGATCAGGGACGGAACGCGGTTTTCACTCTGTTCCACGGCCAGGCGTCGCAGCAGCACGCGCTGGGTGGAGGGCAGCAGACTCGTCACCATGCCTCAATGCTGTCACGCCAAAGGGCGTGCGCACGCACGTTCTCCGCGGTCCGTTCGACCAAAGTGGAAGGAAGGTTCCCCTGCTCCGCTCACGCCTTGCGGCTGCGCCGCTCGACACCCTTGCTGATCCCCTGTTTCACCTCGGGGAATCGCACGGGCAGCTTTCCGATCATGATGAGCACGAGGATGAGCAGCGCCAGGACGATCCAGCCGCTCCACCCCAGCAGCCCGACGACAGCGTTGTCTACGGGGTGCCCGGCCTGGCTGAAGATCAACGCCAACGCGCCCGCCGAGTTGAGGAAGCCGTGCGCGATCGCAGCGGGCCACACGCTGTCCGATGCCAGTCGCAGCCAGCTCAGCAACGTTCCCACCAGCACGCAGAAGCAGCCCATCATCAGGAACGACACCACGACCGGCACCGTCGGGTAGTTGTACCCGAGGAGCAAGATCGGCGCGTGCCACAGCCCCCACAGGACACCGGAGGTCAGGAACGCACCGGGCTGCCCGAGGGGCAGCAGCGCCTTGGTCAGGTATCCGCGCCAACCGAGTTCCTCACCGAGCGCGGGCAGCGAGTGAACCCAACCGAGCAGGAAGACCTGGGCGATGTGGGTCAGCGCGAGCGTCGTGGGCGATGCTTGGTCCTGCTCGCCGACGACAGTGGTCCCGGTCTGCTCCACGAGTCCCGAGAACCCGGTCCAGTCCGCTTCGTAGACACCGAGCAGGTAACCGACGACGAGAGCGAGCAGCATCGCCAGCAGCGGTCCGGCGAAGCCCAGCAGGGCGTAGTGCCACCACTTCCGAATTCCGCCTGGATTGGTGAGTCCCAGAGCCCGCTGAGGCTGCGGGGCGGGGCTGATCCACTTGTTGACCACCAGCGCCGCGACCGCGGGCGTGAACATCATGAGCGTGAGCGAGACCGGCGCCCATTTCCACGAGAGTCCCTCGCCCGTCAGCCAGAGCGGCGCGCTCAACAACCAGGCGGGCAGGTAGGCGAGGACCACGAACCAGACGGTGCCGCGAACATCCACTCGATCACGCTCGGAAACCACGCTGGCATTTTGCCAACGTTTTCTGAGTTATCGCTGAGCACAACCTGGGGAAGCGAAAAAAGGGAGCCTTCCTGTCATCCGAAATGACAGGAAGGCTCCCATGCTCACATCCGCTTACGGCGTCGGGCCGCCGGGCGGTGGCGATGCGGGCGGTGCCGGGGTGCCCGGGAGCGGTACCGTCGGCAGCCCGTTGTGGATCTTCACCATCGCGTCGAACCAGGTGCGCGCCGGCACCTTGCCGCCGTAGATGTTGCCGCCGCCACCGCACAGGAAGGGCGGCGAGTCACCGCCACCGTCGCAGATGCCTTCCGGCCGCTTGCCGTCGGAGTAGGTCAGCACAGCGCCCGCCATCTGCGGGGTCGCGGCCAGGAATGCCGCCGACTTGTGCTCCTGGGTGGTACCGGTCTTGCCGATCATCGGGCGGTTCCACTGGACGGCTTGGGCAGCCGCCCGGGAGGTTCCCTCGGTGTCGTCCTTGCTCAGGCCTTGGGCGAGGGCAGTGGCCACTGCTGGCGCCACCGCCTGCTCGCACGCGGGCTCGTCGAGCTGTACGGGGTTGCCGTAGCGGTCCTTGACCTCTTCGATCGGCGTCGGCGGGCAGTAGACGCCGTCGCTCATGATCGTGGCCGCGACGTTGGACAGCTCCAGCACGCTGGTCGGCGTGAAGCCGAGGGTGAAGGAGCCGTTGTTGTGGCGCTTGATCGAGTCGCCCAGCGAAGGCCCGTTGGAACCGTCGTCCTTGAGGGTCGAGCCCAGCGAGTTGACGCCGTTGATGCTCTTGCGCATGCCGAGCTTGGCGGCCATGTCGACGGCGTTGTTCAGACCGGCGCGTTCCAGCAGTGCGACGAAGCCGGTGTTCGGCGAGGTCGCCAACGCCATCTGCAGCGTCCGCGGCCCCGGCCTGACGCCGTCGGCGTTGTGCACGGTGTAGGGCGCGAGACCGTTCTTGTAGACGCGCGAGGTGTAGCTGGCGGGGACGTCGATCGTGTCGTAGATGCTCATCCCGCGCTCGATCGCGGCGCCAGCGGTGAAGATCTTGTAGATCGACCCTGCGCCGAACGGCTGCACTCGGCTGACGATGTCGTAGGCCGTCTGCCCCTTGCTGGGGTCGTTGCCGAAGTCGCGGTTGGCGACCAGGGCGCGGACCTTGTGCTTGTCCTTGCCCGGTTCGACGACCGACATCGCGTTGGCGATTCCCTCGGTCTGGGTCGGGACCTGCTTCTGCGCGGCCTGCTTCGCCGAGTCGGAGGCGTTGCGGTCCAGAGTCGTGCGGATCGTGTAGCCGCCGACCTTCAACTTGTCGGTGTCGATCCCGTAGCGCTCGAGGTAGTCGCGGACGTAGGTGCAGAAGAAGCCGTCGGTGGTGCCGTCACCGATGCCGACGCAGCCGTTCGGCGGACGTCCCAGCGGGGAGAGCACCCCCAAGGGCTCCTGCTTGGCGATCTCGGCGTCTTCCTTGGTGATGCGGATGTCGTTGTTGCTGTCGGCCATCAGGTCGATGACCAGGTTGCGTCGCGCCAGCGCGTCCTGCGGGTTGCTGTTGGGGTTCAGCGATCCCGGCTGGTTGACCACCGCGGCCAGCAGTGCGGACTGGGCGATCGTCAGCTTGTCGGGCGTCGTGCCGAAGTAGGTCTGGGCGGCCGCGCCGACGCCGAAGGTCTGGTTGCCGAAGGGCACCACGTTGAGATAGCCGGTGAGGATCTCTTCCTTGGACATGGTGCGTTCGAGCTCGACGGCGATCTTGGCTTCGCGGAGCTTCCGCGCGACCGTGGTCTCCTTGGCCTGCTCGGCCTCGAGCTCGTTGGTGGCCGCGACGTGCACCAGGTAGTTCTTCACGTACTGCTGGGTGATCGTGGAAGCGCCCTGCGCGGTCTCGCCACTGCCGATGTTGGTGGCGAGCGCGCGGATCGTGCCGTGCCAGTCCACGCCGCCGTGATGCCAGTACCGCTTGTCCTCGACCGCGGTGATGGCGGCCTTCATGGTGTCGGCGATCTGCTCGGGCCGAGTTTCGACCCGGTAGTCCTTGAAGAAGTAGGCGATGGGTTTGCCGTTGCGGTCGGTGACGGTCGACACCTGCGGCATTTCCCGTTTCGCGAGCGAAGTCGACATTTTCGACATGGCTTGGGTGGTCTGGTTGACCATCGCCCCAGCCCCGGTCGCAACGGGCAGCAGTAAAGCCGCCACGAGTACGCCGGCAAGGACGCACAGTCCGAACATCTTCAACAGCACGCCGCTGCGCACGCCAGCCCCTATCACCAAAGTGTCCGCAAGATCCGGCCACCGACCGCGGGACGCGGTGCCTGCGCACGCCCCCGCCCACCGATCCCAGCGGTCAGGAAGAACCACCGGCTTCCGCTGCGCGGAAGCAATCGGCATCATTTCTCTTTGCCGTCAACCAGTTCGTTGATATCACACCCGGCCGTGCCGCCTGCGTGCTACCGAACAACTGAACTCGACTCGAAACCGACACGTCCAGGGATCACATAACTACACTTCGTGACAGAACGGTTCCCTTGCTCGCGGAGGACACATGACCGACCCGTTCCTGGATTCGTTGGCCACCGCCCTGGGCGGGCAGGCCGCCACCGCCCTGGGGGCTGCGGGGACGATGTCGTTGGTGAAGGTCCGCGAATTGCTTCACCGCAGGTCGAAGCACGACCCCGACACGCAGGCCGCGTTGGAGGCCGCGGAGCGCGACGACGCGGGCCCCGCTCAGATCACCGCGTTGGCCCAGCGTCTGGGCGAGGTGTGCGCGGAGGACGCGGAGTTCGCCGAACAGCTGCGCCACGAGGGTGCCGCCGTGCACAACGAGATCACGGCTTCGGACAACGTGGTCAACATCAACAAGGGCCAGGTCACGAACCTGGTGCAGACCCGCGAGATCAACGGCGGGATCACCTTCAACTAGCGCGCTGAATCCGACTCGTTGAGCCCGGCCAGGTACCTGTTGTACTCGGCGAGCTCCGGATCTTCATCGGCGTTGACGGGCGGCGCCGGGGGCGGCACGAGGGGCCGCGTCCGGCGCTGTTCTGCTTCTTCGGGCGCTGTCGCCGGTTGGTTCTCCTCGGCCGCTGCCTCGGAACTGCTACCCGGTTCGTCCTCGCCGCGCTGCTGCGCGAAGTCCATGCGGATCAGCTTGATCCAGAGGAAGATCGTGAAGGCGCCGAACAGCGGCCACTGCAGCGCGTAGCCGAGGTTCTGGAAGCTGCCACCCGCGTCGTGCGCGCGGTCCCACTGCCACACGGCGAGGAAACCGGTGGCGATCGTGGCCACGAGGAACAGGACATGCAGAAGCAGCCAACGTGGGGTCAACAGGCTGCGCAACACGCGTCCGATTCTAGGCGCTCGGGACACCCGGTGGCGGCCCGGCACCTGTCGGCCCGGCCACCGGCCACGGTCCGTAACTCCCGCGCCTGCCACGCCGGACGCCCCCTTGTGGCCGAATGCACAGGCCGATGAGGCCCTTCATCTGGCGCGCTCGCGTGCGAGTGACAGGAAGGTTCCCATGCTCACGCCCACCGGCGGGCGGCCAGGACGCGGCAGGCCAGCAGCAGTGCGCCGGTGATCGCGAAAGTTGTGGGGTACCCGGTGGAGGCGATGAGCACGCCGAAGCCGATCGCGCCGAGCCCGTGGCCGCCGTCGTAGGCGATGTTCCAGGCGGTGCTGGCCGTCGCCGAGTCGACGCGTTCGAGCATGAGGATCAAGGTGGTGTTCTGCACCGCCCCGAATCCGGCGCCGAACACCGCCGCGCCCGCCAGCGCCACCGGGTCCGCGGTCCACGCCGCCAGCGCCAGCAGCAGCACTCCGAGCCCGCCCAGCAGGGCCGATGGCGCGAGCACTCCGCGCTGCCCGAACCGGTCCCCCAGGTGGCCTGCCAGCCAGCGGCCGAGCATCGTCGCGGCGGCGAAGATCAGCAGCGCGGCCGGTGCGACCGAGGAGTCGACGGCCAGCGGGAGGAAGGCGGTCAGCCCACCGGCGGCGGCCGTGTTGACGGCCATGATCGTCCAGGACGGCAGCAAGGTGGCCGTGCTGGCCGGTGCCGCTCGTTTCGGGTCCTTGAGGCGCACCCGCTCCACGCCCAGCGCGGTCAGGGCGGCCAGCATGGGCACCGCACCGGCGGCCCAGAACAGCGGGCCGAACCCGATTCGGCTGCTCAACCACACGCCTGCGGGCAGGAGTGCGACGTTCGGCAGGCCGATGGCCAGGCCGTAGTAGGCGGCCGCTCGGCCTCGCTGGGCGATCGGCACCAGTTCTGCGGTCAGCGCCGATCCGGTGACCGTCAGGATCCCGAAGCCGACCCCGCGCAAGGCTGAAACCCCGAGCAGCACCCACATGTCGGTGGAGAGCGCGAACAGCGGCGTGGGAGCGCCGATCAGCAAGGTGCCGAGCGCGAACAGGGCGCGGCAGTCGACGCGTTTGAGCAGCCACGGCATCAACACCTGGGTGAGCACCGTGACCAGCATGAACACCGCGTTGGTCGCTCCGGCGGCGACCTCACCGGCTCCTCCTGCGACCGCCCACAGCGGCACCACGGGCAGCAGCAGCGCGTACCCGGAGAAGCCGCCGACCGTCGCGATCAGCAGGAAGCGGAACGATCGCTGCTGCAGCGGTGTCGGTGATCCGGAAGAGACGGGTGTTCGCACCTGCCCTTGATAGGCCGCGGAACCACGTCATGTCCATTCGGGCGCCTTCGCGCGATATCCGAGTTGTGCCCTCTTGGCCGATTGTGCGTTTCGTGTCGAGCGGTTTGTCTGAGGCGCGTTTCGGCTACGGCAAGGAGTCTGGTAATGCACCGATTACGAGCCCTGGCGCTGGCGAGCGTCGTCGTGGGAGCCGCATTCGTCCCATCGACCGCTGCGGCGCCGCGAACGGCGGCCGCACCACCTCCGTGCAGCGAGGAACCGCGGGAGAACCCGGTGAGCGAGTTCACCAGCTACGACGAGCTGCTGGTGGAGCTCGACCGCATCGAGCGGGTCAGCACCGGTCGCGTGTCGGTCGAGGAGGTGGGCAGCTCCAACCGGGGGCGCGGCATGATGCTCGCCCGGGTCGGCACCGGCCCCAAGGTCGTGTTCATCACGGCTGAGATCCACGGCAACGAGAAGACCGGCCCTGACGCGCTGCTCGACGTCCTCGACTACTTGGGCACCTCCGATTCGACCGCGGCGCAGCGGGTCCGCGATCAGCTGACGGTCGTGGCGATGCCGAAGATCAACCCGGATGCGGCGTCGCTGGACAGGCGCGGCAACGACATGACGTGGCAGGAAGCGCAGTCGCAGTTCCCGCAGCTGGCCGCCTCCCCGCCACCGTGGAACTACATCACCGGACAGCGGCAGGGCGACGACTACTCGCAGCGCCCGGGTTTCGACGTCAACCGCGACTACCACCCGGATCTGGAGTACCAGCCGCAGCCGCAGGACTTCCCGGGCAGCAGCGATCGGCCCGGGTGGTTCATCAGCCCGGAAACCCAGACTGTCCGGGACGTCTACAAGGGGCTCCGCGCTGAGTTCGGGTCGGTCGACACCTACGTCGACCTCCACCACCAGGGGGCCTGCTACACGGTTCCCGGCACTGATCGGTTCGTGACCATGAGCCTGTCCGGCAAGTTCGTCGCCGATCCGCGAACGCCCGAAGGCTCGGCGTTCGCCGATTTCGCCGGCACCTACCGGCCGGAGTACTCCAAGCAGCTCAACGTGGCTGCCTACAACGCCTTGCAGAGCGCGGCCGAGCAGCGCCCCGACTTCGGCAACATCACGTTGTACCCGCAGGACATCAACCTGCCGGGTACGGGGCTCGGGGCTTTCCAGCTCAACGGCAGCGGAGCTGTGCTGTTCGAGGTGCGCGGTCAGACCCAGACCTTGGGCGAGCAGCACCGGGAGATGCTCACCAAGACCGTCTATATCGGACTGGACGGGATCCTGTCCTCGATCGCGAGCGGAGAGGTGACGCAGCTCGACCCGGCCTCGTACGACCAGATCCCACCCACCGACCGCGGGGAGCGGACGCTGAGCCGGACCACCGACGTCGAGGACTGACCTCGTTCACCCGGTGCCGCCGGGGCGTGCCGATCGCCTCAGCACCGGCCTCGATCAGGTGGAATGACAGGAAGGTTCCCATGCTCCGCACGGGCACGACGAGCGGACGCGGGGCCGTGGTGATCTTCGGAGGGGGTTGGTGTTCCGCCGCGTGGCGGAACACCAACCGCGCACACGGCGAGTTAGTGCAGGGGCGCATGGGGCGCGCCGGGGGGGCGGTGGGCCTCTGCGGTGGGGGGGGGGGTCCCCCCGCGGGGCGCAACACCAACCGCTCACTCGTCGAGTTCTTCCAGTGCCGCTTGGGCCGCTTCGAGTTCGGCCCGGAGCTCTTCGACGCGGGCCCGGTGCTGTTCGCGGGCGGCTTCGATCAGCGGCTCGACGGCCGCGGCCACGTCGTCGTGCAGCAGCTTGGCCGCTTGGGCGACGGCGTTGGCCGGCACCTGCGTCGGTTTGACCAGCTTGCGCTTGGTGCTGGCGACTTCAACGCTCCACTGACCGTCTTGATCAGCGGTGAGCGTGACGACGGCGCCGCCGATCTGCTGCTTGGTCTGCCGCGGCTTGCGGCGCGCCGCAGCGGTGTCGGCGGGCTTGGCCGCGGTGTGGGTTCGCGGCTTGCCCGGCTGCTCAGCTGGTTTCGACGCCGGTTTCTCGGCCGGTTTCGGCGCGGTGTCCTGGCTGGGCTTGCTCGCCTGGGTTTTCGCGGCGGGCTTGGCCGGCTCCGGCGTGGACTTCTTGCGGGGTGGTTTGACCTGGGTGATCTCTGCGGTCGAGAAGGACAGGACGTCCTTCGAACCGGCCGGGCGGACTTGGATGAAGTCCCCTTCGGCCGGTTCGCCGAGCGCGATCACCTTGCCGGAGCGCCCTTCTTGGACACCGACGGCGGAGCTGGTGAACCACACCGTCGGTGTGGTTCCAGCGCTGAGTTCCTCGCGGATTGCGCGCAGTTCATCGGACGACAGCGGTGACATCGCCGCCCCTAGCTAGGGTGCGCCCCGATCGGGGCTGCTCGACAGTGACCCGAGCACTATATCGAACGCTCGTGCGAAGCTTCAACGGGGTTCGGCGATCGGATCACCTCAGCGGGCGGAGACCTCGTAGTCGGCGAAGTCCACCTTCCTCGTGCGCATCCAGTACTTCCAGGTGAAACCGGGCCACAGCGTGCGGTTCACGCCGTTCTCGTCGAGGTACCAGCTCCGGCACCCACCGACCGACCACACCTCTCCGCCCAGCTCCTCCTGGATCTCGCGGTTGAACGCGTCCTGCACGGGCTGGCGGACGTCGACCTGCCCGATCTCGCCCTCGTGGATCCGGCGAATGCAGTCGAGCACGTAGTTCAGCTGCGACTCGATCATGAACACGACCGAGTTGTGGCCGAGCCCGGTGTTCGGGCCGAGCAGGAAGAACAGGTTGGGGAACCCGGAAACGGTGATGCCGAGGTAGGTCTCGGCGCCGTCGCGCCAGGTGTCCTGGAGCTTGCGCCCCTCACGTCCGACGATGGCGAGGTGGTCGTAGGCATCGGTGACGTGGAAACCGGTGCCGTAGATGATGGCGTCGACCTCGTGCTCCTGACCGTCGCCGGTCACCACGGAGTTCTTCCGCACCTCGGCGACACCGCTGGTGTCGACGTCCACGTTGGACCGGTTGAGCGCCGGGTAGTAGTCGCTGGAGAGCAGGATGCGCTTGCAGCCCATCGAGTAGTCCGGCGTGACGGCCTCGCGCAGCTTCGGATCGGAGAACGTCTTGCGGATGTAGCGCTTGGACAGCCATTCGGCGGCTTTGCCCAGGTTCTTGTTGAACACCGCGAAGTAGCGGCCCTCGAGGATCCAGTACATCGCCACGCGCGCGGCGCGCTGCGTGAGCGGGACGTTGCGGAACAGCTTCTTGACCGACTCGGGGATCGCCCGGTCCGGCTTGGGCTGGATCCACGGGGGCGTGCGCTGGAACAGGTGCAGCTTCTCGGCCTGCTCGGCGACCCGCGGCACGAACTGGATGGCGCTGGCGCCGGTGCCCACGACCGCGACGCGCTTCCCCCTCAGGTCGTAGTCGTGGTTCCACTCCGCCGAGTGGAAGATCTCGCCCTCGAAGTCCTGCACGCCCGGCAGCTCGGGATAGCTGGGGATGTGCAGGGCGCCGACGCCCGAGACCAGCGCCCGGCCGACGTACTCGGTGCCGTCACCGGTGGTGACCAGCCAGGTCTTGGCCTGCTCGTCGTACTCGGCACCGGTGAACTCCACCCCGTGGTGCACGTGGTCGCGAACCCCGTACTTGTCGGCGCAGTGGCTCAGGTACTCGTTGATCTCGCCCTGCTCGGCGAACAGCCGCGACCAGTTCGGGTTCTGCTCGAACGAGAACGAGTACATCAGCGAGGGAACGTCGCAGGCGCAGCCCGGGTAGGTGTTGTCCCGCCAGGTCCCGCCGAGGTCGGAGGACTTCTCCAGCACGATGAAGTCATCGATGCCGGCCTGCTTGAGCTTGATCGCCATGCCGAGACCGGAGAAACCGGTTCCGACGATGACCACCGAAGTCTCGTATCGACGCTGGCCAGGCGACTGCCTCTGCACCATCAGAGCCCCTCCCTCGGACACCGGCACGCTATCTACTCCGCAGTAGGCTACTACGAGTAGGTTACTTGCGGTAGGGTTGATTTGTGACGAGCTCTCCTGCCATCGGCGGCCGCAAGCGGATGTCCCGGGCCGAGCGCGAGGCGCAGATCCTGGAAGTCGCCGAGCGCGTGTTCGCCAACGACGGCTACCAAACGAGCTCGATGGACGACATCGCAGGTCAGGTGGGCCTGTCCAAGCCGATGCTCTACGAGTACTTCGGCTCCAAGGAAGGACTGCTGCTGGCCTGCCTGCGGCGCTCCAAGAGCGAGCTGCTGGAAGCCACCAGCCACGCCGCCGCGCACGCCGCCAGCACCGAGCAGCTGCTCTACGACTGCCTGCTCGCGTTCTTCCGCTTCGGGGATGAGCACCAGCAGGCCTGGGCGCTGCTGCGCAACGAGTTCTCCATCCCCAACGCCACGGTCAACACCGAACTCGAGGCCATCCGCATCCAGCAGCGGGACTTCACCGCCGATCTGCTGCGCAAGGTCCGCGAGGACCTCGACGACGAGCAGGCCGAGGCCTACGCGGAGTCGATCATCGGCGCGAGCGAGCGCCTGGCGCTCTGGCGGGAACACCGCCCCGAGGTCACCGCGGAGAAGGCCACCGAGCACATGATCGCGTTGTTCGCCCCCGGCCTGGGCTTCTGAGCAGCAGGGTCCCACCGCGCCGACCGGTGCGTGGGAACCTTCCTGTCATTCCGCCGCCCGTCGGACGGCGCAGGGTCCGCGCATGGGAGCCTTCCTGCCAAAGCCTGCCCCGCAGCCGCGCACCGAATTCACTCGTTCGGACTGCATCAGTCGATCACGACTCAAGATCCTCAACCGCGTCTCCGATGTCGAGTCAGCCGTGCCAACACTTCTGACCCGAGGAGATCCAACCTTGCGCTCCTGGACCACGCGCACAGTCAAGGCGGCCGTCATGGCCGCAGGCCTCGCCACTGTCGGCACCGGTGCCGCGAACGCGGCGGGAACCACCGACATCCACAAGCCCGATCTGTCGTCCGTTCCGGACGAGATCACCGCCGGGATCCCGGCCAACGCCTGCCAGATGCAGGAAGGCCCGTCGTTCAGCCCGACCAAGGCGCCGTGCGCCGACACGCAGCTGAACGTGAGCTCGCCGAACGTCATCAAGAAGGTCGGCGCGGACATCACCAAGACCGGGCACGGTGTCGCCGGTGAGCTGCAGGACGGCCGCCCGGTGCTCGCCCCCGGCAAGCCGAACCGCGTTCTCGGGCACGTCTTCGCCGAGACCACCCGGGTTTCGAAGATGACCAAGACCCGGCCGACCGTCAGCGGCTCGGCGACCCCGGGCCACCTCGGCGTCGTCTACGAGCACACGCCCGACGCGGCGCTGCTGGACACCGAGGTCGGCCCGCGCAAGCCGAACCACCAGGGCTTCTCCGCGGTGGACACCGCGGTCGCGCTGACCGCCGCCCAGGGCTACGAGTCCGAGCCGGTCAGCAACCCGGTGGCGCTGGTCGCCCCGACGCTGAACGACAACCCGCTGCAGACCTCGGGTGAGCCGCTGACGCTGGCCAAGCCCAGCGACGTCCTGCCCGCAGCGGAGAAGGCCCCGGTGCTGTCCGAGGCCGACAAGGCCGTGAGCGGAGTCGCGGACGCCCCGCTCAAGCAGATCAGCGGTGTTCTGCCGCAGAACTGACCGCGCGAGGGCGTTCGCGCAACAGAGAATCCACAGTGGAATGTTCGAATCGGATCACTCCATCGAGGGTATTCCTCTGAAAACGCCCTTCTGAGTTCGACTTGGACGCGCGCCATGTCGCAGACTCTGCCGCGCGACGCAGGAGAAGCGCAGAAATTCCCTGCGCCGCAAGGGTTAACCCCCTGAAGAACAGTCATCCATAAGGAGAACGACAGTGCGTACCGCTGCACGTATCGCCGGCGTCGCCGGCGCCGCCACCGCCATGCTGGCCCTGGCCGGCCCGGCGTTCGCCGACAGCGCGGACAACGAGGGCGTCAACGGGGCGAACGACAACAACATCAGCGCCGTTCCGGTGCAGCTGTGCGGAGACAACGTTGCCGTCCTCGGCGCGGTTGTCCCGGTTCTGTCGCCGCAGACCCCGAAGTGCGTCAACGCCCCGGTTGTGGACCACCCCGAGGGCTGAACTCGCTGAGCGAGCAACAAGGCGCCGGGTCCTCACGGGCCCGGCGCCTTGTCATGTCAGCTCTTTCACTCAGCCGACGTGGCCTTCACGATCTCCGCGTCCGGCTCGCCGATGTCGAACGGCTCTCCGTTGGCGGCACGCTTGACCAGCGACTCCGGCGGTTGGAACCGGTCGCCGTAGCGGTCGGCGAGTTCGCGGGAGCGCGCCACGAATCCGGCGAGACCACCCGGGTACCCGTTCATGTACTGCACGACTCCGCCGGTCCACGGCGGGAAGCCGATGCCCATGATGGAACCGATGTTGGCGTCCGGCACCGAGGTCAGCACGCCTTCGTCGAGGCATTTCACGGTTTCCAGCGCCTCGACGAACATCATCCGCTCCTTGAGGTCGACCAGATCGACCTCGGAGGGATCGGTGTCGGCCGAGCCGAAGTGCTCCGCCAGCCCCGGCCACAGGCCGGTCCGCTTGCCGTCGGCGTAGTCGTAGAAGCCGGCGCCGCCGGAGCGACCGGTGCGGTCGAACTCCTCCACCATGCGGTCGATGACCTGCTCAGCGGGGTGCGGAACCCACGTACCACCGGCTGCTTCCACGGCTGCCTTCGACTCGTCGCGGATCTTGCGCGGCAGGGTCAGGGTCAGCTCGTCGAACAGCTGCAGCACCGGTGCCGGGAAGCCGGCCTGCGAAGAGGCCTGCTCGATGGAGGCCGGGTGGACCCCCTCGGCCAGCATCGCCACGCCCTCGTTGATGAAGGTGCCGATGACCCGGCTGGTGAAGAAGCCGCGGCTGTCGTTGACCACGATCGGCGTCTTGTTGATCTGACGCACCACGTCGAACGCGCGGGCCAGCGCGCGGTCGCTGGTCTGCTCGCCCGAGATGATCTCGACCAGCGGCATCTTGTCGACCGGCGAGAAGAAGTGCAGGCCGATGAACTCCTCGCGGTTGCGGACACCTTCGGCGAGGTCGGTGATCGGCAGCGTCGAGGTGTTCGAGCACAGCAGGGCGTCGCTGTCGACGACGTCCTGGATCTCGCCGAACACCTGGTGCTTGAGCTTGAGGTTCTCGAAGACGGCCTCGATGACCAGGTCGCAGCCCGACAGCGGCTCGACCTGGTCGGTCGGGGTGATGCGGCCGAGCAGCTCGTCGGCCTTCTCCTGCGTGGAGCGGCCCTTGGCCACCGCCTTCTCCAGGATCTTCGCCGAGTAGTCCTTGCCCTTCTCGGCGTTCTCCAGGGAGACGTCCTTGAGCACGACCTGCATGCCGGCCTTGGCGCAGACGTAGGCGATGCCGGCGCCCATCATGCCGCCACCGAGGACAGCGACCTTCTTCGCGCGGAACTCCGGCACACCGTCGGGACGGCTGCCGCCCGCGTTGATGTGCTGCAGGTCGAAGAAGAAGGCCTTGCTCATGTTCTTCGCGGTCTGCCCGCAGACCAGCTCCACGAAGTAGCGGCCCTCGATGTCCAGCGCGGTGTCGAAGTCGACCTGGCTGCCTTCGACGGCGGCCGCCATGATGTTGCGCGGCGCCGGCATGGGGGCGCCCTTGAGCTGCTTGCGCAGGTTGGCCGGGAACGCGGGCAGGTTCGCCGCGAACTTCGGGACCGAGGGGGTGCCGCCCGGGATCTTGTGACCCGGGGTGTCCCACGGCTGCGCGGCTTCGGGGTTGGCCTTGATCCACTGCTTGGCCTTGGCCAGCATCTCTTCGGGAGTGTCGACCAACTCGTGGATGAGCCCGGTCTTGAGGGCCTTCTCCGGTCGCAGCTGCTGGCCCTGCAGCAGGACGTTGAGCAGCGCATCGGCGATGCCCAGCAGACGCACGCTGCGCACGACGCCGCCGGCGCCCGGCAGCAGACCAAGGCTGACCTCGGGGAACCCGAAGCGGGCCTTGGGGTTGTTCAGCGCGATGCGGTGGTGGCAGGCCAGCGCGATCTCCAGGCCGCCGCCGAGGGCGGTGCCGTTGAGCGCGGCGACCACGGGCTTGCCGAGGGTTTCCAGCCGGCGCAGCTGCTTCTTGACGTTGGCGGTGGTGGCGCCGACCGATTCGGCGTCACCGGGCCGGGCCTGGATGAGTTCGCGCAGGTCGCCGCCCGCGAAGAAGGTCTTCTTCGCCGAGGTGAGGACCACGCCGGTGATGTTGTCGCGCTCGGCTTCCAGGCGCTGCAGGATCTCGTCCATGCTCGCCTGGTAGCGCAGGTTCATGGTGTTGGCCTGCTGCTGGGGGTCGTCCAGGGTCAGCACGACGATTCCGTCGGCGTCGGACTCCCAGCGGATGGTGTTCTGCTCGCTCATGTCTGATGTGTCCCTCAGCCGATCCGTTCGACGATGGTCGCGATCCCCATGCCGCCACCGATGCACAGCGTTGCCAGGCCGTATCGGAGGTTGCGGCGTTCCAGCTCGTCGATGACGGTGCCCAGGATCATCGCGCCGGTGGCACCCAGCGGGTGGCCCATCGCGATGGCACCTCCGTTGACGTTGACCTTGTCGTGGTCGACGCCGAACTCCTTCATGAACTTCAGCGGCACTGCGGCGAAGGCCTCGTTGATCTCGACGAGGTCGATCTGCTCGATGCTCATGTCGGCCTTGGCCAGCGCCTTGCGCACGGCCGGGCCGGGGCCCGTGAGCATGATCGTCGGGTCGGCGCCCGACAGGGCGGCGGAGACGATGCGGGCGCGCGGCTTGAGCCCGGTGCGCTCCCCCAGGCCCTTGCTGCCGATCAGCGCCAGGGCGGCGCCGTCGACGATGCCGGAGGAGTTGCCGGGGGTGTGCACGTGATCGATGCGCTCGACCCAGTGGTACTTCTGCAGCGCGACCGAGTCGAAGCCGCCCATCTCGCCGATGTCGGCGAAGGAGGGCTTGAGCCCGCCGAGGGAGTCGGCGGTGGTGCCGGGGCGGATGTGCTCGTCGCGGTCGAGCACGGTCAGGCCGTTGCAGTCCTTGACCGGTACGACGGAGTTGGCGAAGCGCCCGTCGGCCCAGGCCTTGGCGGCGCGGTCCTGCGATTCGGCGGCGTAGACATCGACGGTGCCGCGGTCGAAGCCCTCGATGGTGGCGATGAGGTCGGCGCCGATGCCCTGGGGCACGAACGACGTCGCGTAGTTGGTTTCGGGGTCCATCGCCCACGCACCACCGTCGGAGCCCATCGACACGCGCGACATGGACTCGACACCGCCGGCGAGAACCGCATCCTCCCAGCCGGAGCGGACCTTCTGCGCGGCGATGTTGACGGCTTCCAGGCCTGAGGCGCAGAAGCGGTTGAGCTGGACACCGGCGACCGTTTCGGGCAGGCCGGCGGCGATCGCGGCCGTCTTGGCGATGTCACCGCCCTGGTCTCCGACTGGCGAGACCACGCCGAGCACGACATCGTCGATCAGCGCGGGATCGAGCTCCGGGTGCCGGCGCTGCAGCTCCTCGATCAGGCTCACGGCGAGGGTGATCGGTTTCACCCCGTGCAGCGAACCGTTTTTCTTTCCACGACCCCGCGGTGTGCGGATCGCGTCGTAGACGAACGCCTCGGACATGTGTGGCGTGCCTCCTCATTGCGGCAGGTGCTCCACTCAGAGTGTGACACCGATGCTGTCACAGTCAATGACGATTGCCCCGCCGAACGGTATGTCGCAGCGTGGCGTTGCGCGCATGGGAACCTTCCGTTCACCACCCACCCGCGGACCCGCCGCGAATTCGGCAGGAAGGTTCCCCTCCTCGAACAACGACGAAGCGGGGCCGCCGCAACGACGACCCCGCTCCTTCTCGCCGGCATCAGCGCAGCAGGGCCTCCGCGCCCAGGCCGCGGATCGAGGCGTCCAGAACTTGCACCGTGTGGGCCATCGACATGGTCTCGCCGCGCCGCTGCAGCGCGGTGCGGATCTGCATCGAGCAGCCCGGGTTGGCGGTCACCAGCAGCTCAGCACCGGTGTCGAGCACGTTGGCCGCCTTCCGGTCACCGAGCTCCCGTGCCGGCTCGGGCTGCAGCAGGTTGTAGACACCCGCCGAGCCGCAGCACAGCTCGGCCCTGTTGATCTCGCTGAGCTGGAGCCCGGGGATCGCGCGCAGCAGTTCGCGCGGTTGCGACCGGATGCCCTGACCGTGCGCGAGGTGGCACGCGTCGTGGTAGGCGATCTTCACCGGCAGCGGGTGCCGTTCGGCCAACGGGCCGAGTTCCACCAGCAGCTCGGCGATGTCGCGGACCTTCGCCGAGAAGCGCTCGGCCTTCTCCCGATACACCGGGTCGTCCTGCAGCAGCCTCGGGTACTCCTTGAGGGTCGAGCCGCAGCCGGCGGAGTTGATGACCACGTGGTCCACGTTCGAGGCCTCGAAGGTGTCCAGCAGGTCGCGGGCGAACTTGACCGCTTCCTCCTCCCTTCCGGAGTGCTCGCTGAGCGCGCCGCAGCAGCCCTGCGAGGGCGGCACGACCACGTCGCAACCTTCGGCGGCGAGGATTCGGGCGGTGGCCGCGTTGACGTCGGGGAAGAAGGCCGACTGCACGCAACCGGTGATCATCCCGACCGTTGCGCGCTTGGTTCCCCTGGCCGGGATCCGTCCCGGGAGCTTCTCCGCGCGGGTGATGGGTGGCGCGAGGGATTCCATGACCTGCAGTCCTGCCGGGAGCTTGGTCAGCAGGCCGGTTCGCTCGAGCAGCCTGCCCAGGCGCGAGCGCTGGTAGAGGGCCAGCGGGCCGCGCATCGCCCGAAGCCGCTTGGGGTACGGGAAGAGCGTGAAGATCGCTGTGCGCATCAGCTTCTCGAACCGCCCGCGCTCGTGGTGCCGTTCGACCTGCGCGCGCGTCTCGGTGATCAACGTGCCGTACTGGACGCCGGACGGGCAGGCGGTCACGCACGCCATGCAGCCCAGGCAAGCGTCGAAGTGCTCGACCACGTTGTCGGTGAGCGGTTCGCCTTCGAGGCCTTCCTTCATCAGGTAGATGCGTCCGCGAGGGGAGTCCATCTCCTCGCCCCACAGGTCGTAGGTGGGGCAGCTGGGCAGGCAGAAGCCGCAGTGCACGCAGTCGTCGATGAGTTCGCGTTGCGGCGGGTGAAAGGCGTCGAAAGCACCAGTGCGGGACGGTGTCTCGGTCATCAGATTCCTCCCACGAACCGGCCGGGAGCGAGCCGGTGTTGCGGATCGAACTGGTCCTTGGTGCGGCGCATCAGCGTCAGCGGTCCGGCGGCGATGGGACCCCACGGGTCGACGAGGCCGAGCACTTCGCGCGGAGCCCGTTCGAGCACCGCGTAGTGGGCGCGGCTGCGCAGTTCCGTGGTGAGCCGGGAGATCGCGGCCGGGTCGGTCTCTGCGGGCACGCCCACGTGCAGCACGCCCAGGCCGATCGCACCGCGCACCGATATCGGCAGGTCACCGGCGCTCTGCTGGATGGCGGTCAGCAACGCGGTCATGGCCGCGGGTTCGGCACCCACCCGCAACCCGGTTCCGTCGGGGGTGAAGGGATGCTTCCCCCACCACTGCGGCGGCTGGTCGAGGACGTCGCCGCCGACCTCGGCCGCCAGCGCGAGAGCTCGCGCGTGAGTGGCAGAAGGGCGTCCTTCCAACTGGGCGCAGACGGTGAGCGGTCCGCCGGTGGGCCGGTCGACCTCGATGGCGGTGGGCATCGCCTGCGAGTGGCGGACGGTGTCCGCGGCGTCCGCGGCCGTGGCGGGGTCGTCGGTGGTGACGGTGATCCACCGGTGTTCGGCGGCGACGGGGTGCAGCCGGAACACCGCTTCGGTGATGACGCCGAGAGTTCCGAACGAACCCGAGTACAGCTTGCAGAGGTCGTAGCCGGCGACGTTCTTGACGACCTTCCCGCCAGCCGTGGTGACGGTGCCGTCGGCGAGCACGACGGTGATGCCGATCAGCAGGTCCCGAACACCGCCGAACAGGTGCCTGCAAGGCCCGGAGGTCGCGGTGGCGATGACTCCGCCGACGGTGGCGGAGCTGATCGGCTGGTCGATGGCCAGCTGCTGGCCGCCGGCGCGCACGGTCCGGTTGATCTCGGCGATGGGGGTTCCGGCGAGCGCGTGCACCACGAGGTCGCCTGCGGCGTGCTCGACGATCTCGTTGGCGGGCGAGACGTCCAGCAGCAGGTCCACGTCGCGCGGCGGGGCGCCCCAGTCGAGCTTGCTGCCGGAGCCCTTGGGCACGACGCGCAACCCGTGTTCGGCGGCGACCTTCATCGCGGCCGACGCCTGTTCGGTTCCCTCGACCGCGGCGACCAGCGAGTGGCCGATGTCGTTGTGCTCGTCGTCGTTGGCCGCTGCGCGGACGCGGTCGGCGCCGAGTGCGGCCACCAGTGCGTCGTGGGCGGTGTCCGTGGTTTTCGCAGGCATCAGAACTGCTCCGCCAATCCCGCTTCGGTCAGTGGGTGCACGCCTTTTCGCTTGCCCGGCACTTCTCCGCACAGCCGGGGTGTCGGGAAGACCTTGCCCGGGTTGCAGATTCCGACCGGGTCGAACGCGCAGCGCACGCGCTGCATGGTGTCGAGGTCGTCGGTGGTGAACATGCGTCCCATGTACTTGACCTTGTCCGCCCCGACGCCGTGTTCGCCGGTGATGGAGCCGCCGTACTCGATGCACAGGTCGAGGATCGCGCCGGAGACGGCTTCGGCCCGTTCACCGGCACCGGGTTCGGCGTCGTCGAAGAGCACGAGCGGATGGAGGTTCCCGTCACCGGCGTGGAAGACGTTGGCGACGCGGACACCGGATTCGCTGGACAGTCGGGCGATGCGGCCGAGCACCTCGGGCAGCGCGGTGCGCGGGATGACCCCGTCCTGGACGATGTAGTCGGGGCTGATGCGGCCGACGGCGGCGAAGGCCGACTTGCGGCCCTTCCAGATCATCGCTCGCTCCGCGTCGTCCGCGGCGACCCGGATCTCGAAGGCGCCGTGCGCGCGGCAATGGCGTTCGACCTCGGTGAAGGTGTGCTCGACCTCGGCTGCGGGCCCGTCGAGCTCGACGACCAGCACAGCACCTGCCCCGTCGGGGTACCCGCACTGCACCGCTTGTTCGGCTGCCTCGATGGCCAGCGCGTCCATCATCTCGATGGCGGCCGGTGTCACGCCGTCGGCGATGATCGCCGACACCGCTGCACCGGCTTCGTCGGTGGAGGGGAACCCCGCGAGCAGCGTCTGCACGGCTTCGGGTTTCCGCAACAGGCGCACGGTGATCTTGGTGACGATGCCGAGGGTTCCCTCGCTGCCGATGAAGGCGCCCATCAGGTCGTAGCCGGGAACTTCTCGCGCATCGGCCCCGAGTTCGACGAGTTCGCCGTCGGGGGTGACCACTTCGACGCCGAGGATGTGGTTGACGGTGAAGCCGTACTTCAGGCAGTGCGCACCGCCGGAGTTCTCCGCCACGTTGCCGCCCACCGAGCAGACCTGCTGGCTGGAGGGGTCGGGGGCGAAGTAGTAGCCCTGCGGCGCGGCGGCTTTGGTGACGTCGAGGTTGATCACGCCCGGTTCGACGACGGCGCGTTCGTTGGCGGTGTCGATCTCCAGGATGCGGCGCATCTTGGAGGTGACCACCAGGACTCCGGAGGAGTGCGGGAGCGCCCCGCCCGACAGACCGGTTCCGGATCCTCGTGCGACGAAGGGAATCTCGTGCGCGGCGCAGGTTCGCACGACGTCGCGGATCTGCTCGGCGGTCTCGGGCAGCACCACCACGGCCGGGACGACCCGGTGGCTGGCGAGCCCGTCGCATTCGTAGGTCCGCAGCCGCTGCGGGTCCGTGATCACCGCTCCGTCCGGCAGCGCCGCGCGGAATTCCCCTATCGCGGTGTCCAGCGCGGCTGGGCCTCCCGCCGCGCGTTCGGCTTCGACACTGGCCGACTGCATCGTTCAGCCTCCCGGGAAACTTCCGCTTAGCAGAAAGACGGTTCCGTGAAAGGAAATCCTAGGTTGTCCACAACATAGATACAAGAGGTGGACAAGATGCCCGCCCTCCTCCCGAGTGTGCACGAATATGCACTTCAGAGACGATCTCCGCAGGTCGAACCCGCGTAGCGAAGTGGGAGGAAGGTTCCCACGCTCGCCACCCGATCGGCCTAGAGCTCCGGCAGCGCTCGCACCGACGGGAAGACCCCTTCACCCAATCGCTCCACCGCTGCCAGCTCGTGCCCGCTGGGAAACCGGTACCGGACCTGATCGGGAACCGACCTGCCGAACGCCCGGAACGCGCGTGCGCCGGCCGTTGCGACCGGAGCGGGCAGGGCCCGACCGCCGTGCAGGTCACGCGCCCAGTCCGGCAGCAGCGAGTACGCCAGGTTCCCGATCGGCAGGTAGCCGAGGTTGAGCGGCAGCAGCACCTTGGCCGTGAACGGGTGGTGCAGGAAGCCGAACACCACGTCCGAGTCCCTCGTGCGAGCCAGCTCCGGGCGCACCCGCAGGAAGTAGTCCGCCATCTCCTCCCGCGACCCGGGCACCCTTCCCGGGTCCAGCCCCACCAGCTCCGCCGAGCGGCGCTGCTCTTGGAAGTAGCGGTCGTGCCGGGCATCGCTGAGCGGGAAACCCGCTCGCCGCACCACCTCGGCGAACGAGGCGACCTCCGCGCAATGCACCCACAGCAGCAGGTCCGGATCGTCGAGCCGGATGCGCTCGCCCGTTCTGGGGTCGTGGGCGCGCAGCGTGCGATGCACGTGGCGCACGCGTTCGGCGGCGGCGCGGGCCGCGTCCGAGGTGCCGTACGTGGCGACCCCGACGAAGTCGCTGGTGCGGCGGAGCCTGCCGATCGGGTCTTCCTGGAACCGCGAGTTCTGCACGACCGCGGCCACCGCACGAGGGTGCAGCGCCTGCAGGAAGAGGCTGCGGATGCCCGCGATCCACATCGTCGGATCACCGTGCAGCTGCCAGGTCACCGTGGCGGGCCCGAACAAACCGACATGGGCCATCGGCGCTCAGCCTCCCGCGACCAGCACCGGCACCAGTTGTTCGGCGGCCGTCAGCGAACCGTGGTGCCCCCGCAACGACGACTCCCCCGGCTCGGCGATCGAGCGGATCACCCCGGCGGTGCGCATGATCGCCAGCACGTCGCCGATGCGCGGGCGCACGGCCGTCGACACCGGGCCGAAGTAGCCCTCGTCGATGGCCTGCTCCCCGCTGATCACCGCGCCGCGGTCGCCGATGGTGGCCCGCCACGCGGCCAGCACGTCATCCCTCGCACCAGGCAGGGCGTAGACGTGGCGGACGCGCACCTCGCCGCCGAGCAGCCGCACCCCGTCCTGCAGCGCCGGGTCGCCGTCGGCGTCGATCGCCTCGGCCGGGTCGAGATCGACCATGCCGTGGTCGGCCACGACTCCCAGCACCGCGCCCGGTGGTAGTCGTTCGGCGACCATCTGCACGAATCCGTCGATCTGGCGCAGCTGCATGCGCCACGGGATCGACCCCGGCCCGTGGATGTGCCCCAGCAGGTCAACACCGCCGTGGTAGCCGTAGCAGAGGGTGGGGCCGGGACTGTCGGCCGCGTCGAGGAGCTCCGCGGCGAGATCGCCCAGCTCCCGAACACCGCGGAACTGCCCGCCGCGCATCGACGCCCTGGTCAGGCCGGTGCCCTCGAAGTGAGAGGGCACCGCGGTGCGGACGTCGACCCCCACGGCCTCGGCGCGTTCCAGCACGGTGGTGTTGGGCTGCACCTGTTCCGGGGGCCACTGCTCCATCAGGCTGGCCCGTTCGTCGTCGGCGCCACCCGGCGCGCTGCGCAAGGTCCAGCTCAGCGGGTGCAGCAGACCACCGCCCGGTTCGGCGAAGGTGTATCCGACGAGGCCGTGCTCACCAGCGCAGCGACCGGTCGCCAGGGACGTGATGCTGGTGACCGTGGTGGTGGGGAATCCCGCGGTCAGCGGCGGTGAGTTCTGCAAGCTCGCCAGGAACGGCGCGTCGGCGGCGTGCTCGCGCAACAGCTGGTGGCCGAGCCCGTCGATCAGCAGCACCAGGGCGTTGCGGCACGGCGGGATGCCGATGGTGTCGGTGAAGCCCGCGACGCCCATCGCCGAGAGCATCGACGGCAGCACATCGCGCAGCGCACGGCCCTCGGGATCAGGGGCGACGATCCAGTCCACGGCACGGCTCCTTCGCGGCGGGAAGCGGTGACCGGCGGGCACCGGTCACCGCCGGCACCCTCAGAATCCCATCGAACGGCCGATGATCTCCTTCATGATTTCGGTCGTGCCGCCGTAGATGGTCTGAACGCGGGAATCCAGGTAGGCCTTGGCCACCGGGTACTCGGTCATGTAGCCGAAGCCGCCGTGCAGCTGCAGGCAGCGGTCGACCACGCGCTTGTTGAGCTCGCTGAGCCACCACTTGGCCATCGCGGCGTGCTCGATGCTCAGTTCACCGCGAACGTGGTCCTGCACGCAACGGTCGGCGAAGACCTGCCCGATCTGGACTTCGGTGGCCATCTCGGCGAGTTCGAAGCGGGTGTTCTGGAACTTGCCGATGGGACGACCGAAGGCGGTGCGCTCGCGGCAGTACTCCTGGGTGATCCCCAGGATCTTGGTGGCCGACGCGATCGCGGCGACCCCGATCGACAGCCGTTCCTGCGGCAGGTTCTGCATCAGGTAGACGAAGCCCTGCCCCTCCTCGCCGAGGAGGTTGCGGGCGGGCACGCGCACGTCGTTGAAGAACAGCTCCGCGGTGTCCTGCGCCTTCTGCCCGATCTTGTCGAGGTTGCGGCCGCGTTCGAAGCCGGGCATGCCGCGCTCGACCACGAGCAGGCTGATGCCCTGGTGCCCGGCGTCGGGATCTGTGCGCGCCACGACGATCACCAGGTCGGACATGATGCCGTTGCTGATGAAGGTCTTCTGCCCGTTGAGCACGTACTCGTCGCCGTCGCGGATCGCGGTGGTGCGGATGCCCTGCAGATCGCTGCCCGCACCGGGCTCGGTCATCGCGATGGCCGAGATGAGCTCACCCGAGCAGAACGCGGGCAGCCAGCGCTGCTTCTGCTCGTCGTTGGCGAGCTTCATCAAGTAGGGCGCGACGATGTCGTTGTGCAGGGGCGATCCGAAACCGGAGACGCCCGCGTTGACGAGTTCTTCGTCGAAGACCACGTTGAACCGGAAGTCGTCAACACCTCCCCCGCCGAACTCGTCGTCGACGGCGAAGCCGAGCAGGCCCTGCGCACCGGCAGCGCGCCAGGCTTCCCGGCTGACCTGGCCGGCGTCCTCCCACTCCTGCAGGTGCGGGACGAGTTCCTTGGTGACGAAGGTCCGAACCGTTTCGCGGAACGCCTCGTGTTCGGGCTCGAACAACTCCCTGCGCATCTTCACGCATCCTTCCGGTTCGGCGGGCGGCGCGTGGAAGGGAACCTTCCTGTCATTACCGGGCCCGCGGGGCCGCTTCAGGGGAACGGAACTGTCGGTCGGCCGGGCCGAGTCATTCCGGCGCGGAGTGCATCGCCCCGGAGTCGAGCAGGTCTTGGGGAAGTGCCCAGTCGCGCAGCACCTCTTCGGTGTGGGCACCGGGGGTGGCGACCGCGCCGGGCGGCGGGTTGGGGGTGCGGCTGAACCGGGGTGCGGGGGCGGGCTGCAGGGTCCCGTCGCGGCGCACGAGGGTGCCGCGAGCGGCCAGGTGCGGGTGCTCTTCGGCTTCGGCCATCGACAGCACGGGCGCGAAGCAGGCGTCGGAGCCGTCGAAGATCTCGGTCCACTCCTGGCGGGTGCGCTGCTTGAACTTCTCGGCGAAGGTCTTCCGCAGTTCGGGCCAGTTCGACGCGTCGTCGCGGTCTGGGACCTTTCCGGTCAGTTCGAGCCTGTCGAGCAGTTCGGCGTAGAACTTGGGTTCCAGCGCGCCCACCGAGATGTGTTCGCCGTCGGCGGTCTCGTAGACGTCGTAGTAGGGCGCCCCGGTGTCGAGCAGGTTGGTGCCGCGTTCGGTGCTCCACCCGCCTGAGCCGAAGAAGCCCCACAACATCGAGCCCAGGTGCGCGGTTCCGTCGACGATGGCGGCGTCGACGACTTGCCCGCGTCCACTGGCCCGGGCTTCCAGCAGTGCGGCGAGCACGCCGACGGCCAGGTACATCGCGCCGCCGCCGAAGTCGCCGAGCAGGTTCGCCGGAACCTGCGGCGGGCCGCCCTTGCGGCCGATGAGGTGCAGCATTCCGGTCAGCGAGACGTAGCCGACGTCGTGGCCGGAGGTGTGCGCGAGCGGTCCGTCCTGCCCCCACCCGGTCATCCGCCCGTAGACCAGCGCGGGGTTGAGCTCCCAGCACTGCTCGGGTCCGACGCCGAGGCGTTCGGTGACGCCGGGGCGCAGTCCTTCCAGCAGCACGTCGGCCTCGGCTGCGAGGGCGAGCACGGCTCGCGGGCCGTGCTCGTGCTTGAGGTCGACCTGCACCGACCGCTTGCCCCGGTTGAGCAGGTCGTCGGCGCCGCCGGTGACGCCGGGCCGGTCGACCCGGACCACGTCCGCGCCGAGGTCGGTCAGCAGCATCGCGCAGAACGGCGCCGGGCCGATCCCGGCGAGTTCGACGACTTTCACCCCGGCCAGCGGGCCGCCAGTTGCCGTCACGACAGAATCCTCTCCACGACGCGGAACCAGACCCTCCGACGACCCGGATTCCACGGACGACGCTGTGTCGGGCGACACAGGAATCACGACGCAATCAGTGTTACATCGTTGGTGTAACAGCGGTCAAGGAGTAGCGTGACCGGCATGCTCCGAACTGCGGACGAAGAGCTCACCATCGACGAACTGGCCGCCCGTGCCGGAGTGACCGTGCGAACGGTCCGGTTCTACTCATCGCGCGGCCTGCTGCCGGCTCCACGCCTGCGCGGCCGTCTGGGACTCTACGGCGCCGAGCACCTCGCGCGACTGGATCTGATCCGCGAGCTGCAGACGCTCGGGTTCACCTTGTCGGCGATCGAACGGCACCTGCAGCGCATCCCGGAGGGCTCGTCGCCCGACGAACTCGCCCTGCAACGCGCCCTGATCGCCCCGTGGACCGATGAGCACGCCGAGGAGCTCGACCGGCACGAACTGGATCGGCGCGCAGGTCGCCACCTCGACGACGAGCTGGTCGAGCACCTGGTGGAGCTGGGGGTCCTGCAGCGCATCGACGATCCCGACAAGTTGCGGCTGCCCAGCCCGGCGATGCTCGGCGTCGGCTTGCAGATCCTCGACCTGGGCTTGCCGCTGGAGATGCTGGTGCAGGCCAAGGGCATCGTCGAACAGCACACCGCGCAGATCGCGACCGAGCTGCGCGAGCTGTTCGCGGCCAACGTGCTGCGCCCTTACATGGAGCACGGACGCCCGGAGGACGAGCGGGAACGGGTGCGCGCGGCGACCGACCAGCTCCGGCCGCTGACCATCCAGGTGCTGGTCAACGGTTTTCAGCACGCGGTCAACGACGTCATCCGCGACCACGTCTGATTTCGCCTGATTCCTCCGGAGTTCCGCCTCGTGATCCGGTTCGCCGGGATGTGATTCCGGCTTTCGGCGCTGGTTTAGGGCGCCCCTGATCAGGTTTCATCGCCTCAACGCGCGACATTCGAAACCGTTGTTCGGGGCGAGGGGAGTTCGGATGCGATGAGCACCGAGGACGACTGGGCCGAGGCAGCACTGGAAACGACGATCCCGCGACTGTTCTCCCACAACACCACGCACTGCCCGGACCAGCCCGCGCTGACCGACGACGATCGGACCTTCACCTGGAGGCAGGCCGGCGAGGAGGTCGAGCTGCTGGCCGCAGCGCTCAACGCGCTCGGCCTGCAGCGCGGCCAGACCATCCTGCTGATGATGTCCAACCGCGCCGAGCACTGGCTGGTCGACGTCGCCGCAGCGCACCTGGGCGCGGTTCCCAGCACGCTGCACCCGGGGCTGAGCCAGGACCAGGTCCACGCCATCGCCGCCCACAGCCGCGCCCGGGTCGTGGTGCTGGAGAGCAGCGACCAGCTGCGCCGCTGGGCGAAAGCGCTGCGCAACAACACCACGATCGAGCACGTGGTGGTGCTCGACGAAGCGGTGATGGTCAGCGCCGATCACCGCTTCCGCACGTGGGGCGACCTGCGAAGACGGGGTGCGCAGCGGTTGCGCGAGGACCCTGGCCTGCTGCTGCGGGAGAGTTCCCCGATCACCCCTGGCACGCCTGCGGCCATCATCTATCCCAGCGAGGACTCCGACCGCCTCAAGGGCGTGGTGCTGACGCACCGCAACATCTGCTTCGCAGCCGCCGCCCTGCACCAGCTCACCAGGCCCGCACCGAACACGTCCCGGCTGAGCTACCTGCCGCTGAGCCACATAGCCGAGCGCGTGGTGGGCATCTACGCGGCCATCCACGGCGCCGCTCACGTGCACTTCTGCGGAGCTCGCGACGAGGTGCTCGCGCAGCTGCCGAGAACCCGGCCAGCGCTGTTCTTCGCCTCTGCCGAGGTGTGGTCGCAGCTGGCCGGCGTGCTTCGCGACATCCCGGCGGAGCGGCGCGCCACGCCCCGCGACGGCCAGCGGGTGCGTGCGCGCCTCGGGCTGGGCGGAACTGTGTGGCCGTCGAGCAGGTCCGGCCCGATCGACTCGGAGGTGCTGGAGCTGTTCAGTGGCATCGGGCTGGACGTCTGCGAGCTCTGGGGGCTGGTCGAGACGACCGGTTGCGCCACCACGAACCACCCCGGCGCCCGCCGCACCGGCACGGTCGGCCGCGCGATGCCCCGCATGGAGGTGCGCATCGCAGCCGACGGTGAGGTGCTGGTGCGCGGCCCGCTCGTGTGCGCGGGATACCTGGAGGCAGACGGGATGATCCGGCCCGTCACCGACGCGGACGGCTGGCTGGGCACCGGCGATGTCGGGGAGCTGGACCCGGATGGGTACCTGACGATCACCGGGCACAAGCCGGAGCTGTTCAGCGAGAACATGCCCTTGGCGTTGTGACGGCGGTTGCGAGCAGGGGAACCTTTCTGTCATCTCGGCCGCGCCGCGGAGGCTCAGCGCTGCTGCCCTGCACAGGCGGCGGTTCCGCCGTTCGGACGAGATAACGTGAGGTCATGGCGACCAATGGTGAAGAGGGGGCCGCTCGCTGGCCGCGGCGGCTCTACGCGGAGGGCGACGAGCCCGATCCCCGGTTCACGCTCGCCAACGAGCGGACGTTCCTGGCGTGGATCCGCACCGCGTTGGCGTTGATGGCCGGTGGTGTCGGCGTCGAGGCCCTCAACGCCGTGGCCGTCGAGCCCAACGCGATCCGCACGGTGCTGGCGGTCTCGTTGCTGCTGGCCGGGGTTGTGTGCAGCGCCACGGCTTTCACCAGGTGGGTCGCCACCGAGCGCGCGTTGCGCCGGGGCAGGCCGCTGCCCGCGCCCCGCTTGGCCCCCGCCCTCGGCTACGGGCTCGCCGCGATCGGCGTGGTCGCGTGCGTGCTGCTGTTCGTTACCGGGTTCTGAGGATGAGCGGGAACCAGCCCTGGGATCCGGGGCTGCAGATCGAGCGCACCACCCTCGCGTGGTTGCGCACGGTGCTGGCGTTCACCGCGAGCCTGCTGGTGATGCTCAAGCTGATCTCGCACCACAGCGCGATCGCGGCGGTCGTCTGCGCGCTCGCCACGCTGCCGGTCAGCGGGACCGTGGCGTTGCTGGTGTGGCGGCGCCACCACCGCAGCGACCGGCGGTTGCGCGCACGAGCACCGCTGCCGGGCGGGGCGTTGCCCGCCGCGACAGCGGTGCTGGCTGTGCTGGCCGGAGCGACCGGCGCGGTGTACGTGCTGTTCGCTTAGGCGACGCGAACGTCGATGTCGATGTTGCCTCGGACGGCGTTGGAGTACGGGCACACCGAATCCGCGGCTTCGGCGAGTTGCTGCGCCTGCTCGGCGGGCACGCCGGGCAGTTCGACGAGCAGGCCGACCTTGAGGCCGTAACCGCCCTCGCCGTTCGGGCCGATGCCGACCTCCGCGGTCACCGAGGACCCTTCGATGTCGACCTTCTGCTTGCGGGCCACGACCTGCAGCGCGCTGTGGAAGCAGGCGGAGTAACCGGCCGCGAACAGCTGCTCGGGGTTGGTGGCGCCGCCGGGACCGCCCATCTCCTTGGGGATGGCCAGTTCGAGGTCGACCTGCCCGTCCGAGGTGCGGGTGCGCCCGGCACGGCCGGCGCCGGTCGCGGTGGCCTCCGCGGTGTAGAGGACAGTCATGATCGTGTCTCCCTATTCTCGGTGACCCGGCGCGCCGCATCGTTCAACGTGGCCGTCAGGTCTTCCAATGTGGACCGCAGTTCGTCGACCTCTCCCAGGTCCATCCCGGTGGCGGAGACCATCCGCTGCGGGATGTCGCGCGCCTGCTGCCACAGCGCGCGCCCTTCGTCGGTGACCGCGACGCGCACGGACCGCTCGTCGGTCTCGCTGCGGGTGCGGACGATCAGGTCGCGGGACTGGAGTCGCTTCAGCAGCGGTGACAACGTCCCCGAGTCGAGTCGCAGCCGAGCGCAGAGCTCCTTGACCGTCAGCGACTCGCGCTCCCACAGCACCAGCATCACCAGGTACTGCGGATAGGTCAGGCCGATCTCGTCGAGGAACGGCCGGTAGAGGTTGGTGAACGCCCGCGACGCGCTGTGCAGCGCGAAGCAGAGCAGCCGATCCAGCGTCGAACCCGATTCCGTCGTCACGCGGTAGACGGTAGCCCACAACTGAGTTGTGCACAATCAAATTGGGTGCAATCGTTTCCGCGGTCGATCTCGCGAAGGTTCACCGGCGATTTCTTTCGCGCAGGTCAGCGCGGCGAAGCGGCCCTCGGTGATGACAGGAAGGTTCCCATGCTCACCTCAGGCCGCTGTCAGCACTCGATGACGTTGACGGCCAAGCCGCCGCGCGCGGTCTCCTTGTACTTGACCTTCATGTCGCGCCCGGTCTCCCGCATCGTCTTCATGACCTTGTCCAGGGACACGAAGTGGGTGCCGTCGCCGCGCAGCGCCATCCGGGCCGCCGTGATCGCCTTGACCGAGGCCACCGCGTTGCGCTCGATGCACGGGATCTGCACCAGACCGCCGATCGGATCGCAGGTGAGCCCCAGGTTGTGCTCCATCGCGATCTCGGCGGCGTTCTCCACCTGCTCGGGCGTCCCGCCGAGCACCTCGGCCAAGCCCGCAGCGGCCATCGAGCAGGCCGAGCCGACTTCGCCCTGGCAGCCGACCTCCGCGCCCGAGATGGACGCGTTCTCCTTGAACAGCACCCCGATCGCACCGGCCGTGAGCAAAAACCGCACCACACTGTCGTCGTCCGCGCCGGGCACGAACCGGGCGTAGTAGTGCAGCACCGCAGGCACGATCCCCGCCGCACCGTTGGTCGGCGCGGTCACCACGCGGCCACCTGCGGCGTTCTCCTCGTTGACCGCCAGGGCGAACAACGTGACCCACTCCAGGGGATCGTCCTGTTCGGTCAGGGCCGCGGCCAACTCCGCCGCGCGGCGCCGGACCTTCAGACCGCCGGGCAGCTCACCGGTGTTGCGGCATCCGTTGTCGACGCATTCCCGCATCACCCGCCAGATGTCGAGCAGCCCCGCGCGCACCGCGGGCTCCTCGCGCCACGACAGCTCGTTGGCCAGCATCACGCCGCTGATCGGCAGGCCGGACTCAGCGCTGCGCAGCAGCAGGTCGGCTCCCGTGCGGAAGGGCATGGGAACCGCTGTGTCATCGGCTTTGACCCGATCCGCGCCCGCGGCGTCCTCATCCACGACGAAACCGCCGCCCACCGAGTAGTAGACCGCCGAATCCAGTTCACCGCCGTCGTTGCCGATGGCGGTGAAGCGCAATCCGTTGGGGTGCTGCGGAAGGGATTTGCGCCTGTGCAGCACCAGATCCCGGGCACTGGTGAAGGGCAGCACCTGGTCGCCGCCGAGCCGCAGCAGGCCGCTCCGCTCGATCTCGTCCACCCGCCGCGCGCCGGCCACCGGGTCCACGGACTCCGGTCGGTGCCCTTCCAGCCCGAGCACGACCGCGCTCGGGCTCCCGTGCCCGTGGCCGGTCGCGCCGAGGGAACCGAACAACTCCGCTTTGACCCTGCTGACCTGGGAGATCGTCCCGTTCTCGCGCAGTCTGGAGGTGAACCGCTGCGCTGCGCGCATCGGTCCCACGGTGTGCGAGCTGGACGGGCCGATCCCCACCGAGAACAGGTCGAAGACACCGATCGCCATTGATCGTCTCGCCTCGTTCCGGGCTTCGCGGCTACTCGTTGATCAATTCGGCGTACTGCTGAGCCGTGAGGGTCGCACCCGTCTCGCTGACGCGCACCTCGATCAGCCAACCCTCGCCGTAGGGGTCGGAGTTGACCACGGCCGGGTCGTCCACGACGGACTCGTTGATGGTGACGATCTCGCCGGTGACGGGCGCGAACAGGTCGCTGACGGACTTGGTGGACTCGAGCTCACCGCACGCCTGACCGGCCTCGATCTTGTCGCCGACCTCGGGGAGCTGGACGAAGACGATGTCGCCGAGGGCGCTGGCGGCGTGCTCGGTGATGCCGATGCGCGCGACCTCGCCGCGGTCCTCGATCCACTCGTGCTCTTCGGTGTAGGACAGGTTCGTGGGCAGCGACATCGGGAGGCTCCAAAGCTGTTTCGAGGGGACGTCGATCCCCGGTTTCGGCTGGGCCTCCCCCTCTGTTGCGGAACCTGAGAGCTTCGCCGCTGCAGCGGCTTGCACCGTGGGTGGCCCGTCGGCGTCGACGAGCGCTTTCCAGAGTCGCCTCGCCCGAGCGGTCATGGGTGCCTGAGAGTTTGCTGGGGAGTGTTGCTCCTTCGGCGCCCTGCGCTGCTGGGCAGGGTCTCTCCCGCACGGGGTCGATGGCCGGTATGCGATTGTCGATGTGCTCAGCAACGATAAACGGGCCAGCGGGACTGTCAATGCACATGTGATCTCCGCCGGTGCGTCTTGGTCGAGGAGGACCCTTCGATGCTCGACATCCGGGCGCTGGTCGAGCGGGTCGGCCCGGCCCTGCTTCGCACGGTGATCAGCCCGGAGTCCAACACCGTCGCGGGCGACGTGGTGATCGCCGAACCTGATCAGCCCACGACCGCGACCGGCGGCGACCTGGTGCTGGGCGTGGGGATCGGTGACGGCGAGCAGGCGGTGCGCCTGGTGCGCGACTGCGGTGAGCAAGGTGCGGCCGCGGTGCTGCTCAAACCACCGGTCGCCGTGGAGGCCGCGGTCGTGGAGGCCGTGCGCGAAGCGGGGATAGCGCTGGTCGAGGTGCGGTCCGGGACCGCCTGGGCGCAGCTGGTGTGGCTGATCCGCGCCGCTCTGGCGGGCGGGATCAGGCAGGCGGAGGAGAGCGGCGTCGGTGTGGCGGACCTGTTCCGGCTCGCCGACGCGGTCGCCGACGTCGTGGACGCCCCGGTGACCATCGAGGACGCCCATTCCCAGGTGCTGGCCTACTCGGCGCGGCAGGACCTGACCGACCCGGCGCGGGTCTCCACGATCATGGGCCGCAAGCAGCCGGACGACGTGCTGGCGAAGTTCCGCGCCCGCGGCACGTTCCGGCAGCTGACCAAGGGCAGTTCGGCGATCTTCGTGCCCGGGCAGCAGGACGGGACGCTGCCGCGCCTGGTGATGCCGATCCGCATGGGCGGGGAGCTGCTCGGCTCGATGTGGGCGGTGGTGCCCGGCCCCGTCTCTGAAGAGCGCGCGACGGCCTTCGCCGACACCGCGCCGCTGGTGGCGCTGCAGCTGTTGCGCTGGCGCGCGGTCGCCGACGTGCAGCGGCGGCGGTCGGCGGAGCAGGTCCGATTGCTGCTCGACGGCAGTGACGGGTGGCGGGCGGCCGCCAACGAGCTGGCGGTGCCCAACGAAGCGCATCGCGTGATCGCGATCGAGATGCCGGCCTCCGACGAGCCCGCGGAGGGGCAGCGGCTGGCGATGTGGGAGTGGATCACCCGCGGCATCGGGCGGCGACCGCTGGTCACCGAGATCGGCGCGGTGCTCTACGCCCTGGTTCCCGACCGGGAGCGCGGCGGCGGTTGGCCCGAACTGCGCCAAGCGCTGCTGTCGCACGACCTCTCCCCTCGCCCGCTGATCGCGGTGGGCACGTCTGTGCCGGTCACCGACGTGCCGCGGTCCCGCGCCCAGGCGGAGGAGCTGATCGGCCTGCTGCGCACGGGTCTGGTGCGGCAGCGGGTCGCGGTCTACGAGGACCTGTGGCACCTGCTGGTGCTCAGCCGGATGGCGGGCGCGGCCACCGACGCCGGCGTTGCCGCGTTGGGTCCCCTCGTGGTGCTGCGCGAGCACGACCGCACGCAGGGAACCGAGCACCTGGCAACGCTGCACGCGTGGCTGCGGCATCCCGGTGATCCCCGGCAGGCCGGGCGGGAGCTGCGGGTGCACCCCAACACCTTCCGGTACCGGATGAAGCGGATCGGTCAGCTGGTGGACGTCGACCTCGACGACCCGGACGTCCGCTCGGCGCTGCTGGTGCAGCTGCTGGCCGAACGGTGGGCGCAGCACGGCTGAGGCCCGGCGGGCCGCGAGCAGGGGAACCTTTCTGCCACTCCGGCGGCCGCACGCTCGGGCGTTGTGCTGGCGGCACAAACAGCCGGGTCCAATCTCATGCTGTGGAAATGATGCGTTGTGCGCCACACCGGCCGATCGTTGTTTCCACACGACGAAAGGACTCCACGGTGAAGATCGCAGTGCCTCGCGAGATCAAGAACAACGAGTACCGGGTCGCGATCACCCCCGCCGGTGTGCACGAGCTGACCACGCGTGGTCATGACGTGTTCGTCGAAGCGGGCGCTGGCACCGGCTCCTCCATCCCCGACGAGGACTACCTCGCTTCCGGTGCGAAGGTGCTGGCCACCGCCGACGACGTGTGGGCCGAGGGCGACCTCGTGCTCAAGGTCAAGGAGCCGATCGCCGAGGAGTACCCGCGGCTGCGCCGGGACCAGGTGCTGTTCACCTACCTGCACCTGGCGGCCTCCGCCGAGCTGACCGACGCGATGCTGTCCTCGGGTGTCACCGGCATCGCCTACGAGACGGTGCAGACCGAGGGTGGCGGGCTTCCGCTGCTGGCGCCGATGAGCGAGGTCGCCGGGCGGCTCGCGCCGCTGGTGGGAGCGCATTCGCTGATGCGTCCCAGCGGTGGTCGCGGTGTGCTTCCGGGCGGTGTCCCCGGTGTTCATCCGGCGCGGGTCGTGGTGATCGGTGGCGGAGTCGCCGGTTTGAACGCGGCCCGGGTGGCGCTGGGCATGGGTGCCGATGTGGAGCTGCTGGACACCAACGTCGAGAAGCTGCGCGAGATCGACCGCGACTTCCACGGCCAGATCCGCACCGTCGCCTCCAACCGCTACGCGGTGGAGCAGGCCGTTCGCTCCGCCGACCTGGTGATCGGGGCGGTGCTGATCGCGGGCGCCAAGGCCCCGAAGCTGGTGTCGAACCACCTGGTTTCGCAGATGAAGGCGGGCAGCGTGCTGGTCGACATCGCCATCGACCAGGGCGGTTGCTTCGCCGATTCCCGTCCGACCACGCACGACGAGCCGACCTACCGGGTGCACGAGTCGGTCTTCTACTGCGTGGCGAACATGCCGGGGGCGGTGCCCACCACCTCCACGCACGCGTTGACCAACGTGACCCTGCCCTACGTGCTGCGCATCGCCGAGTCCGGCTGGCAGCAGGCCTGCCGCGCCGATGCCGCGCTGGCCGGCGGCCTCAACACCCACGACGGCCAGCTGGTCAACCAGGCGGTCGCCGAGGCGCACGGCCGCACGAGCCTGCCGTTGAGCAGCGTCCTGGCCTGACCCGCTCGGTGCGCGCGGGGCTGCGCGGGAGGTTCCCTTCCGCGCAGCCCCGTTTCGCGCCCGGTGACAGGAAGGTTCCCTTGCGCACGTCAGCGCCGCGGAGCCGCTCGGGAATTTGCCCCGAGTTCGAATTCGAATTGGTTGATTGGCAACTCCGGATCGAATGCGGAGCAAATTGCCGCGACAGGCGAATCGGAAACGCCGTGAAAAGGGAGAATAGGGGCGGCCCGCTCAACCAGCCTGGGGGTCACCGGGAGCAGGCCGCCACTCTCAGTGTAGGACAAGATCGCCGGTTTGCCGACGGCGTGAGCGAGCGCTTCGCGACCGATTTCCCGCCGAATCGATAACCACTCGATGGGGTGAGTCTGGTCGAGTGGCCGTGCAGGCGTGGACCCGCGATGCCGATGTCACCCATCGGAGTAACGGCGGGTGACTGATCATCCAGCACTCCCCACCGAAAACTCCGACGCAGGAAAAACGCGCTGACGGGTGGGAGAAAACGTGACGGACACGGCACTGCGCAAGGCGGTTCTCGACCGGCTCGACACGCTGGACCGAGCGATGGGCGAAGGCGCTCCCGAAGTGCTGCTGCCGATTGCCCGATCCGAGCTCTATCGGCTCACCGAAGCACTCCGAACGCTCTTAGCCGATCACGAACCTGGCCGCGACGGGCGCTGCCCGTCCTGCCGGGGCACGCTGCGCGGCCGGCCTTGGCCGTGCAAGGTGTGGCAGGCCGCGCACCACCAGCTGATCACCGAGCGCTCCGCGTCGGAGGAGCGGCGCGGCAAGCTCCGCCGCCAGGCCCGGTCCCACCCGCGCAGACCCGAACCCGAGGTCGCGGTGATCGCCGAACCCATCGTGTCGGAAACGGGCACCGGCCCCTCCGACTGGGACACCGACGAGTTCATCCGGCCCGACCTGACAACGGTTCCCGCGTCGCCACCGCCGCTGACCGGACGACTCGAAACCGACCACCAGAAGATCTACCGCGCTGCGGTCGTCGAACGGGCCTGACCAGCCGAACTCGCCCACGTCCGGCACCCGCGACCAAATCCGGCCACCACGCCGCAGCTTCCAGTGCTCACCCGTCCGGCAGGATGGGACCGTCAGGATTGGCACACCGACGGGTGACCGGACGTGGGAGGGGCGAGTGCACGACGGCAGCGGTCTCATCCATGTGCAGGGGCTGAACAAGAGATTCGGTCCCGTGCACGCGGTGCAGGACCTCAGCTTCACGGTGCAGCCCGGCGCGGTCACCGGTTTCCTCGGGCCCAACGGGGCCGGCAAGACCACCGCGCTGCGCATGATCCTCGGCCTGATCACGCCCACCTCGGGCACCGCCACCATCAACGGCCTGCCGTTCAACCGGCTGCCGAACCCGGGTGGTGTCGTGGGTGCCGTGCTCGACGCGCACGGGTTCCACCCGAACCGCACCGCCCGCCACCACCTGCGCTGCTACGCCGCCGCGATGGACGTCCCCGACGGTCAGGTGGACCGGGCGCTGGAGCTCGTCGGGCTCGGCGTGGCCGCCGACCGCAAGACCGGTGGCTTCTCGCTGGGCATGCGGCAGCGCCTCGCGCTGGCCACCGCGCTGCTGGGGGACCCGCGGGTGCTGGTCCTCGACGAGCCCGCCAACGGGCTGGATCCCGAGGGCATCGCGTGGTTGAGGGGTTTCCTCCAGGCGTTCGCGGCCGGCGGGCGGACCGTGCTGATGTCCAGCCACTTCCTGCGCGAGATCGAGCACACCGTGGACCGCCTGGTGATCATCAGCCAGGGCCGGTGCGTCTACGACGGGCACATCGAGGAGCTCCGCGCCGCTCAGCAGTCGCGCGCACTCGTGCAAGCCGATTCCCCGGAATTGCTGGTCAGCAAGGTCCAGGAAGCCGGTTTCCAGGTCGAGCACCTCCCGGACGGGCGGCTGGCCGTGCTCGGCGCCGACTCCCGCACGGTCGCCGACTTGGCGCTGGAAGCCGGGGTCGCGCTCTACGGGATGCAGGACGAGCGCATCGACCTGGAGCAGTTGTTCTTCCGCCTCACCCACGGCCAGTTCGCGGGACTTGCGCACTACGCTCCGCAGACGCCGGAGATGTGGGCGCGGCCAGGCGGAACGGGGCAGCCCGGCGATGGTGGGAGCGTGTGATGGTCGGGCTGATCAAGGCCGAGTACCGGAAGATCTTCACCACCAGCCTGTGGTGGGCGCTGCTGATCCCCGTGGTCGTGCTGGGGTTCGGTGCGGGCTGGTTGGGCACCGCGTTCGGCGGGATCATCGACATGGTCGAGGAGTTCAGCGCCTCGCTCCCGCTGGGGCTGCTGTCGGTGGCGCTGTCGACCAACTTCGGCACGATCTTCGCGTTGCTGTTCGGCGCGATGGCCTTCGCCGGCGAGTTCCGCGCCAAGACCATCACCACGACCTACCTGACGGCCAATCCGCGCAGCGCCGTGCTCTGGGCGAAGCTGATCTCCTGCGCGAGCATCGGCGTGATCTACGGGCTGGCGAACGTGCTGGTCGCGAGCTTCGGGGCGCTGCTGGGCGCGGGCCAGGACATGGGCAACTTCGGCAGCTTCAGCAGCTGGCTCGGCGTCGGCGGCGCGGGGGTGCTGTCGATGCTGCTGTGGACGCTGCTCGGGGTCGGGTTCGGAGCGCTGATCGCCAACTCCGTGCTGGTGATCATCCTGCCGCTGGTCTACAAGTTCGCGGTCGAGTTCATCCTGTCGATCAGCTTGATCGACACCGCCGCATCGGGCATCGGGCCCTACCTGCCGGGGGCAGCGGGCAACGGCATCGTCTCCAACCTGGCGGTGCCGCTGTTCGTCTCCGCCGTCGCAGGTCCCAACGAGCCGAACACCCCGCGCGCAGCCTTCGAACTCCTGCACCTGTTCTTCGGCGGCAGCTACGGCCACCCGTGGTGGGCCAGCCTGCTGACGTTCGTCGGCTACACCGTGCTGTTCGTCGCCGGTGGCTGGTTCGTGGGCAAGCGACGCGACGTGGTGTGAGCAGGTGAACCTTTCTGCCACTCGGCTCGGTGCTGCGACCGGAATGACAGGAAGGTTCCCATTCTCACCCGTTGGCACCGGTCACACCGCAGGATCGGTGGTGCTGCACCGTCGGTGCGGCCGCCTAACCTGGCGGGGTGAGCGACTCCGAGAATCCCCGCCGATCCTCCGGCGGTTGGATCCGTCGCCTCTTCGCCGCATGTTGGCGCCACCCGGTCGCGTTGGTGTTGGCGATGGGTGCCTCCGTGACCGCGGTGGGGTTGGAGGCGTTGGTTCCGCTGCTGACCAAGCTGGCCGTTGACGACGCCGTCGCCCGCAGCACCGAGCGGCTGTGGTGGATCGTGCTCGTGCTGCTGGTGGTGGGTGCGTTCCGGTTCGCGGCCGCGTTCGTCCGCCGCTACAGCGCTGGTCGGCTGGCGCTGGACGTGCAGCACGACCTGCGGCGGGCCGTGTTCGCAGCGATGCAGCGGCTCGACGGCGGCAAGCAGGACCAGTTGCGCACCGGGCAGGTGGTGTCCCGCTCGATCAGCGATCTGCAGCTGGTGAACTCGCTGCTGTCGATGCTGCCGCTGGCTGCGGGCACCGCCGTGCTGGCCGTGTTCGCGATCGCGGCGATGCTGTGGCTCTCACCGCTGCTGACCGTGGTGGCATTGGTCGTCGCGCCCCTGATCGCGGTGGTCTCGGCGCGCAGCAAGAAGAGCCTGTTCCCCGCGACCTGGTCGGCTCAGCAGCGCGCGGCCGACATTGCCCAGCACGTCGAGGAGACCGTCACCGGCGTGCGCGTGGTGAAGGGCTTCGGCCAGGAGACGCGCGAGGTCGGCAGGCTGGAGTCGCGGGCGCGGCGGTTGTTCGCCGAGCGGCTGCGCGCTGCGCGGATGACCTCGCTGCCCGCGGCGAGCCTGGCGACGCTGCCCGCGGCCGGGCAGGTGGGAGTGCTGGGCCTGGGCGGCTGGCTGGTGCTGCAGGACCAGGTGAGCTTGGGAACCTTCGTGGCATTCGCCGGCTACGTCGCGATGCTGTCCGGTCCCGCCCGAATGCTCTCCAGCGTGATGATCCAGGCGCAGCTGGCACGGGCCGGGGTCGAGCGGATCCACGAGCTCACCGACTCGCAGCCCGAGGTCACCGAGAAGCCCGACGCGCACCGCCTGCCCGAGGGGCCGCTGGAGGTGCGGCTGGGCGGGGTCGGTTTCGGCTACACCCGCGATCAACCGGTGCTGCGGGACGCCACGCTGCAGGTGCGTCCCGGCGAGACCGTGGCGCTGGTGGGCCCGGCCGGCTCGGGCAAGTCGACGGTGTCGCTGCTGCTGCCCCGCTTCTACGACGTGCACTCGGGACGCATCTCGATCGGTCCCGCTGACGCGGAGCAGCCCTTCGACATCCGCGACCTGCGGTTGGACTCGCTGCGCAGCGCGGTCGGGGTCGTCTTCGAAGAAGCTTTCCTGTTCTCCGACACCATCCGCGGCAACATCGCCTACGGCCGTTCCGACGCCAGCGACGAGGAGGTGATCGCCGCCGCCAAGGGCGCTGAGGCGCACGAGTTCATCACGGGCCTCCCCGACGGCTACGACACCACCGTCGGCGAGCGGGGCCTGACGCTGTCCGGCGGTCAGCGGCAGCGCGTGGCCCTGGCCAGGGCGCTGCTGTCCGACCCCCGAGTGCTGGTGCTCGACGATGCGACGTCGGCGGTGGACCCGGCGACGGAGGCCGCCATCCACGACACGCTGCGTTCGGTGACGGCGCAGCGCACCACGCTGCTCATCGCGCACCGCCGCTCGACGCTGGCGCTCGCCGACCGGATCGCGGTGCTCGACGAAGGACGTGTGGTGGACGTCGGCACCGAGGAGGAGCTGCGGGAGCGCTGCCCGCTTTTCCGGTCACTGCTGGCCGGACCGGGCGAGATGATCGACGCCCCGCGCGAGGGGCAGGCGGATGTTTCCCCCGACGGCATCACCCCGGAGCTGTGGTCACCGGAGGAAACCGCGGAGCCCGGCGCGAACCCGGGACCGGAGGTGGCCACGTCCGGCCGCCACGGCATGAGCACCATGTCGACTCCCCCGACGCCGGAGTTGATCGAGGGAATCCGCAAGCTGCCGCCGACCCGCGATCTGCCGCAGGTGAGGGGAACCGATCCCACCGCCCCGGACCCGGATTTCCGGTTGGCCCGGCTGTTGCGCCCGATCCGATGGGGGCTGCTGCTGACGATCGGACTCGTCGCCGGGGACGCCCTGACCTCGGTGCTGCTCCCGTCGCTGGTGCGGCACGGCATCGACAGCGGGATCGGGACCGCGAGCCTCGGGACGTTGTGGCTGGTCACGGGGCTCGCCGCGGTGCTGGTGGCCGGTGGGTGGCTGGTGATCAAGCGGCAGACCGTGATCACCGCGCGCACCGGGGAAACCCTGCTCTACGTGCTGCGGCTGCGCAGCTTCGCGCACCTGCAGCGGTTGGGCCTGGACTTCTACGAGCGGGAGTTGGCCGGGCGGATCATGACCCGGATGACCACCGACGTCGACGCGCTGTCGTCGTTCCTGCAGACGGGTTTGGCGACGTTCGTGGTCAGCGTGCTGACGCTGGTGGGCATCGCGGGCGCGCTGCTGTTCACCGATCCGTCGCTGGCGCTGGTGGCGATGGCGGTGCTGCCGGTCCTGGTGGTGGCCACGATCGTCTTCCGCAGGGTCTCCTCCACCGCCTACGCCGAGGCGAGGGAGCGGGTCAGCACCGTCAACGCCGACCTCCAGGAGAACGTCTCCGGCATGCGGGTCGCCCAGGCCCACCGGCGCGAGGGGCACGCGGCCAAGGTGTTCGCGCAGCGCAGCGATGCCTATCGGCGTTCCCGCCTGCGCGCCCAGCGCTACATCGCCACCTACTTCCCGTTCGTGGCGCTGCTGTCGGAGATCGCGCAGGCGGCGGTGCTGGGAGTGGGTGCGGCGCGGGTCGCCTCGGGTGAGATGACCGCCGGGGTGCTGGTCGCGTTCCTGCTGTACTTGGGACTGTTCTTCTCACCCGTGCAGCAGCTCTCGGGTGTCTTCGACGGGTACCAGCAGGCGAAGGTCGGTTTGCGGCGCATCGGCGAGCTCCTGCGCACGCCGACGTCGGTGCCGGCGGCGGCCGAGCCGGTGGAGGTGTCCGGGAGGCTGCGCGGCGAGGTGGAGTTGCGTGCGGTTTCGTTCCGCTACCCCGGCACCGAGCAGTACGCGCTGCGGGACGTGAACCTGCGGGTGCGGCCTGGTGAAACCGTGGCGCTGGTGGGTGCTACCGGTGCGGGCAAGTCGACCCTGATCAAGCTGATCGCTCGCTTCTACGACGTCAGCGAGGGCGCGGTGCTGGTCGATGGGACGGACGTGCGCGGCTACGACCTGGCTTCGTTCCACCAGCGGTTGGCGGTGGTGCCGCAGGAGGGGCACCTGTTCACCGGCGACGTCGCCGACAACATCACCTACGCCCGGCCCGATGCCGGCCCGGCGGAGGTGGAGGGCGCTGCCCGCGCGGTCGGTGCGCTGCCGGGCATCGCGATGTTGCCGCGCGGCTTCCGGCAGGAGGTCGGCGAGCGCGGGCGTGGCCTGTCGGCCGGTCAGCGCCAGCTGGTCGCGCTGGCCAGGGCGCAGCTGGTCGACCCGGATGTGCTGCTGCTCGACGAGGCGACGGCCGCGTTGGACCCGGCGACCGAGTCGATGGTGGTGGCCGCCAGCGATCGGCTCGCGGCGCAGCGCACCACGTTCGTCGTGGCCCACCGGCTGGGCACCGCTGCTCGCGCGGACCGGATCGTGGTGGTCGACGGTGGGCGCATCGTCGAGCAGGGCGGGCACGAGGAGCTGCTGGCCCGGCGCGGGCACTACGCCCGGTTGTGGCGGGCGACCGACGCGCACGAATCTCCCGGTGAGGGAGCAGCGAGCAACATCGCGTGAGCAAGGGAACCTTTCTCCCATCTCCCGGGCCCGCCGGGGAAGGCGGGGACGTTTCTCGGCTGTCACCGCGAGGTCGCCGATGGGTGTGAGGAAGGGAACCTTTCTGTCACGATCGCCACACTCGCGGGCCGACGTGCACGCACCGGATTCACGGCGACACGCTCCGCGGCCGCTGAACGGACAAAACGGGCGCGCCGGCTGGTCGAACAAGAGCGATCCCGGGATCTGGGCCGATTCGGTTACCAGTTGGGAACACAGCGTGTCGGTGAAACGCCATAATGAACGAGTACGACAACCCGTATGGACTAGTGCCAAGCGGCGCTGATCAGCGAACGAAGCACGCCAAGGACGGCTGATGATCTACCGAGCGCTCCGGACGGGGGGACATCCCCGCTGGCCGGGCGATCCTGATCGATTCCGTGACCGGACTCCATCCGCCGAACGGCCGTCCTGTGTGTCAACCTCGCGATTCGGGCGGCTAGCCTGGTACCCGAGTGTGTCTGTAAATCACGAGCATATGGATCGAGGCGAACGCCAGCCGTGTCCAGCAGCCCCGCGTCACAGTTCGGCCCCAATGAGTGGTTGATCGAGGAGATGTACGAGCAGTTCCTCCAAGATCCCACTTCCGTAGACTCGGCGTGGCACGAATTCTTCGCCGACTACAAGTCGGACCAGGCGAAAAACGAGAACACCGCTACCGCTGCTGCGGCCGGCGCTGCAGCGGCACCGACCACGACGGCCACCGCGGCGCGCACCGGTGAGACCAACGGCCAGGCGCCCGCAGCCGCCGCGCCCGCGTCCAAGCCCGCCGCTGCGCCGAAGCCTTCCCCGCAGCAGGCCGCCAAGGCCGCGCCGGTGAAGCAGCCGCAGGCCGAGGGCGACGTGAAGACCCTGCGCGGTGCCGCGGCCGCGATCGCCAAGAATATGGATCAGTCGCTGACGGTCCCGACCGCGACCAGCGTGCGCGCGGTGCCGGCCAAGCTGCTGTTCGACAACCGCATCGTCATCAACAACCACCTCAAGCGGAACAAGGGCGGGAAGGTCTCCTTCACGCACCTGATCGGCTACGCGCTGATCAGGGCGGTCAAGGACTTCCCGAACATGAACCGCCACTACGGCGAGGACGCCAAGGGCAAGCCCGCGTCCGTCACGCCGGAGCACATCAACTTGGGCCTGGCCATCGACATGCCGGGCAAGGACGGGTCGCGCAACCTCGTGGTCGCCTCCATCAAGGGCTGCGAGGACATGACGTTCTACCAGTTCTGGCAGGCCTACGAGGACATCATCCGCAAGGCGCGCGGTGGCGCGCTGACCGCGGACGACTTCTCCGGCACCACGATCTCGCTGACCAACCCGGGCCCGTCCGGCACCAACCACTCGGTGCCGCGGCTGACCAAGGGCCAGAGCGCGATCATCGGTGTCGGCGCGATGGACTACCCGGCCGAGTTCCAGGGCGCCAGCGAGAAGACGCTGGTCGACATGGGCATCAGCAAGATCGTGACGCTGACGTCCACCTACGACCACCGCGTCATCCAGGGCGCCGAGTCCGGCGACTTCCTGCGCCGCGTGCACCAGCTGCTGCTGGGCGAGGACGGCTTCTTCGACGACATCTTCGCGTCGCTGCGCATCCCCTACGAGCCGGTTCGCTGGACGCAGGACATCCCCGAGGGCTCGGTCGACAAGACCGCCCGGGTGCTCGAGCTGATCGACGCCTACCGCACGCGCGGCCACCTGATGGCCGACATCGACCCGCTGAACTACCGGCAGCGCCGGCACGAGGACCTCGACGTCCTGTCGCACAGCCTCACGCTGTGGGACCTGGACCGGGAGTTCGCCGTGGGCGGTTTCGCCGGCCGCGAGAAGATGAAGCTGCGTGACGTGCTGGGCGTGCTGCGCGACTCCTACTGCCGCACCGTCGGCGTGGAGTACATGCACATCCTGGAGCCCGACGAGCGAGAGTGGCTGCAGCAGCGGGTCGAGAAGCCGCACACCAAGCCGGACTCGACCGAGCAGAAGTACATCCTGTCGAAGCTCAACGCGGCCGAGGCCTTCGAGACGTTCCTGCAGACCAAGTACGTCGGGCAGAAGCGGTTCTCGCTGGAAGGCGCCGAGACAGTGGTGCCGCTGCTGGACGCGGTGCTGGACAACTCCGCTGCGCACGAGCTCGACGAGGTCGTCATCGGCATGCCGCACCGCGGCCGGCTCAACGTGCTGGCCAACATCGTCGGCAAGCCGATCTCGCAGATCTTCCGCGAGTTCGAGGGCAACCTCGACCCGGGTCAGGCCCACGGGTCCGGTGACGTGAAGTACCACCTGGGTGCCGAGGGCAAGTACTTCCGGATGTTCGGCGACGGCGAAACCAAGGTGTCGCTGACCTCGAACCCGTCCCACCTGGAGGCCGTGGACCCGGTGCTGGAGGGCATCGTCCGCGCCAAGCAGGACATCCTGGACAAGGGCCAGGAGGGCTTCACGGTGCTGCCGGTGCTGCTGCACGGTGACGCCGCGTTCGCCGGTCAGGGCGTGGTCGCCGAGACGCTGAACCTGTCGCTGCTGCGCGGCTACCGCACGGGCGGCACGGTCCACGTGATCGTCAACAACCAGGTCGGTTACACCACCGCGCCGGAGCACTCGCGTTCCAGCAAGTACTGCACCGACGTCGCGAAGATGATCGGCGCGCCGGTGTTCCACGTCAACGGCGACGACCCCGAGGCTTGCGTGTGGGTCGCGCGTCTGGCCGTGGAGTACCGCCAGGCGTTCGGCAAGGACGTCGTGATCGACATGGTCTGCTACCGCCGTCGCGGCCACAACGAGGGCGACGACCCGTCGATGACGCAGCCGAAGATGTACGACGCGATCGACAAGATGCGCAGCGTCCGCAAGGTCTACACCGAGTCGCTGATCGGCCGCGGTGACATCACCGTGGACGAGGCCGAGAAGGCCCTCAAGGACTACGCGGCGCAGTTGGAGCACGTGTTCAACGAGGTCCGCGAGCTGGAGAAGCACCCGCCGGCGCCGAGCCCGTCGGTGGAGTCCGAGCAGCAGGTGCCGCGCGGCCTGTCCACCGCGATCGCGCAGGAGACGCTGGAGCGGATCGCCGAGGCGCAGATCAACCTGCCTGACGGCTTCTCCCCGCACCCGCGCGTGAAGCCGGTGCTGGAGCGTCGCGCCAAGATGGGTCGCGAGGGCGGCATCGACTGGGCCTTCGGTGAGCTGCTGGCGTTCGGTTCGCTGGTGATGGAGGGCCGCCAGGTCCGCCTGACCGGTCAGGACAGCCGCCGCGGCACGTTCGGTCAGCGCCACTCGGTGCTCATCGACCGCAAGAACGACTCCGAGCACACGCCGCTGCAGAACCTCTCGGATGAGCAGGGCAAGTTCCTGGTCTACGACTCGGCGCTGTCGGAGTTCGCCGCGCTGGGCTTCGAGTACGGCTACTCGGTGGGCAACCCCGAGGCGCTGGTGCTGTGGGAAGCGCAGTTCGGTGACTTCTTCAACGGCGCTCAGTCGATCATCGACGAGTTCATCTCGTCCGGTGAGGCCAAGTGGGGTCAGCGCTCCGACGTGGTGATGCTGCTGCCGCACGGCCAGGAGGGCCAGGGCCCCGACCACAGCTCGGGCCGCATCGAGCGGTGGCTGCAGCTGTGCGCCGAGGGGTCGATGACGGTCGCGATGCCGTCGACGCCGGCGAACTACTTCCACCTGCTGCGGCGGCACGCGCTGGACGGCATCCACCGTCCGCTGGTGGTGTTCACGCCGAAGTCGATGCTGCGCCTGAAGGCCGCGACCAGCCCGGTCGAGGACTTCACCGAGGGCAAGTTCACCTCGGTCATCGACGACCCGGCCAAGCCGGACCCGTCGCAGGTCAAGAAGCTGGTGCTGTGCACCGGCAAGCTCTACTACGAGCTGGCGGCCCACCGCGACAAGAACGGCATCACCGACACCGCGGTGGCGCGGCTCGAGCAGCTCTACCCGCTGCCGCACCGCAAGCTGGGCGCCCTGTTCGAGCGGTACCCGAACCTGGAGTCGGTCCGCTGGACGCAGGAGGAGCCGGCCAACCAGGGTGCGTGGCCGTTCCTGGGCTTGGCCCTGACCGAGCAGTTCCCGGAGCTGGTCGGCAAGCTCAAGCGGGTCTCGCGTCGTCCGATGGCCGCTCCGGCCACCGGTCTGGCCAAGGTCCACGAGGTCGAGCAGGCCGAGGTCGTGCAGACCGCGTTCGCCTGATCTTCCAGCTGAAGCGGGCCGTCGGTTCCTCCGGGAGCCGGCGGCCCGCTTTTTCGCGCCCGCATTGGCGGCGGAGTGTGCATGGGAACCTTCCGCTCACTTCGACCGGGGCGCATCGCCTGTGGTGAAGGGCCGTTTCGTACCCTGCTGTTCCCGACCGCACGGCGTCGAAGATCGACGGAGCACTAGGAGGAAGCGGTGTATTTCACCGACCGCGGCATTGAAGAACTCGAAGAGCGTCGCGGTGACGACGAGGTCACCTTGGCGTGGGTCGCTGACCGGATGCGGGCCTTCGTGGACCTCAACCCGGATTTCGAGGACGCCACTGAGCGCTTGGCGACCTTCCTCGCACGCGACGACGCCGACGACGAGTGAGGCAGCCCCGGCCGCGCACCCCCAGACGCGCGGCCGGGCCCGCGTTCACGCCCGCAGCACTGCGCGCCCGATGATCTCGCGCTGCTCGATGGCGGTGTGCGCGTCAGCGGCGCGCTCGAGGGGGAAGGTTCGTCCGATGGCCGGGGTGATGTGTCCGGCGGCGGCCTCCGCCAGTGCTTTGACGAGCACGTTCTTGCGCTGGTGGCGCGAGAGTTGCTCGATCTCGAGGAGCCCGGTGATGGTCACGTCGCGTCGCCGCGCTTCGTCGGCGTCGATCTCGGCGAAGTCCTCGTCGGACGCTCCGTAGGTGATGATGCGCGCGCCGTTGTCGGCGGAGTGGAACGCGGCTCGCCCGTAGGCGCCGCCGGCGCCGTCGAAGATGACGTCGACTCCGCCGGTCAGTTCGCGGACCTCCTCGACCCACTCCGGGGCGCTGTAGTCGACTGGCTCTGCACCGAGCGTGCGCACCAGGCCGAGTTTCCCCTCGCCTCGCGCAGCGCCGATGACCTGCGCCCCTGCTGCTTTGGCCAGCTGGACGATGATGGACGCGGCTCCGCCCGCCGCAGCGGTGACGAGCACCCGTTCTCCCGCGCGCACGGCCGCGTGGTCGACCAGTCGCATGGCGATGGTGGCGTCGTGCAGGAGCACCACCGCCGCCTGCTCGTCCAGTCCGTCGGGGATCAGCGCGAGCTCGGTTTCCTCGACGGCGACCAGTTCGGCGTAGGTTCCGCTGTTGTCGGTGCCGGCGACGACCTTCTTGTCCAGCCACGCCGGGTCGACGTCCGCGCCCAGCGCGACCACTTCCCCTGCGATGCCGTCTCCGGGGGTGTAGGGCGGGTTCATCTCGAAGTAGTCCTGCCCCCAACCCTGGCGGAGCCGCGTGTCGAGGAACAGCACGTCCACGGCCACCATCCGCACCAGGACCTGTCCCGGTCGTGGCACGGGATCGGCCTTCTCGATCACCGACAGGACTTCCGGTCCCCCGAATGTCGTCACTTGCACCGCACGCATGCTGATCACTCCGCTCTCGATCGACTCCTGCCCACCCTCTGACTTCGAGTTAACTGGAAGTCAAGGGCAGCGGGAGGATCAGCAGCAGTGTTCACCGCGCCAGGCTTGCCGCCCTTCGTTGACCGCGACGGCCGCGATCACCAAGCCCACCAGCGGATCGGCCCACCACCAGCCGAGAAGGCTGTTGAGGACGAGCCCCAGGAGCAGCACTCCGGACAGGTAGGTGCACAGCAGGGTCTGCTTCGAGTCGGCGACAGCGCTCGCCGATCCGAGCTCGCGCCCTGCTCGCCGTTGCGCGTAGGACAGCAGCGGCATGATCAGCAGTGAGAGGGAGGCGACCACGATGCCGGCGGTGGAGTGCTCGGCGGCCTCCGCGCCGAGCAGGCTGCGCACGGATTCGACCGTCACGTAGAGAGCCAGGGCGAAGAACGACACGGCGATCACCTTCAGCGCGGTTCGCTCGCGCGCCTCCGGGTCGGAACCGGAGAACTGCCAAGCGACCGCTGCCGCGGAGGCGACCTCGATGACCGAGTCGAGCCCGAACCCGATCAGCGCGGTGGACGACGCGGCGGCACCTGCGCTGATGGCGACGACCGCTTCGATCACGTTGTAGGAGATCGTCGCGCCCACCAGCCACCGCACCCGCCGTTGCAGCGCACGGCGTCGTGCGTCGGTGATGATGGTCGCCGTCCGCGCACAGCACTGGTCGCCGCAGGCATCCGCACCGGGTTCGGAGAACGGCTGCTGGTCGTCACACATGCCGGGCCTCGTCGTGCAGCGTCTGCGTGCCGTAGTTCGGGCAGAGGGCGACCGCGTTGCCGGTCGCGGCGAGCAGGGTTTCGGCGGCGGTCAGCAGCTCGATCAGTTCCGGCCGGGCCAGCGAGTAGAACACCTGGCGCCCTTGTGGGCGTCCGTCGACCAGTCCGCAGTCCCGAAGGCAGGCCACGTGCGCGGAGACCGTCGATTGCGCCAGCCCGAGCTGCCCCACGAGATCGGTGACCCGCGCTTCGCCTTCGGCAAGAAGCCGCACGATGGCCAGCCGCGTGCCGTCGGACAGGCCGTGGAACAGCGCCGCAGCCGCGTCCAGCTGATTTATCGCCATGCAGCGATGTTAACAACATGCGGCGATGAACTGCGAGGGCAGCGCGTCATCCGAGGCGCTGCGCCAGGGCGAGCTGGGTCAGGTAGCGCTTGGCGATCACTCCGCCGTGATCGTCGTCGATGCGGCGGCCGATGCAGTCCAGGAGCTCTTCGCGCACGTGGGCCGGAATCGCCCGGTGACCCGAGTAGGTCATCAGCAGGTCCCGGTACTGCTCGCTGGTGTAGCGGGCTTCCCACTCGTAGCAGTGGAACTCCGGCGGGCTGAAACGGGCCGAGCGGTGGAACTCCTTCGGGTCCTGCGGGATCTCGTCGGCCACCGGAAGGCGCTGCCCGGGCCCAGCGCCGGGGGCGAACCGCTCGTAGCACTGCTGGACCCGGCCGAAGAACTCCCCGCTGCCGCCGGCGACGTGGTGCGTCGAGACCACCGCGAGCGCGGCTCGCGGACGCAGCGCATCGGCGGCCTTGACCATGCGCAGCTCCGGGTCGAGCCGGTGGAACGAGGCCGCCGCCACGACCAGGTCGAACCCCACCGGCGGAAGCCGCCAGTCCTCGAACGCTTCGACCACCACGCGCACCGACAGGTACCCGGCCAGGCGACGACGGGCGATCTCAGCGAACTCCTCCTCCGGCTCGAGAGCGGTGAGCGCGAACCCGCGGGCGGCCAGCGGCACGCTCGCCTGCCCCGTGCCGCAGCCGATCTCGAGCACGCGGGCCCCTTCACCGACGGTCGCGGTGAGCAGGTCGAACAGCTGCGCCGGGTAGCTCGGCCGGCACCGGTCGTAGCGCTCGGCGAACACCGACCGCGACCGCTCCGGGTCGTTCACCGGACCAGCTCTGAACTGCAGGTCATGCGCGCAGTGTACGAACCGGCGGCCGGGTTGACAGGAAGGTTCCCATGCGCACGTCGCCGAAGAGGATCGCGGCCTTCACCCCCTCCGAGGTGCTCGTCAGCGCACGCGGTCGCCTTCGCGCCACACGGCGTGGGTGAGGGGAACCCCAGGTCGATAGGCCAGCCACGTCGTGCTCGGCGCGTCGAGCACCTGCAGGTCGGCTCGGGCACCAGGGCGCAGCACACCCACCGCGCCGTCGCCGGATTCGCGCCGCAGCGCTCGCGCCCCGCCCCAGGTGGCCGCGCGCACGGCTTCGGCCACGCTCATCCGCATCTGCAGGACCGCGGTCGTCACGCAGAAGGCCATCGACGAGGTGTAGGAGGAACCGGGGTTGCAGTTGCTGGCGAGCGCCACGGTGGCCCCGGCGTCCAGCAGCGCTCGGGCGTCCGGCAGGGGTTGGCGGGTGGACAGGTCGCACGCCGGCAGCAAGGTCGCGACCGTGTCAGAAGCGGCGAGCGCGTCGACGTCGGAAGGCTCCAGGTAGGTGCAGTGGTCGACGCTGGCCGCGCCCATGTCGACGGCCAGCCCCACTCCTGGGCCCGGCCCGAGCTGGTTGCCGTGCACTCGCAGTCCCAAGCCGCGCTTCTGGGCGGCCGCCAGCACTCGGCGCGACTGGTCGGCGTCGAAGGCCCCTTCCTCGCAGAACACGTCGCACCACCGGACGTGATCGGCGACGGCGTCGAGCATGTCCCCGCACACCAGGTCCACGTAGTCGGCCGCGTCGGTTCCCGGCGGGACGAGGTGGGCCCCGAGGAAGGTGACCTCGTCGGCGACGGTGGCCGCGATCTTGGCGGCCCGCAGCTCGTCCTCGACGGTCAGCCCGTACCCGGTCTTGGTCTCGAGGCAGGTGGTGCCCTGGGCGGCGGCCTCGTCGACGTGACGGCGCAGGTTGGCGGCGAGTTCGGCGTCCGCGGCCTGCCTGGTGGCGTTGACCGTCACCGCGATCCCACCCGCCTGGTAGGGCAGGCCGGACATGCGGGCGGCGAACTCGGCGGTGCGGTCGCCAGCGAAGACGAGGTGGGTGTGGCTGTCCACCCAGCCGGGCAGGACGGCCCGGCCCTCGACGTCGACGTGCTCGTCCGCCTCGGGCGCGGATCCGGTGTGACCGACCCAGGCGATCCGGTCTCCATCGATGACCAGCGCCGCGTCGGCGAGCGTGCCGAGCGCGTCGTCGTTGGTCGTGAGTTCACCGATTCCAGTGATAACAGTGGCTGTCATCGTTGCCTAATTCCTCAAGATCGAAGTGCTGTGATGGATTCGCGCAGCTCACGCGCGATGTCGATGGTGGTGTGAGCCCCGTCGACGACGACGGTCCTGCCGTCGGTGACGACCTCGCGGACGTCGTCGGCGCGAGCCACCGCCGGAACGGCCTGGGGTGCGACACCGGCCAGGCGCGGTGTGCCGAGGTCGATCGAGACGAAGTCGGCGCGGGCTCCCACTTCGAGCCGCCCCGCGTCGGGACGCCCGATGGCGGAGTGCGCCGTGGCCATCGCGAGCAGCTCCCCCGGCGCGTGGTGGCCGCGGGTCTCGTTCGCCAACCGCTGGTAGGCCTCCACGGCTTGCGCCTCGGCGAGGACGTCGATGACCGAGTGCCCGTCGCTGCCCAGCGACAGAGGACTTCCCGCCACCTGCAGGGCCGCGGCGGGACCGATCCCGTCGGCCAGGTCCGCCTCGGTCGTCGGGCACAAGCACACCCCGGTTCCGCTGCCGCCCAGCAGTGCGACGTCCCCGGCCGAGAGGTGCGTGGCGTGAACGGCGGTGACGTCCTCACCCACAGCGCCGCGCTCGGCGAGCAGCTGCACCGGGGTACGACCGTGGGCGGCCAGGCACGCCTCGTTCTCCGCGCGCTGCTCGGACACGTGGAGGTGCAGGGGAACCTTCCTGTCACGCGCCCACGCGGCGACCTCCCCGATCGCCTCGGCCGGCACCGCGCGAACCGAGTGCACCGCGGCACCCAGCACCACCTCGTGGGCGGTGAAGGACTCCGCGCGTTCGCTCCACCGGGCCGCATCGACGTCGGAGAACCGCTGCTGGACCTCGTCGAGCTCCCGGCCGAAACCGCCTGCGAGGTAGCAGGTGTCCAGCAGCGTCAGCCGGATCCCGGCGTCGTGGGCGGCCTGCGCCAGCGCGTGGCTCATCGCGTTCGGGTCGCGGTAGCGGGCGCCGCCGGGCGCGTGGTGCAGGTAGTGGAACTCGCCGACACCGGTGATTCCGGCCCGCACCATCTCCGCGTAGACGCCCCGCGCGAGCAGGTAGTAGCTGTCCGGGTCGAGCCTCGCCGCGACCCGGTACATCGCTTCCCGCCAGGTCCAGAACGTGCCGCGCGCGGTGTCACCGCGCAGCGCGCGGTGGAAGGCGTGCGAGTGCGCGTTGGCCAAGCCCGGCAGCACCATGCCGGCAAGCCTGCGCGCACCACCGGGCGCTTCAGCTCGCCGCACCGCGGTGATCCGGCCGGACTCGACCTCGAACAGCACGTCCTGGCATGGACCTTCGGGCAACCACGCCCATTCGCACCAGAACATCCCCTCACCCCGCCAGGTCAGCCAGGACGCGGGCCAAGGCATGGGAACCTTCCTCGCAGTCCTCCTCGGTCGCGTGTTCTTCGGGTGCGTGGCTGATGCCGGTCGGGTTGCGGACGAACAGCATCGCGGTCGGTTTCTCCGCTGCGAGCACCCCGGCGTCGTGGCCGGCGCCGGTGGGCAGGGCTGGGGCGTCGTCGAGGACACCGCGCAGCCGATCGCGCAGCGCGGCGTCGAAGTGCACGGTGTCGCCGAAGGACTCTTCGACGACCTCCACCTGACAGCCTTCTCGCGCTGCGAATTCCCGTGCCCGCTCGGTCAGTTCGTCGACCATGCGCCGCGCGCCGCTGGGGGCGCGGGCGTCGAGGTGGACGTCCACCTCGGAGGCGATGACGTTGGTGCCGCCCGGGGTCGGCACCAGCCTGCCGACCGTCGCCCGGCCGTCGGGGGTCGCCGCGGCGGTGCCGCGGGCGGCGAGGACGAGTTGCGCGGCGGGGAGCATGGGATCGTTGCGGTCATCGATGAGGGTCGCGCCGGCGTGGTTGCCCTGGCCGCTGAACCGGAACCGCCACCTGCCGTGACCGAGGATCGAATCGGCGATCGCGACGGGCCGTCCCAGGTCGATGAGTCCCTTGCCCTGCTCGACGTGCAGTTCCACGAACGTTCCGATGCGCGCCATCGCGGTGTCGTCCCGGCCGATGCGGGCGGGGTCCGCGCCGAACGAACCCATCGCTTCGGCGAGGGTGCGGCCGTCGGCGTCGCGCAGGTTGCGCGCGTGATCCGGGCGGATGGTTCCCGTCATCAGCCGCGACCCGAGGCACGGCACGCCGAAGCGACCGCCCTCCTCCTCGGCGAAGACCACCACGGCCATCGGTGTGCGCGGCTGGAAACCGCGTGCCCGCAGGAGGTCCACCGCTTCGAGCGCGCTGACCACGCCGAGTGGTCCGTCGAAGGCCCCACCGCCGGGCACCGAGTCGAGGTGACTGCCGGTGACGACCGCACCTGGGCCCGGCTCTCCCCGCCAGGCCCAGATGTTGGTGTTGGCGTCGGTTTCCACCGCGAGACCGCGGTTCTCGGCCTGCTCGACGAACCATTCGCGCAGCTGACGTTCGGCGTCGTCGAAGACGTGCCGCGAGTAGCCGCCGCGCCGCCGGTCCGCGCCGATCCCGGCGATGGCGTCCAGCCCGCTCATCGGCTCACCAGCGGAGTCCGCACGCCGCGCTGCGCGGCGACCTCTTCGGCTCGTTCGTAGCCGGCGTCGACGTGCCGGATCACGCCCATTCCCGGGTCGTTGGTGAGCACTCGTTCGAGCTTCTTCGCGGCCAGCTCGGTGCCGTCGGCGACCGTGACCTGACCGGCGTGCAGGGAACGTCCCATGCCGACCCCGCCACCGTGGTGGAGGGACACCCACGTCGCGCCGGACGCGGTGTTGACCAGGGCGTTGAGCAGCGGCCAGTCGGCGACGGCGTCGGAGGAGTCGGCCATCGCCTCGGTCTCGCGGTAGGGGGAGGCGACCGATCCGCAGTCGAGGTGGTCGCGGCCGAGGACGACGGGGGCGGCGAGCTCGCCGGAAGCGACCATCTCGTTGAACCGCAGGCCGGCTTCGGCGCGCTCGCCGTAGCCGAGCCAGCAGATCCGGGCGGGAAGACCGTGGAAGGGAACCTTCCTGTCAGCCAACCGCAGCCAGCGGGCGAGGTGTTCGTCGTCGCCGAAGAGCTCCAGCACCGCCTCGTCGGTCTTGGCGATGTCGGCCGGGTCGCCGGAGAGCGCAGCCCAGCGGAAGGGCCCCCTCCCTTCGCAGAACAGCGGGCGGATGTAGGCGGGGACGAAGCCCGGGTAGGCGAACGCCCGGTCGTACCCGGCGAGCTGGGCTTCACCGCGCAGCGAGTTGCCGTAGTCGAAGACCTCGGCGCCTGCGTCGAGGAAGCCCACCATCGCCTCGACATGCTGGGCCATCGATTCGCGTGCCCGGGTGGTGAACTCGTCGGGTTTGCGGGCGGCGTAGTCGCTCCAGTCGGCCAGGTCCACGTCCAGCGGCAGGTACGACAGCGGGTCGTGGGCGGAGGTCTGGTCGGTGACGATGTCCGCGGGCACGCCGCGTCGCAGCATTTCGGGGAGCAGCTGCGCGGCGTTGCCGATGACCGCCACCGAGTGGGCGCGGCGTTCCCGCCTCGCGGTGACGGCCTTGTCGATGGCCTCGTCCAGGGAGTCGGCGACCTCGTCCAGGTAGCCCTGGCGGGCGCGGCGGTGGGCGCGTTCCGGGTCGCACTCCACAACGAGCGCGGCACCTTCGTTCATGGTGATCGCCAGCGGCTGGGCGCCGCCCATGCCGCCGAGTCCGGCGGTAATGGTGAGCGTTCCGGCGAGGGTTCCGCCGAAGCGCTTGGCCGCGATGGCGCCGAAGGTCTCGTAGGTGCCTTGCAGGATCCCTTGGGTGCCGATGTAGATCCAGGAGCCCGCGGTCATCTGGCCGTACATCATCAGGCCGAGTTCGTCGAGGCGCCGGAACTCCGACCAGTTCGCCCAGTCGCCGACGAGGTTGGAGTTGGCGATGAGCACGCGCGGGGCCCATTCGTGGGTCTGCAGCACGCCGACGGGCTTGCCGGACTGCACCAGCAGCGTCTCGTCCTCGCCGAGCGTGGTCAGTTCCCGCACGATCGCCTGGTAGCAGGCCCAGTTGCGGGCGGCTTTGCCGGTTCCGCCGTAGACGACGAGGTCCTGCGGGCGTTCAGCGACGTCGGGGTCGAGGTTGTTCTGCAGCATCCGCAGCGGTGCCTCGGTGCTCCAGCTGCGCGCGGTCAGCGTCGTGCCGCGTGGGGCGCGCACGTCGGTCATCGATCCCTCCCTGCTTCGGCGGCAGCGATGGCTTCACCGCTGCGGACGAGTTCTTCGGCGGCGGCGATCTCGGGGGCCACGTGCCGGTCCGGTCCTGGACCGGGCACGTGGTGGCGCAGCAGGTCGCGGGCAGCGCCGGTGGCCGGCCCGGGGTTCAGGGGCGCGCGCAGGTCGAGGGCTCGGGCGGCGGTGAGCAGCTCGATGGCCAGCACGGTGGTGAGGCCCTCGACGGCGCGGCGGAGCTTGCGCGCGGCGGACCAGCCCAGGGACACGTGGTCTTCCTGCATGGCGCTGGTGGGGATGGAGTCCACCGAGGCCGGCACGGCGAGGCGTTTGAGCTCGGAGGCAATCCCGGCCTGCGTGTAGTGGGCGATCATGTGCCCGGAGTCGACTCCGGGGTCGTCGGCGAGGAACGCCGGGAGGCCGTGGGAGCGGGCGACGTCGAGCATCCGGTCGGTGCGCCGTTCGCAGATGCCGGCCATGTCGGCCAGCGCGATGGCCAGGAAGTCCAGCACGTATCCCAGCGGTGCGCCGTGGAAGTTCCCGTTGGACTCGATGCGCCCGTCGGGCAGCACCACGGGGTTGTCGATGGCGGCCGCGAGTTCGCGGTCGGCGACGGTCTCGGCGTGCGCGACGGTGTCGCGGGCGGCTCCGTGCACCTGGGGTGCGCAGCGCAGCGAGTAGGCGTCCTGGACTCGCGGGCAGTCGGGCCCGCGGTGGCTGGCGACGATCGGCGAGTGCGCGAGGAAGGCGGCCATCCTCGCGGCGGAGACGGCTTGGCCGGGGTGGGGGCGGAGGGCCTGCAGGTCGGCGGCGAAGGGCCGGTCGGTGCCGAGCAGGGCCTCGACGCTCATCGCCGCGGTGAGGTCGGCGACGTCGATGAGGGCGTTGATGTCGCGCAGGGCGAGCACGAGCATGCCGAGCATGCCGTCGGTGCCGTTGGTGAGGGCGAGGCCTTCTTTCTCCGCGAGCACGACCGGTTCGATCCCGGCCTCGGCGAGCGCTTCGGCGGCGGGGCGGCGGGCGCCGGTGGCGTCGAGGACGTCGCCTTCACCGGTGAGCGCGAGGGCTGCGGCGGCGAGCGGGGCGAGGTCACCGGAGCAGCCGAGGGAGCCGTGCTCGTGCACGAGGGGAACGATCCCGGCGTTGAGCATCGCGGTCAGGGCGTGGGCTGTTTCGGGTCGCACGCCGGTGTGACCGGTGGCGATGGTGTGCAGGCGGAGCAGCATCTGGGCGCGCACGACTTCCGGTTCGACGACGTCGCCTGCGCCTGCCGCGTGGGAGCGGACGAAGGACTGCTGCAAAGCCGCCCTTCGCTCACCGGGGATGTGGCGCACGGCCAGGGCGCCGAAGCCGGTGGAGACCCCGTAGACGGGTCGTTCTTCGGCTGCCAGCGCCTCGATGTGCCTGCGGGTGGCGCTGATGCCCTGCTCAGCGAGTTCGCTGAGCCGCACGGTGGTCCCGCCGCGCGCGACCGAGACGACGTCCGCGCGCGACAGCGGCTGGGGACCGACGACCATCTCGTTGTGCATGGATCCATCTCAACGCGCTGAAGCTCCTGGCAGAAGCCCTGATGGAGGGACTTCGTCTGAGATGCAAGACTTCGTGCGTGGGCAGCAGCGATGTGCCCGCGCTGCGGCGCGGGCTGGCGATCCTGCGGGCGCTGGCCGGGCACGCCGGGCCGGTGTCGGCGGGCGTGCTGGCACGCGAGCTGGATCTGCCGAGGTCGACGACGTACCACTTGCTGGCCGAGCTGGTCGCGGCCGGTTTCGTGGTGCACCTGCCGGAGGAGCGCCGCTACGGGCTGGGGGTGACGGCGTTCGAGCTGGGCTCGGCCTACCTGCGCCACGATCCGCTGGAGCGTCTGGCGGGACCGGTCCTGCGACGCCTGGTGGACCGGGTGGGGCGCGCGGCGCAGCTGGGCGTGCTGCACGGTGCCGAGCTGCTCTACCTGGTCAAGGAGCGCCCTTCGCAGCCGCAAACGCTGGTCACCGATGTCGGTGTCCGGTTGCCCGCGCAGCTCCCGGCGTCGGGACGGGCGATGTTGGCGCACCTGCCGGCGGCGCAGGTGCGAGCGATGTTCCCTTCCTCCGAGCACTTCGTGCTGCGCACCGAACGCGGCCCTCGCAACCTGCCGGAGTTGCGTCGGCTGCTGGCCGAGGAGCGCCGCCGGGGCTGGGCGGTGGAGGACGGTTTCGTCACGCCGGGGTTCGCCTCGGTCGCGTGCCCGGCGTTCGATCACACGGCGCGGCCCATCGCCGCCATCGGGGTCACCTTCCGCCACTCGTGCGACGCCCCCGGCTGCGGTGCGACGTGGCCGGGTTTGGCGGAGGACGTCGGCAACGCTGCCGCCGAGCTCACCACCCGGATCAGCGGCCGCACCGCTTGACCGGCCGCCGCCGGGGCGGCCGGTCGAGCGGGCGTCAGAGTCCGGCGGTGGCGATGAATTCCTTGGCCACGTCGGCGGGGTTGGCCTTGTCGACCTCGAGGCGCTTGTTGAGCTCGGTGAGCTTCTCGGTGGTCAGCGCCCGGGAAACCTTGTTGACGGCCTCGGCTTGGGGTGGGGTGAGCTTGCCCTTGCCCGCCAGCGGGACGACGTTCTGCGCGGGGAACATGTTCTTCGGGTCGTCGAGCTTCACCAGGTCGTTGGTGCTGATCTGCGAGGAGGTGGTGAACAGGTTCGCGGCCTGGATCTCCCCGGAGGTCAGGGCGTTGACGGTGATCGTGCCGGCTTCGACGCTGCGGATCTCCTTGAAGGTGCAGCCGTAGTCCTGGGCGATCTTGGCTTCCCACCGCGACTTCCACTCGGCTGGGGCGCCGAGGACGATCTCGCCGCAGCGCGGTCCGAGCTCGGCCATCGAGCGCAGGCCGGTGTCCGCGGTGGCCCTGGTGACGGTGAGCACGTCTGAGTCCTCGGCCGGGGACTGCTCGAGCAGTTCCATGCCGGGTGCGACCTTGCCGCTGAGCTGGTCGTAGACCTGCTGCGATTCGGTGGCCGACGAGGCCGGGTCGAGGAATTCCAGCAGGTTGCCGCTGTATTCGGGGACGAGCGTGAGTTCACCGTTGCGGACGGCGTTGACGTAGAACTCGCGGGCGCCGATGCGCGGTCTGGTCTGCACGTCGGCGCCGGTGGTCTTGAGCGCTTCGGCGTAGATGTGCATGAGCAGCTCGCTCTCGGCGAAGTCCGCCGAGCCGATGACGACCTGACCGCCTTGGGCCTTGTTGGCCTCCAGCGGGTCTTGCGAGCCGCAGCCGGTCAGCATCACTGCCGCGGCGGCGGCCAGGGCCAGCAGTCGCTTCATCGATCTTTACCTCCTCGTCGGGCGGCCAGGACCAGACCGCGTGGCACCACGAGCCGGGTCAGCCCGGCCAACGCCAAGTCCAACAGGACGGCCAGGACCGCGATGACGATCGCGGCGGAGGCCATCTGCGCGTAGTCGCTGATCTTCAGCCCGTCGAGCAGGATCCTCCCGAGCCCGCCCAGGCCGACGTAGGCGGCGACGGCCGCGGTGGCCACGACCTGCAGCATCGCGCTGCGGATGCCGCCGAGCACGAGCGGCAGCGCGGTCGGCAGCTCCACCTGCCACAGCACTTGGACGGGCCGCATGCCCATTCCCCTGGCGGCGTCGACGGCGTCGGCGGGCGCGTTGCGCACGCCCGCGTAGGCACCGGAGAGGATCGCCGGGATCGCGAGGATCACCAGGCCGGCGAGCGCGGGCGTGACGCCGAGTCCGAACCCGAGCACCAGCAGCGTGACCACGCCGAGCGTGGGCAGGGCCCGCATCGCGTTGCTGAAACCGACCACGAGCACCGATCCGCGCCCGGTGTGTCCGATGTAGACGCCGAGCGGGATGGCGATCAGCGCTGCGACGACGACGGAGAGCACGCAGTAGGAGAGGTGCAGCAGCGTCTGCGCGGGGATCCCGTCCGGGCCGCTCCAGTGCGCGGGATCGCTCAACCACGCGATCAGCTCGCCGATCATCGCCGCGCCCACGGGGTCGCGAGCCGCCACAGCAGCACGAGCAGCAGGTCCACCACCAGGGCCAGCAGCAGGGTCAGCACGATGCCGACGAGGATCTGCTGCGGGTAGTCGCGCTGGAACCCGTCGGTGAAAAGGCGTCCGAGCCCGCCGATTCCGACCAGGGCGCCGACGCTGACGAGGCTGATGTTGCTCACCGACGCCACCCGCACAGCTGCTGCCAGCACCGGCACCGCCAGCGGGAGCTCGACCGCGAGCAGGCGTCGCCCGGGCCGGTACCCGATGGCGGTGGCGGCGGCGACGATGTGGCCGGGAACGGAGTCCAGCGCGTCGCGCACCGGCCGCACCAGCAGCGCCGCGGTGTAGAGGGTCAGCGCGATGATGACGTTGAGCGGCGACAGCAGCGGGGTTCCCATCAGCCCGGGCAGGATCACGAACAGCGCCAGGGAAGGAATGGTGTAGAAGACGTTCGCGACGTTCTGCAGGGTTTCGCGCAGCCAGCCGACGCGTTGCGCGAGACGCCCCAGCGGCAGCGCCAGCAGCACGCCGAGCAGCAGCGGGAGCAGCGACAGGTACACGTGTTCGCCGAGCTGGGTGATCATCAGTTCGCGGTTGCTGGGGGACCCGAAGAAGTCGATCACGGTGCCGCCCGGTGTCCGTCCAGCAGCGACAGCACCTCGTCGGCGGTGACGACGCCGACCGCGCCTCCGTCGGAGTTGACGACGACGCCGAGCCCGGAGGGTGCCGACAGCGCGGCGTCCAGAGCGCCGCGGAGGTTCCCGTGCTCGACGTGCAGCGAGCCGCCGGCCACGAGCGTCCCCTCGTCGAGGGCTCCGTCGGAGCCGGTGCCTGGGGGCAGCCAGCCGCGCGGACGGTCCCCTTCATCCACCGCCAGTCGCCACTGGTCGTCGGATGGGACCCTTTCTCCCACTCGCACGGTCGGCACCGGGTGCGGCCGCAGTCGTGCGGAGTCCACGAAGGACAGGCGGCGGTAGCCGCGGTCGCGGCCGACGAAGGACGTCACGAAGTCGTCGGCGGGTGAGGCCAGCAGGTCGTCGGGGCGCGCGTACTGCGCGAGGTGTCCGCCTTGCCGCAGCACCGCGACCTTCTCGCCGAGCTTGATGGCCTCGTCGATGTCGTGGGTGACGAACAGGACGGTCTTTCCCAGCTCGTCCTGCAGCCGCAGCAGCTCGTCCTGCAGTCCTTCGCGGACGACGGGGTCGACGGCGCTGAAGGGTTCGTCCATCAGCAGCACCGGCGGGTCGGCCGCCAGCGCCCGCGCGACGCCGACGCGCTGCTGCTGGCCGCCGGAAAGCTGAGCCGGGTACCGCTTGCCGAGCTCCGCGGGCAGGCCGACCAGGTCCAGGAGGTCGCCGGCGCGGTTCCTCGCCGCGCGGCGGGTTTCGCCCGCCAGCAGCGGGACGGTGGCGATGTTGTCCAGCACCGTCCGATGCGGGAACAGCCCGGCCTGCTGGATGACGTAGCCGATCCCCCGGCGCAGCTGCGCGGGGTCGCGGTCGCGCACGTCGGTGCCATTGACGGCGACGGTGCCCGAGGAGGGATCGATCATGTGGTTGACCATCCGCATGAGGGTGGTCTTGCCGCAGCCGGACGGCCCCACCAGCACGGTGATGGTCCCCGTCGCCACGGACAAGCTCAGCTCTTCGACGGCGACAGTGCCGTTCGGGTACTGCTTTCGGACGGACTGGAACTCGATCAAGCGAGCCCCCTCTCGCGCGGGTCCCCCAAACCCGGCCGACCCTAGCCGGAGGGTTCCCTTCCCGCGATCCACTGAGATCGATGCGTGATCTGCTCCCATGATGCGGGAACTCGCTGCACGTTGAACCATTCACGGGAACGCGAACGCGACCGTCACGGCTTTCCCGCACCGATTAGGCTTTGCACTCCCATGAACAACGCCCAGTCCTCCGCTCCGATCGAAGCCATCCGCGAACTCCACGCCGAGTACGGCCTGCTGGGTCACCACGTGCGTCGTGTGCTGGCCGAACTCGCCGCGGGCCCGCGTTCGCTGGACGAGCTGGTCCGGCGCACCGGGGTGTCGCGCCGGACCGTCGAGCGGGTGCTCGCCGCGGCCGGTGAAGACCTCGACGAGCAGGCCGGAGCGCACCGCATCAAGGACTCCTCCCTCCCGCTCTACCGGCAGGAGATGTCCCTCGACGAGCTGCCTGCCGCGCGGACCGGGGACGACCTCGACGTGGAAGCGCTGGAGGTGATGGGCGGTTTCATCGCGTCCGGGCCGCGCCCGGAGTCGGCGCTGGACCACGTCACGGCCACGCCGGAAACAGCGCTGCGGCGCGCGATGTGGTTGCGCGACAACTACGAGCTGGCCGGCAACAAGGTGCTCTGCCTCGGCGACCACGACCTGACGTCGCTGGCCTTGTCGCTGGTGGTGCCGTCGGCGGAGGTGCGCGTCGTGGACCTCGACGAGCGGATCCTCCGGCACATTGACGACGTCGCCGCCGAGCGCGGCTTCGACATCGGCACCACCCACGCCGACCTGCGGTTCGGGTTGCCGCCGACGTTGGAGAGCTGGGCGGACGCGGTGTTCACCGACCCGCCCTACACCCCGGAGGGCGTCGGGCTGTTCTCCACGAGGGCCGCCGAATGCCTGGCTCCGGGCCACAGCCGGATGTTCCTCGCCTACGGCTACAGCCCGCGGACACCGGCGCTGGGGTTGAAGGTCCAGCAGGAGCTGCTGCGGCTGGGCTTCGTGTTCGAGGCGATCCTGCCGCAGTTCAACCGCTACTACGGGGCGCAGGCGATCGGCAGCGCCAGCGACCTGTACGTGTGCCAGCCGAGCGCGCACACCCGCAAGCTGGCGCTGCGCCAGGACCAGGCGATCTACACACACGGCCCGCAGTCGGTGGAGGCCTCCGGTGACGTGCCGGCGGCCTTGCCGGAGGCCGCGGCTGAGCGCCTCGGCTCCCCGGTGGCCGAGCTGCGCAGGGCTGGCTGGGCGCGGCCGATGCGCGAGAGCGGGCCGGTGGCGTTCGACCTCCGCGCGGATCCGGGGCCGTGGTTGGTGCGGATGCTGCTGGCCTGCAACGCGACGAAGGTGGCCTTCGTGCTGGGCAACAACCACCCGGACATCACCAACGAGCGCGCCCAATCGGAGCTGCGCGAGCTCGTGGCGGCCAAGTACGAGTTGAAGCTGCACCGCAGCACCCCGGACGGCAAGCACGCGATCGTGGTCGCCGAGCGCTCCGGCGCCGAGTCGGCGACCGGCTTCCTGCTGGAACGGGTTCACGGCAAGCTGGGCAACGTCTGGCGGGAAGCCCTCATCGCGCAGAGCGAGGACCTCACCAAGCGCCAGGCGCGCGAGGAGGTCGCCGAACTCGCACCGCACCCGCGGGACCTGGAGCTGCGGCTGATCGACCTCCCCCGGCACCGCATCGCCGACGTCGTGCGCGCGATGCGCTGATCACCGCTGGCTACGGGACGGTGAGCGGCCCGGCCGCCAGCATCTCGCGGAACTTCGGCGCGGGGATCGCCCCGGAGAACAACCAGCCCTGGTAGGACTCGACGCCGACGCCGCGCAGCAGCCGGAACTGGGTGGCGTCCTCGACGCCTTCGGCGACGCACTGCCGGTCCATCGCGTAGGCCATGTCGACCACGGCGCGGGCGACGGCGAAGTCGGAGGCGTCGCCGCCGACCCCGGCGACAAACCGCCGGTCGACCTTGATGATCTGCGCGGGGAGGTCCTTGAGCCGGGCCAGCGACGAGTACCCGGTTCCGAAGTCGTCGACGGCGAACCGCACGCCGCGGGAGACGAGTTCGCCCATCTCGTGCCGGGTGCGGGAGGGCAGGTCGACCAGCGAGGTCTCCACCAGCTCCAGGATCACCCGGTCCCACGAGATGCCGGTCTCGGCGACGATGTCGGCAACGGAGTCGACGAAGTCGGGGGCGCCGGGCACCAGGCCCGCCAGGTTCACGGCGATGCTGACGGGACGGCCGTTGCGCACCGGCCAGGACGCGGCTTCGCGCAGCGCGGTGCGCAGCACCCAGCGGTCGAGTTCGCGCAGCAGGTCCCCTTGCTCGGCGACCGGCAGGAACGCGTCGGGCGAGAGCATGCCGCGTTCGGGGTGCGGCCAGCGGATCAGCGCCTCGGCGCTGACCACGCTGCCTTCGGCGTCGACGACGGGCTGGTAGTGCAGGGCGAGTCCGTCGTTGCTCAGCGCTTCCCGCAGCTGGCCTTCGAGGTGCAGCTGGCGGTCGGCGGCGGCCATCAGCGCGGGGCTGGCCAGCGAGACCTTGCCGGTGCCGCGCCGCTTCGCTTCGAACATGGCGGCGTCGGCGAAGCGCAGGAGGTCTTCTCCGCCTGCGCCGGAACCGTTGGGCACGGCCGCGCCGATCGAGGACGAGACCCGGACCAGCTGGCCGTGCACGGGCACGGCGGTGCGCAGCAGCGCCGAGACGCGGGTGGCGAGCTGGTCGACCCCACCGCTGGCTTCGACGTCGGAGCAGATGATGACGAACTCGTCGCCGGACAGCCGCGCGGCCGTGCAGCCTTCGGGAAGGCCGCCTTCGAGCCGCCGAGCCAGCGCGACCAGCAGTTCGTCGCCGGCGTCGTGGCCGAGGGAGTCGTTGACCCGCTTGAAGTTGTCGATGTCGCAGAACAGCACCGCGATGCCGGGCGAGTCGGCTCGTCCCAGCAGGCGGCCGAGCAGGTCCTTCACGGCGGTGCGGTTGGGCAGTCCGGTCAGGTCGTCGTGGGTGGCCTGGTAGCGCAGGGCTTCGGCGGCGCGGCGGCGCTCGGTGATGTCCTGGAACACCACCAGCCAGAACTCGGTGCCGTCGTCCTGCACGGAGCTGGAGGTGTGCAGCTCGCAGTAGACGGGTTCGCCGTCGGCTCGCACCATGACCCGCTGGGGCGCGCGGCGGCGGATCCCGGAGTGCTCGTCCGGCGCGGGCAGGCTGGGGTCGACTTCGTCGGGGTGGGTGATGTCGCGGATGCTGAGCCCGCGCATCTGGTCGAGCCGGTATCCGAGCAGGTCGCAGAGGGCTTCGTTGGCGTTGACGAGCCGCTCGGAGCGGTCGAAGAGCCCGATGCCCACGGGCGTGATGTTGACCAGGTCGGAGAAGCGCTGGCTGGAGCGTTCCATCCGGGTGACCACGGCGCGCTGCTCGGTGACGTCCTGGGCGGTGCCGACGAAGAGGTCCCTGCCGTCGGCGTCGGCGATCTTGGTGCCGTGCATGCGCAGGATGCGGGTGGTGCCGTCGGAACGCAGGTAGCGGTGCTCGATCTCGACGGGATCACCGCCCTCGATCAGCGGTCGCCACGCCTGCCGCACCCATTCGCGGTCGTCGGGATGGACCCGGTCGAGGTAGCGGTCGAAGGTGCCCGCGGTGCTGACGGGCTGGCCGAGGATCTCGTGGAGCATGCTCGACAGCCGCATGACGTTGGTGCGCGGATCGACTTCCCAGGTGCCGAGCCGGGCGATGCGTTGCGCGTCCTGCAGCCGGCGGCGCTCGTCGCGCAGCTGCCGTTCGAGGGCGCGGTGTTCGGTGACGTCCTGGACGGTGCCCTGCACCCGCACGATCTGCCCGGCGCGGTCGTACTCGGCGCGCCCGGTGCACAGGAAGACGCGGGTGCCGTGCAGGTTGCGCAGTTCTGTTTCGAGCAGTTCACCCTCGGCGGCGGTGAGCACGTCGGTGTAGAACTGGGCGGCGCGTTCGCGGTCGTCGGGGTGGGTGGTGGAGATCATCGCCGTGATGTCGTCGGCGTGCTCGGCACCGCCCGCGCCGAGGAAGTCCGCGAGCAGCGGGCTTCGGTAGATGACGCCGGTGTCGGGGTAGTAGACCCAGCTGGCGACCTTGGCGAGGCGCTGGGCGTCGATGAGCCAGTAGCGCTCTTCGGAGTCGTGCGGCCCGGCCGTGGTGTCCGGTTCGGCCTCTGCCTCGGCCAGGTCGGAGATGTCGACGAGCAACGTGACCTGCAGCGTTTCGTCGTCGGGGTGCGGCCAGGTCTGCAGCCGCACGGGGGCCCGGTCGGCCGGGCCGAGCAGCCAGGTCTCGCGGCCCCGGCGTTCGATGAGGTCGGCGAGCTTGCTGCCGACGAGGGCACCGGGGTCGGTGTGCCCGGCGAGTGTCGCCGCCTGCTCGGTGGCGGCGATGACCAGGCCGTCTTCGGCGCTCAGCAGCACCGGCGCGTCCGGGAGCGCCACGTGCGGGTGCTGCACGCGCGCTCGGGTGCCGGCCAGGCCGAGACCGCCGGATGCCGAAGACATCCGGGTCCGCTCGCTCCGCTCGGTCAACTGCACCCCTCCTGCGTTGCAGCCGCGCAACGGCCGTCGATGACGGCCCCGATGGCCCACCACCGAGTGATACGCGCCACAGCGGGTTGTGTCGCAGACCCTACCGGTCCACGCACAGGCGGTACCGCCGTGGTGCCGGGCCCTGAGGCCGGTTCCCTAAAGAGGTGACAGCCTTCGCCCGACATGATGACGCCGACTTCCGAAATCTTTTTGGACCGAGTCCGGACGCCATCGACGAGTGGGGGGGGGGGGGGCCCCCCGGGCAAGACCCGCCCCCCACCAAGCCCGTGGGGGAACAACAACC
>NZ_JAWLNX010000007.1:58878-125256 GCF_035320975.1 Saccharopolyspora mangrovi | reverse complement strand
GCCCCGCGCCCGGCGGCCTTGGCGGGGGGGGGCGGGGCGCGCCCCTCCGCACCCCCCCGCCCCCACTCGATGCCGGTGTAGAAACTACCGCCGAACCACCTGTCGATGACAGGGTTCGTTGATCACGTGGTGGCCACACCTTCAGCACGAGCCGCCTTCGCCACCGCGGCGCTGACCTCGGGGGCGACCCGCGGGTCCAGCGGCGAGGGGACGATGTAGTCCGCGCTGAGGTCGTCGGCGGCCACGGCCGCGATGGCCTCGGCCGCGGCGACCTTCATGCCGTCGGTGATGCGCCGCGCACCCGCGTCCAGCGCTCCCTTGAAGATGCCGGGGAACGCCAGCACGTTGTTGATCTGGTTCGGGAAGTCGCTGCGCCCGGTGGCGACCACCGACGCGTACTTGCCCGCGATCTCCGGGTGGATCTCCGGGTCCGGGTTCGACAGCGCGAAGACGATGGAGTCCTCGGCCATCGAGGCCACCTGCTCCTCGGGGACCTGCCCGACCGAGACACCGATGAACACGTCCGCGCCGCGCATCGCCTCGGCGGGGCCGCCGGTGATGCCGCGCGGGTTGGTGAACTCGGCCAGCTCCTGCTTGATCGGGGTGAGCCCGTCGCGCCCGGCGCTGATCACGCCGCGCGAGTCGAGCACGATGATCTCCCCGACACCCGCGGTGTGCAGGATCTTCGCGCAGGCGACACCGGCAGCACCCGCGCCGGAGATGACCACGCGCAGCGATCCCAGCTCACGACCGGCGACCCGGGCGGCGTTGCGCAGCGCGGCCAGCACCACGACGGCGGTGCCGTGCTGGTCGTCGTGCATGACCGGGCAGTCCAGCGCCTCGACGACCCGGCGCTCCAGCTCGAAGCAGCGCGGGGCGGAGATGTCCTCCAGGTTCACCGCGCCGAACGAGGGCCGCAGCCGGACCAGGGTCTCCACGATCTCGTCGACGTCGTTGGTGTCCAGGACCAGCGGGATCGAGTCGAGCCCCGCGAAGGTCTTGAACAGCGCGGACTTGCCTTCCATGACCGGCAGCGAGGCCTTCGGCCCGATGTCGCCCAAGCCGAGAACCGCCGACCCGTCGCTGACCACGGCGACCAGCCGCTGCGTCCAGGTGTAGCGGTCGGCCAGGGACGGATCGCTCGCGATCGCCCGGCTGACCTGCGCCACCCCGGGGGTGTACGCGATCGACAGGTCGCGCGCGCTGTCGAGCGGGGCGGTCACCGCAGCGGTGAGTTTGCCCCCTTCGTGCGCGGCGAAGATCTCTTCGTGGGTCAGCTCGGCACCGATTCCATTGGCGGTGCCCTCGTTCATGGTGGTCACGGCGTCCCTCCTGTTGCCATGCCTGCGGCCCGAGCACAATCCGAGCCGGGCGGATGCGGCCTTCTGCGGCCGCTTTCGACGCCGACCTCCCGGGCGTACCGGTGAAGGAGGCGTCTTTCGAATTACCGGAACCGGCCATCCTGTTCGGACAGCGGCTCCGGTGGACGCTGCGGTCCAGTTAGTGTGCCAGCCCTTTGATTCCGTGTCAGCGACAGGGATCACACGCTTCACCAGCAAAAAGGCGAGATCTTTACGGATCCGCACAGTACGTGCGTCACATTTTCCGAACACGAGATGCAGTACGCGCGTCCTGTTTGCAATTCGCAGTTATGCGGTACAACTGTCCTGTTTCGGAATCTGAATCGAAACTGTTTGGAAAAGCACGAGAGCCCACCTCACCTTTTCCGCGATGCGATCGAGCACGGGAACCCACCGCCCCACCGAACGCGCCCCGATCACGCCTCCTAGGCTCGGCGCTCGTGCAGGTACGTCGACTCGAGATCACCGGGGCGTTCGAATTCACCCCGAAGGCCTTCCCGGATCACCGCGGGCTGTTCGTCGCCCCGTTCCAGGAGCAGGCGTTCACCGAAGCCACCGGGCACCCGCTGCGCTTGGCCCAGACCAACCACAGCGTCTCGGCCCGCGACGTCATCCGCGGCGTCCACTTCGCCGACACCCCGCCCGGCCAGGCCAAGTACGTCTACTGCCCGCAGGGCGCGCTGCTGGACGTGGTCGTCGACGTCCGCGTCGGCTCCCCCACCTTCGGCCGGTGGGAAGCGATCCACCTCGACTCCACCCAGCACCGGGCCGTCTACCTGGCCGAAGGGCTCGGGCACGCGTTCCTGGCCCTCACCGACAACACGGTCATGAACTACCTGTGCTCCACCGGTTACAACCCGAGCGGCGAGCACGGCATCAACCCGCTGGACCCCGAGCTCGGCCTGCCCTGGGCCGCCGAGCTCACCGGCGAAGCGATCCTGTCCGAAAAGGACCGCAACGCCCCCACCCTCGCCGAAGCCGCCGACAGCGGCCTGCTGCCCGACTTCAACACCTGCCTGGCGCACTACGAGTCGCTGCGCACCGCGGAGTGAGGAGGGGAACCTTCCCGTCATTCCCGCGGCGGTGACAGGAAGGTTCCCATCCTCAGCGCACGCGGCCCGGCGACGGCCACAGCCGCCAGCGCACCACTCCCAGCACCTGCGCCGGGCCGAGGTCTCGGGAGTCGGTGGAGCCGAAACCGTTGTCGCCCTCCACGTGCCAACCGCCGGTCTCCCGGCGCACGGCGCGCTTGACCGACAGCTGATCGGGACGGTGCTCCCACCGCACCAGCACGACGTCACCCGCACGGGCGTGATCGCCGGTCCGGAACACCACGACGTCCTGGTCCCGCAGTGTGGGAACCATCGAGGGTCCACGAACCCGCAACCTGCGCAACGGCCACCGCCCGAGCGATTTCACCGGCACCTCCAGTAGGACGTCGAGGATCTTCAAGAGTAGGGTCGGCCTCGTCGGAGCACTCACTGTCAGGGAGGAATCATGCGACTCCTGTCGCGCATCCTCGGCCCCCGCCTGGAGGCGACCGCGCACTGCGACCTTCCGTGCGGCGTTTACGACCCCGCGCAGGCGCGGATCGAGGCCGAGTCGGTCAAGGCGATCCAGGAGAAGTACCAGGGCAACGAGGACCCGGAGTTCCGCACTCGCGCGATTCTGATCGCCGAGCAGCGCTCCGAGTTGGTCAAGCACCACCTGTGGGTGCTGTGGACCGACTACTTCAAGCCCCCGCACTTCGAGAAGTACCCGCAGCTGCACGAGCTGGTCAACAAGGCCACCAAGGCCGCCGGTGCCACCGGCACCAAGGGTTCGATGGACCCGGCCAAGGGCCAGGAGCTGCTGGACTACATCGCTGAGATCGACAAGATCTTCTGGGAGACCAAGAAGGGCTGATCTCCAGCAGCCATTGAGGACGCCGACCGGCGAGAAAGCCGGTCGGCGTTCTTTTTTGCGCTCATCGGCCCCATCACCGGAGTGGCAGGAAGGTTCCCACGCTCACTCCCGCCGGAACTGCGCGAAAGGTTCCCACGCTCACGTCGCAGCGCGCGGGAGGTTCCCATGCGGCCGCCGGTGACGATCATGCGAGGGCCGTTTCGCGGTCATAGGCTGGCCTGCACGGACATCGTCGTCTCGGGGAGTTGCAGCCATGACCACGGCATGCCGCGAGCACACCGGTCACGACCACCAGCACGGACCCGGCTGCGGGCACGTCGCCGTTCCGCACGGCGACCACGTCGACTACGCCCACGACGGGCATCTGCACGTCGACCACGGCGGGCACTACGACGAGTGCGAGGTCGGTGGCCACCAGGAGCACGGGTCCCACGAGCACGTGCACGGCGAGAACTGCGGGCACGTCGCCGTTCCGCACGGCGACCACGTCGACTACATCCACGACGGGCACCGGCATGCCGCGCACGGGGAGCACTACGACGAGCACTGACCGATGTGGACTCGGTGACCCGGGTGACGTCGTCGTGCGGAACGCGTGCGGGTCCGTACGCTGCGATCCGTGGAGCAGCGCGTCTACATCCTCCGGCACGGCACCACCGAGTGGTCCCTGACCGGCCAGCACACCAGTCGCACCGACATCCCCCTCACCGTCGAAGGTGAACTGCGGGCGCGCCAAGCGGGGCAGGTGCTGACGGCGTTGCGGCCCGCCGGGCCCGTGCTGGTGCTGTGCAGCCCGCGCGAGCGCGCGCAGCGCACCGCCGATCTCGCCGGGCTCTCCGACGTGGTCACCGAACCGCTGCTGGTGGAGTGGGATTACGGCGACTACGAGGGTCTGACCACCGAGCAGATCCGCGAGACCGACCCGGACTGGACGGTGTGGAGCCACCCCTGCCCCGGCGGCGAGACCGCCTCCAACGTCGCCACCCGGGCCGACGACCTGCTGACGCGCGTGCGCGAAGCCGGCCGCGACGTGGTGCTGGTCGGGCACGGGCACTTCAGCCGCTGCCTCATCGCCCGCTGGCTGAACCTGCCGATCTCCGCAGGTGTGCACTTCGCGCTCGATCCCGCCGGGATCACCGTCCTCGGGCACGACCGGGGCGTTGCGCAGATCCACCGCTCCAACGTCCCCGCCTGGCAGCACGGCTGAGACCTGCCGCGATCCCCGTCGGGCCCGCTGCGCAGAATGGGACCGGAGGACCAGATCGGCAGGCTGTGGAGGACGGGATGATCCGGCGGGCTCGCGAGGACGACGTGGCGACGATGGTGGAGCTGGTGCACGAGCTCGCCCGCTACGAGGAGGAACCCGACTCCTGTCACCTGACCGAGGAGCAGCTGCGGACCGCGCTGTTCGGCCCGGACCCGGCGCTGTTCGGCCACGTGGCCGAAGTGGACGGTGCTGTCGTCGGGATGTCCCTGTGGTTCCTGAACTTCTCCACGTGGGAGGGCGTGCACGGGATCTACCTGGAGGACCTCTACGTGCGGCCGGAGCAGCGGGGTTCGGGACTGGGCAAGGAGCTGCTGCGGACTCTGGCGCGGGAGTGCGTCGAGCGCGGCTACGCGCGGCTGGAGTGGTCCGTGCTGGACTGGAACGAACCCTCCATCGCCTTCTACAAGGCCCAGGGCGCCTTCCCTATGGACGGCTGGAGTGTCTACCGGCTCACCGGCGAGGCCCTGAGCGCCTTCGGGGGCTGAGTCAGTCGTCGCGTGCGTCGGGCGCCATCGAGGCGTGGAACGACCACTCGCGGCCCGCGCGGTTGAACAGGAACCACAGCACGGCGACCGCGGGCACGGCGATGATCAGGCCGATCAGCGGCCGGCCGGACGGGCCGGCGGCGTACCAGGCGGTGCCGAGCAGCAGCAGCTGCAGCAGCAGCGCGGGAGTGCGGGCCCAGTGCTTGCCCTTGATCAGGCCGATGCCCGCGGCCAGCACGCCGGCGGCCAGCAGGGCGTAATAACCGGCCTCACCCCAGGTCTCGCCGCGTTCGAGCTGGCCGACGCCGCCGAGGTCGGTCGAGGTGCTGCGGACCAGCAGCGCCACGACGAACAGCAGGCCCACCACCGCCTGCAGCGTGGTCAGCAAGCCTGCGATGCGCACGGTGCGGGGAACGGTCTCGGTGGACAAGAGGGGCCTCGCTTCAACCGGGGCCGCGACCCCGCTAGTGACTCTGCGTGTGCGCTTTCGATGGTAATACCGCCCGATCGCCGCATAGCTGCCGCAGGCCCGGGGACGACATGATCGACTCATGGCTGAAGCGGCGTTCGCGGAAATCGGGGTGTCCGTCGATCTCGCCGCGTGCACGTCGGCAGCCGGTGGACAGCGCTCGGGTGCGTTCCGGGGTTACGCATCCGGCCGTCACCGGAAACCGGTGGTCAACGGCGCGAGGCACCCGCTCCTGGTGCGCTCAGACGCCGCTCCCGCCCGTGCCGCGCACCTCGGCCGGTCCCGTTCCGCGTCCGAGCCGGAGGTGACCGGGCAGCCCAGTTGAGACTTCACCGCGCGTGGAACCGAGCCCCCGCGCTGGACGGACACGAATCCGTCTCGCTTAGGCTTCGGTTGTGCGCGCCGTTCTCGTCGTCAACCCGCAGGCGACCTCCACCACAGCCAGTGGCCGCGATGTTCTCGCCGCCGCCCTGGCCAGCGTGCTGAAGCTGGACGTCGTGGAGACGCGGCACTTCGGGCACGCCTCGGAGGCCGCGAGCGATGCCGTGCGGGACGGTGCGGACCTGGTCATCGCGCACGGTGGCGACGGCACGGTCAACGAAGTGGTCAACGGCATGTTCGAGGTCGCCGGGCCCGGCGACACCTCGATGCCGACGCTGGGCGTGGTCCCCGGCGGATCGGCGAACGTCTTCGCCCGCGCGCTCGGCCTGCCCAAGGACCCGGTCGACGCCACGCACCACCTGATGCGCGCGCTGGCCGATCGCAGCACGCGGCAGGTCGGGTTGGGCAAGGCCGACGAGCGGTGGTTCACCTTCAACGCCGGCATCGGCTGGGACGCCGAGGTGGTCGCCGAGATGGAGCGCCAGCGGGCCCGCGGCCGCGAGGCGACCCCGGCCCTGTATGCCCGGATCGCCCTGGCTTGCTACTTCCGGATGGCCCGCGAGGAGCCGAAGCTCACCTTGCAAATCGGTGACGAAGCACCGAGTGAGCTACTACACAGCGTGTTCGTCTCCAACACCGACCCGTGGACCTACTTGGGCTCCACTCCGGTGCGCATGAGCCCCGAGACCAGCTTCGACACCGGTCTCGGCGTGTTCGCGCTGCACAAGATGAGCGCTTACCCTGTGTTGCGACACGTAGCGGAAATGCTACGCGGTAGAGGGAAACCACACGGAAGAAACTCAATTCAGGCTGCGGATGTGCCCCATCTACGCGTAGCCTGTACGGAGCCGTTGCGCCTGCAGGTGGACGGCGATTGCCTGGGTGAGCGATCGGCGATCGAGTTCTCCTCAGTCCCGAACGCTCTCCGCGTCGCTGTATAACCTTCTCGTAACGGATGGACGTCGCTGCCGACTCATGACCCCCGTCTGAGTCCGGGAGCACACCGAAACCCCTGGTCAAGCCTGTCGATCTTTCAGGTGAGTTGGCTCACCGCTCGAGATCGACCTCTTGACATCGCGGCAGTTCGTGAAAGCATTCACAAGCACACGGACTCCGTGAAAGCATTCACAAACACCCCGAACGAACTATCGGCGCGCGTGGGCGCGCCTAGCGAGGAGCAAGGAACAATGGACTGGCGCCACGATGCGGTTTGCCGTGACGAGGACCCGGAGCTGTTCTTCCCGGTTGGGAACAGCGGTCCTGCTGTGCTGCAGATCGCCGAGGCGAAGGCCGTATGCCGCCGTTGTCCGGTTGCCTCTCAGTGCCTGGCGTGGGCACTCGAGAGCGGCCAGGACGCCGGTGTCTGGGGCGGCATGAGCGAAGACGAGCGGCGTGCCCTCAAGCGGCGCAACGCTCGCACCCGGGCGCGCACCAACGCCTGAGTAGCAGCTCGCTGAGCACGTGGCCGGTCGGTCGCACCCCCGGTGACCGACCGCCCGTCTCGCCCCGGCCGCAACGGCCTCGCACCGTGAACTGACCCACCCCGACTAGTAGCTCTCGGCCGATCAGCGTCGATGTCGGTCCCGCAGTTCCAGCCGATCTCCCCATCGTGACGGGGTAGCCGGAACCGGGAAACCGACCCGATCGGCCCGACGTCCCAGGCGCGTTGGGATGTCACCCGAGCGATCGACGCACCAGCGTGGCGCCCAGCATACGGGCCGTCACCGTCGGTACTTCAGAGGCACCCGCAAAACCGCCTCGGTACCACGTTGATGACCGCGGCCACGCAAGCTCAACGACCCGCGGAGCTCCGACTCCACGAGGGTCCGCACGATCTGCAGGCCGAGGCGTTCGGCGCGCTCGAGGGAGAAGCCCTTCGGCAGGCCACGCCCGTCATCCGAGATGACGACGTCGAGCCAGCGCGCCGAACGCTCCGCCTGTACCACCACTTCCCCGCCCTGCCCTTCCGGGAAGGCGTGCTCGAAAGCGTTCTGCACCAGCTCGGTCAGGACCATCACCAGCGGCGTGGCCAGTTCCGCCGAGACCACTCCGAACTTCCCGCCGCGGCTGACCTTCACCCCGGTTTCGGCGACGGCGACATCGCTCATCATCGGGATCACCCGGTCCACGACGTCGTCCAGGTCGACCCGCTCGTCCACCGACATCGACAGCGTCTCGTGCACCAGCGCGATCGAGGTGACCCGCCGCACAGATTCGTCCAGCGCCAGCCGGGCCTCGTTGTTGCCGGTGCGCCGCGACTGCAACCGCAGCAGCGCCGCCACGGTCTGCAGGTTGTTCTTCACGCGGTGGTGGATCTCGCGGATCGTGGCGTCCTTGGACATCAACGCCCGGTCCCGCCGCTTGACCTCGGTGACGTCGCGGACCAGCACCAGCGCGCCGGCCGACTGGCCGCGCGGGCGCAGCGGCAGCGCGCGGAACAGCACCGTCGCGCCCCGCGCCTCGGCTTCGATGCGCATGCTGGGCTCGCCGCCCATCGCCCGCCGCACCCGCTGCGCGACCTCGTCGGCGTCGAAGGGGTCGTTGAGCAGCGACCGGGTCAGCGGCGCCAGCTGCGCGCCCACCAGGTCCGCGGCGTGGCCCATGCGGTGGTAGGCCGACAGGGCGTTGGGGCTGGCGAATACGACCGTGCCGGAGTTGTCCAGCCGGATGAGGCCGTCACCGACGCGCGGACTGGTGTGCACGTCGGGCGCGGGTTCCGGCGTCGGGAAGGTGCCGTCGGCGACCATCTGGCACAGGTCGGCGGCGCTGCCCAGGTAGGAGATCTCCAGCGGGCTGGGCACTCTCGGCACGGCCAGGTTCGTGTCGCGGCTGAGCACCGCCACGATCTCGTCGCCCAGCTTCACCGGGATGGTCTCGCGCCGGACCGGCACTCCCAGGTGCCAGCGCGGGTCCTCCTCGCGGCAGATGCGGCCCTCCAGGGCGGCCCGCCGCAGCTGCGGGTGGTCGTCCTGGGTGACCTCGGAGCCGACCACGTCCTCCGGGTGCGCGGTGGGCGCCGTCGTGGGACGGGCCTGCGCGACGCACAGGAAGCGGTCCTCCGGTGCCTCCGACGGGCCGATCGGCACCCACATGATGAAATCCGCGAACGACAGGTCGCTCAGCAGCTGCCACTCGGCGACCACCAGCTGCAGGTGGTCGGCGGCGGTGCCGGACAGTCCCGTGTGTTCGGCGAGAAGATCACTCAGCGTGGACAAGCAGGCCCTCCGGTCGGCTCCTCGGCCATCTCTTCCTCCTCGTCACGGCGGCCATCGGCCCCCGCTTAGGAAACCACGAGCGCCACCACCCGCCGACGGCAGGTATCGGACATGGCAGACTGGAACCTCGAAATCCCAGCGGAGACCGGGTGTCAGTTGATCACTCGCGGTCACCGGTCTGGAGTGAAGCTCGACTTTCGAGGGAGTCGCCTTATGGGCAAGCGCGCGCGCAAGAAGAAGGACCGGCGCAAGAACAAGGCCAACCACGGCAAGCGCCCCAACTCGTGATCTCGGCGGCTTCCGCCGCGACCGAGAAGCGAAGGGCCCCGGATCGAGAAGATCCGGGGCCCTTCGCGTTGAGGGTGCGTCAGCGCTTCTTCTTCTTGTTGTCGGCTCGGGCTGCGGCTCGACGTTCGCGGCGGGTGCCGCCACGGGCCTCGGGGCCGTCCGCGGCCTGGTTGGTCTGCACGTCACCGGTCTCGCTCGGGCCGGAGTAGCTCAGCCGCTGGTTCTCCGGTGCCTGCAGGCCACCGCCGCGCAGCGCGGTCGGGGGCTGCTCGCCCTCGGCGGGACCACCGGCGAGCTGGCTCAGCGCCGGGCCGGCCGAGGCGGGCTTGGCGCGCCGGGCACGTGCGCCCTGGGGCTGAGCGCCCGCCTGCGGGACCTGCGGAGTCTGCGGGACCTCGGGGACTCCGTTGCCCGCCTGGCTCACCGAGACCGGCACAGCGGGCTGTTCCGGGGCCGGTTCGGGTTCGGCGGCCTCGACCTGGACGTTGAACAGGAAGCCGACCGACTCCTCCTTCAACGCGTCCAGCATGGCGCCGAACATGTCGAAGCCCTCGCGGCGGTACTCGATCAGCGGGTCGCGCTGCGCCATCGCGCGCAGGCCGATGCCCTCCTTGAGGTAGTCCATCTCGTAGAGGTGCTCGCGCCACTTGCGGTCCAGGACGCTGAGCAGCACGCGCCGCTCCAGCTCCCGCATCGCGCCCGGGCCGACCTTGCCGTCGACCTCGGCCTCGCGCTTGGCGTAGGCCTCCTTGGCGTCGGCGGTGATCAGCTCGAGGAGGTGCTCCTTGCTGAGGTCGTCGTCCTCCTCGACCAGCCTCTCCCAGCTGAGGCCGACCGGGTACAGCGAACCCAGGGCCTTCCACAGCTTCTCGAAGTCCCAGTCCTCGGCGTAGCCGGCGGAGGTCTCGGCGTCGACGTAGGCGGTGATGACGTCGTTGAGCATGTGCATGACCTGGTCGTGCAGGTCCTCACCGGCCAGGACCCGGCGGCGCTCGTCGTAGATGACGGTGCGCTGCTGGTTCATCACCTCGTCGTACTTGAGGACGTTCTTGCGGATCTCCATGTTCTGCTGCTCGACCTGCGTCTGAGCGCTGCGGATCGCGCGGGAGACCATCTTGTGCTCGATCGGGACGTCGTCGGGCACCTTCAGGCGCGTCATGACGGTCTCGACCATCGCGGAGTTGAAGCGGCGCATGAGCTCGTCGCCCAGCGACAGGTAGAAGCGGGACTCGCCCGGGTCGCCCTGACGGCCGGAACGACCGCGCAGCTGGTTGTCGATGCGGCGGGACTCGTGCCGCTCGGTGCCCAGCACGTAGAGGCCGCCGGATTCGCGGACGCGGTCGGCTTCGGCGTCGACCTGCGCCTTGATCTTCTCGACCACGGCGGGCCACTCGGCCTCGTACTGCTCGCGGTGCTCCACCGGGTCCAGGCCGCGCTGGCGCAGTTCGGCGTCGGCGAGGTGGTCGGTGTTGCCGCCCAGCACGATGTCGGTACCGCGACCGGCCATGTTGGTGGCTACGGTGACCGCGCCCAGGCGACCGGCCTCGGCGATGATCGCGGCCTCGCGCTGGTGGTTCTTCGCGTTGAGCACGTTGTGCGGGATGCCGCGCTTGGTGAGCAGCTTCGACAGGTACTCGGAGCGCTCGACGCTGGTGGTGCCGACCAGGACCGGCTGGCCCTTCTCGTGGCGCTCGGCGATGTCGTCGGCGACGGCCTCGAACTTGGCGGGCTCTCCCTTGTAGACCAGGTCGGGCTGGTCCAGGCGGGCCATCGGCTCGTTGGTGGGGATGGGCACCACGCCGAGCTTGTAGGTGCCGTGGAACTCGGCCGCCTCGGTCTCGGCGGTACCGGTCATGCCGCCCAGCTTGTCGTAGAGGCGGAAGAAGTTCTGCAGCGTGATCGTGGCCAGGGTCTGGTTCTCGGCCTTGATCTCGACGCCTTCCTTGGCCTCGATCGCCTGGTGCATGCCCTCGTTGTAGCGGCGGCCGGCCAGGATTCGGCCGGTGAACTCGTCGACGATGGACACCTCGCCGTCGCGGACGATGTAGTCCTTGTCGCGCTGGTAGAGCTCCTTGGCCTTGAGCGCGTTGTTGAGGTAGCCGACCAGCGGCGTGTTGGCGGCCTCGTAGAGGTTCTCGATGCCGAGCTGGTCCTCGATGATCGACACGCCCTCTTCGGTGACGCCGACGGTGCGCTTGCGCTCGTCGACCTCGTAGTGCTCGTCGCGCTTGAGGAGGGGGGCGAGCCGGGCGAACTCCTGGTACCAGCGGGACGACTGGTCGGCGGGGCCGGAGATGATCAGCGGCGTCCGGGCCTCGTCGATGAGGATGGAGTCGACCTCGTCGACCACGGCGAAGTGGTGGCCGCGTTGCACGCAGTCGGCGAGGCTCCAGGCCATGTTGTCGCGCAGGTAGTCGAAGCCGAACTCGTTGTTGGTGCCGTAGGTGATGTCCGCGGCGTAGGCCTGGCGGCGCTGCTCGGGGGTCATCTCGGCGAGGATCGCGCCGACCTCGAGGCCGAGGAAGCGGTGCACGCGGCCCATCCACTCGGCGTCGCGCTTGGCGAGGTAGTCGTTGACTGTGACCACGTGCACGCCTTCGCCGGTGATGGCGTTGAGGTAGGCGGGCAGCACGCAGGTCAGGGTCTTGCCCTCACCGGTCTTCATCTCGGCGATGTTGCCCAGGTGCAGGGCGGCACCGCCCATCAGCTGCACGTCGAAGTGGCGCTGGCCGAGGGTGCGCTTGGCGCCCTCCCGGGCGATGGCGAAAGCTTCGGGAAGCAGCTCGTCCAGCGACTCGCCGTCGCTGTAGCGGCGCTTGAACTCGTCTGTCTTGCCCCGCAGCTCGGTATCGGACAAACCGACGACGGTGTCTTCGAGCTCGTTGATGTGCGCTGCGATGGCGCGCAGGCGCTTGAGCATCTTGCCCTCGCCGGCGCGGAGCAGTCGGGACAGGACCATCCGGTCGACCTCGCTAGCTGATCGTGACGCGTCCGTCACGGACGCTTTGTGGCCATCGTATTAGAGCTGGCTGTGGGGGTGTGCCCTGTGTCGTTCCAGCGTTGGCGGACCGCAACGCACGGCTGTCCCCCGCGAACCACCGTACGCGGGGGACAGCCGTGTGGGTCGGGCGTGGCGCAGACTCGCCCTTCCGCGTCGGGCGAGCGGCGTCAGCCGCTTTCTCCTCCTAGGCCTCGGCGAGCCGGAGCACGCCGTAGTCGAATCCCTTCCTGCGGTAGACGACGCTGGGGCGGCCGCTGTCGGCATCCGCGAACAGGTAGAAGTCGTGCCCCACCAGTTCCATCTGGTAGAGGGCCTCGTCAACGGTCATCGGTTTGGCCGAGTGCTCTTTCTCGCGCACGATCTGCCCGGGGGCGTACTCGTCCTCTTCGGTCATGCGCTGTCCCGGCACCTCGGCGGCGTGCTCGGGGGCTTCCTGGGGCGCTTCGAGCAGCGCGGTGCGGCCTTCGGCCGCGCCGGATGCGGATCCGATCGAGCCGGTCACGACCGACCGGTCCGCCATCGCTGCGGTCGCCTCTGCCACGGAAGTGGGGTTGTGCTGTCCGTAGTGCACCTTTCTACGGTCGTGCATGCGCCGGAGCCTGCTCTCCAGCTTGGTCGTCGCGGCGTCGAGCGCGGCGTAGAAGTCGCCTGCACAGGCTTCGGCGCGGATGGGAGCGCCTTTGCCCTTCAGAGTGATCTCGACTCGCTGGCAGTTCTTGGCCTGGCGGGGGTTCTTCTCGTGGAACAGTTCCACTTCCGCCCGGATGGCCTTCCGGTTGTACCGCTCAAGCCGGGTCATCTTGGTGTTGACGTGCTCCCGGTAGTGATCGGGAACCTGAACGTTACGACCCTTGACGACGATATCCATTCACGACCTCCGTTCCTTGCATGCTCCGTAGGCGAGGTGTGCACGGGGGCGCCTTTGAAAAGGAGATCAGCTCGCTTAAGGCGCCAGGGACACGGGTTTTCGCTCCTTCCCTCCGCCTCGGTCGGCCGGATTGGTTCGCCACGTTAGCTCGGTTTATCGATTTGTGACACCCCCTCAGACGGACGAAGTCAAGCATCCACCGAGAGTGATGTTTGCAGCCGAAAGCACCAGATCACGCTGCGTGGCAAGCGTGCCCGGAGTGAGCCGCCGAAAGGGTGTTTCACCCGTTCGGGTAAGTAGCGTCGTCGCTCTGCGCAGGGTGGCGACCAGACTGTTCACCCAGCTCACACCCGGAGAACGAACGCGGGGTCCGTTCGGTTCCTGGTCCGATCAGGTTTCACGTTTTCACCCGAGGAGCTCAACCCGCCGTCGCGGTCAGGACCAGCACCAGCGCGACCGGACGCTGCGCGGCATCGAGGGTGGACACGGCGCCGGCGACCGTCGCGCCGGTCGTCACCACGTCGTCGAGCAGCGCGATCTGCGCGCCGGGCGGCGGCAGGCCTCGCGGGCGCGGCAGCACCCGCCCGGAGAGGTTGTCGAGCCGCTGCTGCGGGGTGAGCCCCGCCGAGTCCGCGGCGCCCGGCGCGATCACCAAGCAGTCCGCCACCCGCGCCGGCATCCTCGCGGCGGTCAGCTCGGTGGCCGCGTGGTGCGCGATCCGGGCCATGTGGGCACCGCCGCGCCGTCGCGACGCCACGGCTCGCGACGGCGCCGGGACCAGCCACCACTCGTCCCCCGGCGGGCGGTCGCTGGTGATCGAGCGGAGCGCGACGGCCAGCTGCGCGCCCAGCGGAGCGGCGAGATCGCGGCGGTTCGACTCCTTGTAGGCCAGCACCGCCCGGCGCGCCGTGCCCCGGTACCGGCCGAGGGCGAACACCGGCGGCGCGTCGCCGAGCAGCGGCCGGTGCACCCGGCGGAGCGCGCCCAGCGCGCCCGCGCACTCCCGGCACCACGCGGTGCCCGCGACGTCGCAGCCGACGCAGTGCTGCGGCAGCAGCAGGTCGACCAGGCCGGAGATCGCTTCGCGAAGTCGGGTGAGCACCGGCCGATCATGGCGCGATCGCCGACCCGACTCACCGGCGCGTGTCGGCCGATCAGCCCGGGTAGAACGGGATCGACGCGCCCCCGATCGGGGCGTCCATCAAGGACCAGACGTCGTCGGTGTCCTGCGCCTGCCAGATCCCGTGGCGGTCGGCGACCACCACCTGCCCGCCCGGGCCGACGGTGACCGCGGTCAGCGGCTGGCCCAGGTTGGCCGTGGTGTAGGGCTCCCACCGGAAGCCGTCCACCGACAGGTCGAAGACCGGGAAGTTGTTGCTGTCTGTGATCGCCACGAGCGATTCGTCCTGCCGCCACTCGACGCCCGTGACCCGCGTGTCCTGCGGTGCGCGCAGCACGACCGGTCGCTGCAGCACGGCGTGACCGTCCTGCTCGGCGATGCCGGCGATCACCACGTGGCCGTCGATCACCGCCGCGGCGCGGGTGCCGTCGCGGGACAACCGCAGGTCGGTGATGGGCCTGCCGGGCGGCAGCGCTCGGGTGTCGACGGTCTGCGGCGTCCACTCGCCGCCGGTGTCGACCACGCGCACCACGTCACGGCCGTCGACAACGGTCCAGGTCTCCTCCTCGCCGCGCCAGGTCGGCTTGCTCATGTAGTTGCCGACGGTGGGCATCTCGGCGAGCTGCTCGCCGAAGTCGCCCACGCGCAGCGCCACACCGCCCGGCCGCCGGGTGACCGCGGAGAGCTTGTCGCCGTGCGGCGACCGGCCGGCGCGGACCACGTCGTACTCGCCGGAACCGGCGGGTCCGGAGATCGGCCGGGCCTGCCGGTCGAGCACCAGGACGCGCTCGTCGACCACGGCCAGGCCGGGCAGGTCGGGGCGCTGCAGGTTGTCGGTCTCGTAGTTCACCAGGTCGGTGGGCCGCAGGTCCTTGCCGTCGGAGAGCAGCGGCATGCCCTCCTCCTTGATGCGCACGCGCGCGCTGCTGACGCCTTCGAGCGTGTAGACGATCTGCGCGGCGATCAGCCTGCGGGTGTCGGGCGTGACCTCGCCGAGCTGGCTGAGGTTGACCTCCAGCGCGCCGTCGGCGGCCTCGCTGGTGTTGGTCTTGGGGTGCACGCCCTGCGGGATGGCGGTGCGCATCGCCTGCCGCATGCCCTCCGACGGACCGGAGGTGAGCAGGTCGATGACCCGGCGCGGCATCGTGCTGGCCGGCTGGGACACCACGTAGCGCAGGTCGGGGGCGACGCCGGTGAGGTCGTGGTCGAGGAAGTAGACCGGGACCGGCCGGAAGATGCCGCTGAAGGACGTCTTGCTGACGACCATCTCCTGAGGCGGGTTGGTGATCCGCCACTGGCCGTTGCCCTGGCGCTCCACCCGCACGTCCACGGTGAGCTCGCCGGACTCGGGCACGAAGGAGGAATCGGCCAGCAGCCTGCCGACCCGGTCGGCCCGCAGCGTCACCAGCTGCACGCCCTCGGGCAGCGGCTGCGGCGGGGTGGCCGGGATGGTGTCGACGTTCTCCACGATCAGCATGCCCGGCGGCGGGGTCCAGTTCCGCTCGATCGCCGGCGCCAGGTGCTTGCGGGCGGACTCGTGGTTGCTGGCGGGCGAGGCGGCCTTGTCGACGAAGCTGCGCACCAGCGCCAGCGGGTCGATGTCGTCCGGCGGCGGGTTGATCGGGGTCGTGGTGTTGCTGCCGTCGACCTCCTTGACCGCCTTGGGTTCGGAGCTCTCCGGGATCGACGCGCAGGCCGACACCGACAGCAGCAGGACCAGCAGGGCCGCCAGCCGGCGTGATCGGTGCGCGCCCATCACTTCTCCTCCCAGGACTCTTCGGTGAGGCGGGCGGGCCCTTGGTCGCGGACCTCCTGCTCGCCCTCCCCTTCGGACGGTCGTTCCACCCCGGTGGCCAGCAGGGCTTCGGGGGCGGCGATGCGCCGGGTGCTGGGCAGCGACAGCGGGCTGGTCTCGGGTTCCTTGCCGGGCTTGCGCGGCAGCGTCAGCCGGAAGCAGGAGCCCTCGCCCGGTTCGCCCCAGGCGTCGAGGGTGCCGCCGTGCAGCCGGGCGTCCTCCAGGCTGATCGACAGGCCGAGCCCGGTGCCGCCGCTGCGCCGGTTCCGGGAGGGGTCGGCGCGCCAGAAGCGGGTGAACACCAGCTCGGCCTCGCCGCTGCGCAGGCCCACGCCGTAGTCCCGGACGGTGACCGCGACGGCCTGCTCGTTGCCGCCGAAGCGCAGCTCGACGGGGCCGCCTTCGGCGTGGTCGATGGCGTTGGCGACGAGGTTGCGCATGATGCGCTCGACGCGGCGGGCGTCGGCGACGATGTTGAGGTCGGTGCCGTCGGCGGGTGCGAACACGCGGAGTTCGACGCCGCTGGTGTCGGCGATGGCGCGCACCGATTCGGCGGCGCGCTCGGAGATCTCGTGCAGGTCGAGCTTCTCGGCGGCCAGGTCGGCCACGCCCGCGTCGAGCCGGGAGATCTCCAGCAGGTCGGCCAGCAGCAGTTCGAACCGGTCGAGCTCGTCGACGAGCAGCTCGGTGGAGCGGGACAGGCCGGGCGGGAACTCCTCGCGGGAGGCGTGCAGCACGTCGGCGGCCATCCGGACCGTGGTCAGCGGGGTCCGCAGCTCGTGCGAGACGTCGGAGGTGAAGCGGCGCTGCAGCTGGCCGAACTCCTCCAGCTGGGTGATCTGCTGCTTGAGGCTGTCGGCCATCTCGTTGAACGACTCGGCGAGCCGCGCGACGTCGTCCTCGCCGATCACCCGCATCCGCTTGTCCAGGTCGCCTTCGGCGAGCTGCTCGGCGATCTGCGCGGCCTGCCGCACCGGGCGCACCACCTGGCGGGTCACCAGGTTGGTGATCGCGCCCAGCAGCGCCAGCAGCACGATGGCGCTGACCAGCAGGGTCCGCTGCATGACGGCGAGGGTGGTCTGCTCGGCGGTCAGCGGGAACAGCAGGTAGATCTGCAGCGGGCGGGTCGCGCTGGACACCGGGGTGCCGACGATGACCATCGTGACCGGGCCGTTGTCGCGCTGCACCGTGTAGATCTTGGTGGCGAGCTGGCCGCGCTCGACGAATCCGCGCAGGTCCTCCGGCACGTCCTCGATGGGACCGGCCGCGGGCTGCTTGCTGCGCTCACCGGGAGCTCGGCCGTCGACCAGGACCGGGGTGAAGGCGCCCGCGACGGTCTCGGTGGTCGACTGGCCGGACGAGGAGGTGGTCAGCCGGTTCAGCGCGGCCTGCAGCTGCTCGGCGACGCTGTCGGAGTTGGGGTCGACGGCGGTGAGCTCGCGTTCCAGGATCGGCAGGCTGACCTCGGCCTGCTGGATCGCGGCGCGCTCCTTGGAGTCCAGCAGCTGCGAGGTGATCTGCCACTGCAGCACCATGCCCAGCACGATCACCACGGCCAGCGACAGCGCGAGGGTGCTGACCACCACGCGCAGCTGCATCGACCGCCGCCACAGCGCCTCGAAGCGGTGCCAGCGGGCGCGCGTCTCCTCGCGGACACGACCGCTCACCCACCGCAACCAGCGGCTCTGGCGCGTCCACACGCTCACGGCAACCGTCCTTTGGGCAGCACCTGCTTCGACACCACCGGCAAGCGGCGGAGCCGCTTCCTCTGTACCCCACCCTCGCAGCCGGCACCGCCGCGGGTTCTGAGACGTCGTCTGGCGAGTACGCCGCGACGCCGCGTATTGACATACTCAAGGAGTGGCGCACGGAGTCCAGACGGCGTCTCAGGTTCCGCTACCCGCACCGCCAAGCAAAGCAACCACTGGAACAAGATTCATCACGGGGGGCCGGCTTTGTAGCCGACACCGCGGACCGTGAGCACGACCTCGGGGCGTTCCGGGTCGCGCTCGACCTTGGAGCGCAGGCGCTGCACGTGCACGTTGACCAGGCGGGTGTCGGCCGCGTGCCGGTAGCCCCAGACCTGTTCGAGCAGCACTTCGCGGGTGAACACCTGGCGCGGCTTGCGGGCCAGCGCGACCAGCAGGTCGAACTCCAGCGGGGTCAGCGCGATCGGCTGGCCGTCGCGGGTGACCTCGTGGCCGGGGACGTCGATGATCACATCGCCGATGGTGAGGACCTCGGCGGGCTCGGCGTCGGTGCGGCGCAGCCGGGCGCGCAACCGGGCGACGAGCTCCTTGGGCTTGAAGGGCTTGACGATGTAGTCGTCGGCGCCGGACTCCAAGCCGAGGACGACGTCCACCGTGTCGCTCTTGGCGGTGAGCATGACGATGGGCACCACGGACTCGGTCCGGATCGCCTTGCAAACGTCGATGCCGTTCATGCCGGGCAGCATCAGGTCCAGCAGGACCAGGTCGGGTTTGAGCTCGCGCAAGGCGGGCATCGCCTTGGTGCCGTCGCTGACGACGGCCGTCTCGAACCCCTCTCCCCGGAGCACGATGGTCAGCATTTCGGCCAGGGCCGGATCATCGTCCACCACGAGCACGCGTGCCTTCATGCACCACATCGTTGCACTTGTCACTTGGCGTCCGTGCATCCACCCGCCGGGTGTCGTCGCAGGTCGCGAACTCGACACCGGATTAGCGGAACCAGTACCGCCGAATGGAGCAGCATCGCTGTGGTGTGGACTTCAAGCCTCAGCTCAGGACGTGCGCGTCGACCAGGGCCCCGAAGTCGACGTCGGCGGCGCCGTCGACGACGACCCACCGGCTCCACCAGCCGGCGTCGGCGAGCTCGGCGTAGACCTCGGCGCAGCGCTGCTGGAGCGGGGTGTCGGATTCGAAGCGGTCGCGGGCCCGGTCGGCTTCGGTGCGCTCGCGGTGCTCGGCGCGGCCGGCGGCGACCTCGGCGGGCACCCGCAGCAGGATCTGCAGGTCCGGTTCGGGCAGCCCGAACCGGGTGATCTCCAGGTCGCGGACCCAGGCGGTGAACTCGCCGTCGGCGTGCTGGTGCAGCCGCGCGGCGCCGTAGGCGGCGTTGGAGGCGACGTAGCGGTCCAGCAGCACGACGTCGTGGGCGTCGAGGTCGGCGCGCAGCGCGTCGGCCGCCGCCCTGCGGTCCAGCGCGTAGAGGACGGCCATGCCGTGCACCGAGGACCCGAGGTCGCCGTGCTCGCCGCGCAGGGCTTCTGCGACGAGTTCGGCGTGCACGTCCTCGCTGTAGCGCGGGAACGCCGCGCTCGACACGGTGCGCCCCCTGGCGGTCAGCTCCGCGGTGATCCCCCTGGCCAGAGTGCGCTTCCCGGCGCCGTCCAGTCCCTCGATGACGATGAGTCGTCCCACGTCGGAAACGTTAGCCGAGGCCGGCGGGCACCTTTCGCCGACACCGGTGCAGCTCCGCAAAACGATCGAAATCATGACAGCACCTGCCGGGACGATCACAATCGTTCGCGTAGAGGTCGCCATGTGCGGGCTCGCGATGGAGAATCACCACGGCGTTCGATGATCACGACCTGCTCGGGAGGACCCCTGTGCAAGTACCCGGGCCCGACACCCGCGTCGTTGAGCTGCGCGTGCACGGCATCCTCGGCACCACCGGCGACGAGCTGACCGACTCGGTGGCGTCGGTGGACGTGGCCGGGGACGGCGTGGGGCGCATCATGCGGCCGGCCGACCGGCTGCGGCGTCCCGTTCCGGGCCCGATGCTCAACGCCGGTGATCGCTCGGTGCCCCGGATCGTCGAGGGCTACGTGTGGGGCGCGATGACCTCGGGTGGGCTGGCGAAGGCCACCTGGGCGCTGCTGTTCCCGTTCGCGCTGGCCAACATGGCGCACTGGATGCTGCCGCCGACGCGCACCGACAACCCGGTCAGCCGCTGGTTGTGCTCGGCGCTGCGCGGGCTGCTGCGGATCTCCGCGCTGCTGCTGACGATGCTGATGGTCGCGCAGCTGACCGTGATCGGGCTCGACCTGGTGGCCGCGCAGTGCCTGGCGCCCGGCGCGCGGTGCATGGGTTTCGTGCCGGAGGCGCTGCGCGGTGTCGACGTGCTGCGCTCGGTCGTGCTGCTGCTCCCGGTGGTGCTGGTCGTGGTGCTGATGCACCGGCTGTCCACTGTGTCCTGGCGGGTTTCGGCGCCGAAGGACGACAGTCCGCAGCACTCGGCGTTGGCGCCGATGCTGCCGGGCGGCAACGTGGTGTCCGATCCGGACACTCCCGCGCTGCGCGCGCTGCACGTGGCGGCGGCGTTGTCCACTGTGGCCCTGGTGGCGCTGGGCGGCCCCCTGTCGTGGAGCTTCGACCCCCGCTGGCTGGTGGCGGCGGCGCTGCTGGTGGTCTCGGTCGTGGGCACCGCGGGGTTGGACGATCCGGCGGGGATGCGGGAGACCAGCAGGGTTTTCCGGGCGCTGCTCGGGCGGCGGTCCCGGCAGGTGCTGATGTCGGTCGCGGGTGCGCTGGTCGCGTCGGTGGCGCTGCTGCCGGGTGAGCTGGTGGGTCCCTTGCCCGGTTCCGGCGCGACGATCGACACCATCACCGCGCTGCTGGTGCTGACCTGCGTGGCGGTCGCGGTGCTGCTGGTCCCGGCTTCGCTGCTGGCGCGCAGCGAGTGGAAGTCCTCGCCGAAGCAGCTGCGGCCGTGGGCCGGTGGCTGGATGAGCGCGCCGGTGCTGATGCTGGCGGCGATGCTGGGCAACGGTTTCGGCGCGGGTCTGGCGCTCAGCGTCCGGCAGACGCTGAGCGTGCCGCGGTCCCCTGGCGCGGCTCCGCTGCAGCTGCCCGCGGCGTTCGACGACGTGACGATCTTCTGGGGCACCGCCGTGGTGCTGCTGGCCGTCGCGCTGCTGGTGGCGGTGCCGTGGCTGCTGGTCCGGCGGTTCCGGCGCAGCGAGGACGGCGACCCCATCCCGGACGAGGTGGCGCTGCTGCACGCCGGCCGCAAGGAGGACCAGCGCAAGGCCGCGAGCGCCTGGAAGTTCGCCGACCTGCAGCGCCGCTACTCGCACCAGTTGTTCCTGGTGATCGCCGGGGTGCTGACGGTCAGCACGGCTGCGAGCCTGGCGGCCCGGTTCGCCGGGATGCCGCGGACCTCGTGGTTGAGCGCGATCGGCGTGATCGCGCTGGCCGGTCTGGCGGTCGGGTTGCTGCGCATGGTCTTCCTCGCGGCGACGAAGCGGGACACCGCCCGCTACCTGGGCGTGCTGGGCGATCTGGCGTTGTTCTGGCCGCGCGAGGCGCACCCAGTGGTGCCGCCGTGCTACGCGCTGAAGGTGATCCCGGAGCTCGCCGACCGCGCCACCGAGCACCTGTCGGACCCCAACACGCGCGTGGTGCTGGTCGGTCACAGCCAGGGCAGCCTGCTGGCGGCGGTCGCGGCCGCACGGTTGCTGGAGACGCTGCCGGAGTCCGACCGCGAGCGCGTGGGCCTGGTGACGGCGGGTTCGCAGCTGCAGTGGGCTTATCCGCGCGCCTTCCCGGGCGTGGTGCCGCACTCGGCGCTGCGGGACCTGGCCGGTGGGTTGGGCGACCGGTGGCGGTCGCTGTGCCGGGGGACGGACTCGCTGGGCGGGGCCGTGACCACCTGGAACCGGCAGGTCTACAACGGGATGCTGATCGGTGTCGGGCTGCGCGGCGACGGCACGGAGGGCCCCTTGCCCGCGGCGACGCGCGGTCCGACGGGTGCTCTGGTGCTCGGTGGCGACCACTGGCTGCCGGATCCGCAGCGGGGGCCGTTCTCGTGCCGCCGGTGGCTCCCTGGCGTGCTGGGGCATTCGGACTACAGCGGTGATCCGGAGTGGGATCGCGCGGTGGCGATGGCGGCGGGCCTGGAGCGGCCGGTTCGCGGTGCGGCGCTGCCGCTGTCGACGCCGGAGGCCCCGCAGATCCCGTCCGCGCCCGATCCTCGCGCGATCGGTTCCGGGACGTCGCTGGAGCCGCAGGGCGACGACGGCGGGTCGATCTCCGACTCGGTCGAGGAGCTGCCCCAGCGCGCACCGGGCGAGACCGCGGCCAAGTCCAAGCGCGGCAGGTCGATCCGGTCGTTGCGCAAGGGAGCGGCCGAGGCCGAGGTCCCGCAGCAGCAGTCGCACGAGGAGCAGGCGGAGACCGCGGAGGACGCCCCGGAGCTGCCGGCCCAGCAGGACTCCGAGCCCCGCTCGGAGCCGTCGGTGCTCCCGGAGATCACCGAGCCCCGCGGCCGCATCGCCCCGTGGGAGCGGGGCTCCTCCCTCCGCTCCAGCGACAGCTGACCTGCAGCGACCCGCCGCCGGGCTCCAGTTCCTGCCTGCTCGACCGCGCCCCTCGCACCACGCGCGAGGGGCGCTTCGCACCTCAGCCGCGGATACCGCTGAGGCGGCGACGGTCCCCGTCACCAGCGGACAGCTCCCGCCACGACGTCCTCTTTGTCCGGTCGGTTTCAGCGGAAAACCGCCCGCTGGAGGCAACAGCTCGAAGAGGCCCTGGAACGCGAAGAGCGGCGCCACCCCCGGACGGGGATGGCGCCGCTCTCGCGTGCTCGCTCGCCGCTAGCCGGTGACGGATCCGCCGTTGGCGACGTCGCTCTTGCCCAGCCGCGAGTGCGACCGGCCGTAGACGAAGTAGATCACCACGCCGGCGGCCATCCAGATCAGGAACCGGACCCAGGTCAGAGCGGTCAGGTTCAGCATCAGCCACAGGCAGGCGAGGATCGCCAGGATCGGCACCAGCGGGACCAGCGGGGCCTTGAAGCCTCGCGGCAGGTCCGGACGGGTCCGCCGCAGCACGATCACGCCCAGCGAGACCAGGACGAACGCGAACAGCGTGCCGACGTTGACCATCTCCTCCAGCTTGTCCGCCGGGAAGAAGGCCGCGGCCAGGACGACCACCACGCCGACCAGGATGGTCGCGCGGGCCGGCGTGCCCTTGCTGGAGGTCTTGGCCAGGCCCTGCGGCATCAGGCCGTCGCGCGACATCGCGAACAGCACGCGGGTCTGGCCCAGCAGCAGCACCATGACCACAGTGGTCAGACCGGCCAGCGCGCCGACGGAGATGATCGCCGCCGCCCAGGTGATGCCGTGCTGCGCGAACGCGGTCGCCAGCGTGGAGCGGGTGCCGTCCTCGGCGGTCGCCAAGTCGGTGTAGGGCACCATGCCGGTCACGACCAGCGCGACCGCCACGTACAGAACCGTGACGATGGCCAGGCTGCCCAGGATGCCGCGCGGAGCGCTCTTCTGCGGGTTCTTGGTCTCCTCCGCGGTGGTCGCGACGATGTCGAAACCGATGAACGCGAAGAACACCAGCGAGGCACCGGCCAGCAGGCCGAACACGCCGTAGTTGCTGGTCTGGCCGCCGAGGATCAGCGACAGCAGCGACTGCTCGATCGCCGGGCTGTCCTCAGTGGCCTGCTGCGCCGGCGGGATGAAAGGCGTGTAGTTGTCCGCGTTGATGTAGGCCAGGCCCACCACGATCACCAGCAGCACGACGGCCACCTTGATGATGGTGATGACCAGCGAGACCCGGGCGGACAGCTTCGTGCCGACCGCCAGCAGCGTGGACAGCACCACGACCAGCAGCAGCGCGCCCCAGTCGAACTGCAGCGGCCCGAGCGGCAGCACCGTGGGCACGGCCACGCCGATCAGTTCGAGCACCTGCTCCAGGTACACCGACCAGCCCTTGGCCACGGCCGCGGCGGCGACCGCGAACTCCAGGATCAGGTCCCAGCCGATGATCCAGGCGATGAACTCGCCGAACGTGGCGTAGGAGTAGGTGTAGGCGCTGCCCGCGACCGGCACCGTCGAGGCGAACTCGGCGTAGCACAGCGCGGCGAGGCCGCAGGCGATCGCGGCGAGCACGAAGGCCAGCGACACCGACGGTCCGGAGACGTCACCCGCCGTGCGTGCTGCGAGCGTGAAGATGCCGGCACCGATCACGACCGATACGCCGAAGACGATCAGGTCCCAGGTGCCCAGATTTTTGCGTAGTTTGGTGTCCGGTTCGTCGGTGTCGAGAATGGATTGCTCTACCGACTTGGTTCGCCACAGCCCAGTGCCTGGCACTGTCGCCTCCTCATCAAGTCCCAAGTGTCGCGCGGTGAACGCACCCTAACCCGCTCATGTCGCTCCGGGTAACGGGCGGCCAGTGTTCGCCACCGTTTTCGTTAACCCGTCGTGATGACAAAGCGGTGTCTTGTGTCAGGCCGTGGTCGTGCGGCCACGGTCGAGATCCGGTTCCAGGTAAATCAGGCGAGCCGCCGGAACCTTCTCCCGAATCCGCTGCTCTGCACCATCGATCTCGGCAGCCACGTCCGCAACCGAGAGCGACGGGGCGAGACCGATCTTCGCGGCGATCAGCAGCTCGTCGGGACCGAGGTACTGGGTGCGGATGTGGATGACCCGCTCCACCCGCTCGGACTCCACCTGCCCGATGATCTCGTCGAGCACGTCGCGGCTCACGCCCTCACCGATGAGCAGGCTCTTGGTCTCCACGATCAGCACCACCGCGATCACGCCCAGCAGCACACCGATGCACGCGGTGCCGATGCCGTCGAAGATCGCGTTGCCGGTCAGCACGGTCAGCCCGACACCGCCGAGCGCGAGCACCAGGCCGATCAGCGCGCCGAGGTCCTCCAGCAGGACCACCGGCAGCTCAGGCGTTTTGGCCTGGCGGATGAACTGCCACCAGCCCAACTTCCCCTTGATCTCGCGCGACTCCTTGATGGCGGTCCGGAAGCTGAAGGTCTCCAGGCCGATCGCGATCACCAGGATGAGCACCGCCACCCACGCCGACTCCAGCGGCTCGGGGTGCTCGATCTTGTGGATGCCCTCGTAGAGCGCGAACACCGAGCCCAGCGTGAACAGCATCAGCGCCACGACGAACGAGTAGAAGTACCGGTCGCGGCCGTAGCCGAAGGGGTGGTCCTCGCTGGCCTTGCGCCGCGAGGTCCTCTGGCCGAGCAGCAGCAACCCCTGGTTGGAGGTGTCGGCCAGTGAGTGCACCGATTCCGCCAGCATCGACGACGAACCGGTGAACAGGAATCCACCGAACTTGGCCAGCGCGATGCCCGCGTTCGCGGCCAATGCGGCCAGGATGGCCTTGGTCCCGCCCCCTGCTGACACGATCTCCTCCACACGATCCGGCTGCGATGTCGGGAGGAATCTACCGGGCGCCCAGGCCGGGAAGGGGCGGACTGGACGCAAGTGTGGGGCGAGATCGCTCTCAGAACGACCCGGCGGCGGCCCGGAAGACCTGGGCTTGGCCGTCCGAGTCCAGTTCGGCCGGGCGGACTTCCACGGCCGGGTCGCTGGCGGCCAGCCACACCGAGTGGCCGCGCTGCAGGACCAGCTCGTGCGGCAGCGAGCCGTTGCCGCGGTGACCGCTGGTCAACCGGACGCTGCCCTTGGTGCACAGCAGGATCTGCGGGCCCGGCGAGTCCAGGTGGACGGTGCCCGACTCGGCCGGCGTCCAGTCCAGCCTGGACAGCTCGAACTCGTCGGCCGGGGTGCGGTAGGCGGTGAGGTTGGCGTCCAGCGACTCGCCCTTGAGGACCCGCATGTCGCCGCAGGCGAAGTCCAGCACCTTCAGCAGCTCCGGCACGTCCACGTGCTTCGGCGTCAACCCGCAGCGCAGGATGTTGTCGGAGTTGGCGAGGATTTCGATGCCGGTGCCGTGCAGGTAGGCGTGCAGGTTCCCGGCCGGCAGGAAGATCGCCTCGCCCGGCTGCAGCACCAGCCGGTTCAGCAGCAGGCTCGCCAGCACCCCGGCGTCGTGCGGGTAGGCCTCGCCGAGCTCCAGCACCGTGCGGCACTCCAGCGCGAACTCACCGCGCTCCTTGACGTGCGCGACGCAGGCCTCCAGCAGCTCCGGCAGCACGTCCCGGAGGTAGTGCTCGGGCAGCGTGATCCAGGTCGTGAACAGCGCGCGCAGCCCGCTGGCGTCCGGTTGCGCGGCCAGCAGCTCGCGGTGCGCGCGCAGGCTCGGCACGTCCAGGGCGTCCAGCAGCCGGACCGTGCGCTGGGCGTCGCGGAACCCGGCCAGCGCGTGGAACTCGGTGAGCGCGCAGATCAGCTCGGGCTTGGCGGTCGGGTCCGGGTAGTTGCGGTTCGGCGCGTTGCGCGCGATGCCGGCCCGCTCCTCCCGCTGGAACCCCTCGGCGGCCTGCTCGGCGGAGGGGTGGGCCTGCAGGCTCAGCGGCTCGTCGGCGGCGAGGACCTTCATCAGGAACGGCAGCCTGCCGCCCCAGCGGCGCACGCACTCGTCGCCGAGGTGGTGGGCGGGCTCGGAGTCGAGCAGCGACAGCAGCGAGACCTCGTCGCCGCCGGAGCGCAGCACCCGGGACGGGTCACCGGGGTGGGCGCCCATCCACAGCTCTGCCTCCGGGTGCGGTGTGGGGACGGGCCGACCGAGCAGATCCGCAATAGCGGTGCGCGAACCCCACGCGTAGGGGCGCACCGCGTTGCGCAGTAGCTCCACAGTCGTTCTCGCTTCCTCGTTCTCGCGCTTGCTCGCCCGGCCAGCACATCGCGCCCGCGGGCGTGCGGCATCGGGGGCTTCCCGGATTTTCGATGCCGTGCAGTCGGCCTCAGCTCATGGCCAGGGCCGGCCAGCCGGGCCCGTTGAGCGTGCCCGCGGCCAGGCCCAGGTACACGGCGGCCAGGTCGAAGCGGGCGGCCAGGACGGCGGCGCGCAGCAGCGGGTCGGCGCGCACCGTGTCCCCCGGTGTGACCACGTCGGCACCGGGCAGGTCCCGCAACGCGGACCGTTCGAACACCTCCCCCTGATCGTTGTGGCGCGTGCCGATCAGGAAGACCCGCAGCAGCGCCCCGGCCTCGTCCTCGGGGTCGGCGAAGATGTCGGCCTCGGAGCCGACGGAAGCGGCGGCGCGGTGCAGCCCGCGCTGCACGACCGCCTGCGGGTACTCGGCGACGTGGCCGGGCACGCCCGCGTGCGCGCCCAGCGCGAACGAGGCGTGAGCGGCCACGGCGGCCGAGATCGGGTCCAGGCCCCACAGCAGCGGGGTGCGGTCGGCCATCCGCAGCGCCAGCGACTTGGCGGGGTTGCTCAGCGCCTCGTGGCTGGGGTGGGCGCGCTCGGCCTCCTTGTCGAGCGCCTCGGCGAGTTCCTCGGCGTCGAAGTCCAGCAGGCCCAGCGCCCGGAAGGTGCTGATGCCCGCGGCGAAGACGTAGGCGAACGCCAGCGCGGGCGGCACGGGCACGCGCGGCACCAGGACCTTCGCCCGACCGGCACCGGCAGCGGCCACCGGCCCCTCGGCGGGCACGGCGAGCACGACGCTGGCGCCTCGGCGGCAGGCGGTGGCCACGGATTCGGCGAGGGTGACGTCACCGACGTCGTCGGTGTGGGCGAAGACCGCGTCCAGCGCGCCCACCCAGGACGGCAGCTCGTCGGAGACCACCACCGGCACCGGGCAGCGGGAGCCGGCCAGCGCGACCAGCAGCCGCGCCACGCTCACCCCCACACCGGGCCTGGTCAGCAGCACGACCGCGCGCGGGCGTTCGTCGGCCAGGTCGTCCAGGCCCGCTTCGGCAGCGGTCTCGGCGGTGGCGCGCACCTGCGCGCCGGAGAGCGCGGCCAGCCTCAGCAGGCCGCCGGAATCGACGTCGGCCAGCCTGGCCGGATCGTCGAGGAGCGTGTCGTCCAGCACCGGAAGCTCACCCCTCCCCGGCGCCGCCGGGAGACCCGCCCCCGACGGCCTCTTCCAGCAGCAGCACCGGAATGCCGTCCCGCACCGGGAAACCGCGACCGCAGGAGGTGCAGGTCAGGTAGTCGGCCTGCGCGTCGTCGGCCAGGCCGGGCCGCAGCGCACCGTGCTGCTCGCACGGGCAGGCCAGGATCTCCAGCAACTGCGCTTCCAGGTCAACGGCCACGTCTTCCTCCCAAACTCGCGCGCTTCGGCGAGTGTCACTCGTCAGGTTCACCCGCGGATGACCGCGAGTACCTCGTCGCGCAGCGCGGTCATGGCCTCAGTGTCGCTCGCCTCGACGTTGAGCCGGAGCAGCGGCTCGGTGTTGGACGGGCGCAGGTTGAACCACGATCCGTCCGACAGCTCCACGGTAAGCCCGTCGAGCTCGTCGACAGAAGCGCCATTCCGGTCACCGAAGACGTCGGCGACGGCTCGCATCCGGGCCTGCTGGTCGTCGACGGTGGAGTTGATCTCGCCGCTGGCGGCGTAGCGGGAGTAGTCGGCCATCAGTTCCGACAGCGGCTTGTCCTGACCGCCGAGGGCGGCCAGCACGTGCAGCGCGGCCAGCATCCCGGAGTCGGCGCGCCAGAAGTCGCGGAAGTAGTAGTGCGCGGAGTGCTCGCCGCCGAAGATCGCGCCGGTCTCGGCCATCGTCTGCTTGATGAACGAGTGGCCCACGCGGGTGCGCACCGGCTTGCCGCCGAGCTCGGTGACGATCTCGGGCACGACCTTGGAGGTGATCAGGTTGTGGATGATCGTCCCGCCGGGCTCCTTGCCCAGCTCGCGGGCGGCGACCAGCGCGGTGATCGCGCTCGGGGTGACCGGTTCGGCGCGCTCGTCGACCACGAAGCAGCGGTCGGCGTCGCCGTCGAAGGCCAGGCCCACGTCGGCGCCGACCTCGCGGACCTTGGCCTGCAGGTCGACGATGTTGGCCGGGTCCAGCGGGTTGGCCTCGTGGTTCGGGAACGAGCCGTCGAGCTCGAAGTACATCGGCACGAGTTCGACCGGCAGGTCGGCGAACACGGTGGGCACGGTGTGCCCGCCCATGCCGTTGCCCGCGTCGACGACGATCTTCAGCGGGCGGATGTCGCGCAGCTTCACCAGGTCGAGCAGGTAGGCCGAGTACTCGGCGACCATGTCGCGCTCGCTGGTCGAACCCTTCGCGCCGAGGAACTCGGGAACGCCGTGGCCGACGAGCTCCTGGATCTCCGACAGGCCGCTGTCCTGGCCCACGGGCGCGGCGCCCGCGCGGCAGAGCTTGATGCCGTTGTACTCGGCGGGGTTGTGGCTGGCGGTGAACATCGCACCGGGCAGCTCCAGCTTGCCGGAGGCGAAGTAGAGCATGTCGGTGCTGGCCAGGCCGATGTTGATGACGTCGACGCCCTGACCGGTGACACCGTCGGCGAACGCCTGCGCCAGTCCCGGCGAGGAGTCCCGCATGTCGTGGCCGATCACCACGGCCGGTCCACCGACCAGTCTGGTGAACGCCGCTCCGATCTCCCGCACGACGTCGGCGTCCAGTCCGTCGCCGACCACCCCGCGGATGTCGTAAGCCTTGACGATCCCCGACAGGTCCCGCACGCTGCACCCTCCCCGGTTCCCAACCAACGTGGTTGGCAGCCTACCGGCGATCGGCGGGTCGTTGGCAGCATCCGGTTTGACCAGAGCTGTTCGTCACGATCTGTTCACTCGTCCACCGGGTCGGGCAGCGCCCGCAGGTGGCCACGGCGCCCGGCTCCTGGGGCGCTGACCTGCGGTTCCACCGGCCTGTCCGGTCTGCCCGCTTCGCGCACCGCCTCGGCGAGCGCGGTCAGGTCGTCATCGGACGGGGTCGGTGGCGCGAACTCGCCTTCGTGCCGGACGACCTCCCAGCCGTTGGGGACGGTCAGCCGCAGCGCGTGCGCCTCGCACAGGTCGTAGCTGTGCGGTTCGGCATAGGTGGCGAGCGGGCCCACGACCGCGGTCGAGTCCGCATAGGCATAAGTGAGCGTGGCGACGGCCGGGTTGACACACCCGGTCCGCGAGCACCGCCTCACGCTCCGCACGACACGCACGATAGCGCCTCCTGTCCACCTCGCGGCGCAGGCACGCGGAATCTCTTTCACGAGCCACGCCGAACACCAGTTTCCACCCTGCCTCCGGCCGCCCTGATCGGGTGTCTGCTTTCGGCGAACAGCCGGTAGTGATCACCACCCGAAATCCCCGTGGCGGCTGTCCCGGCCAGGGTTGCGAAGGGCGTACCCTCAGCCCGTGGTGACCGCACGTGGATCTCGGCGTCGAACCCGCTCCAGGCGGGACCGGCGCGGCCGTGGCCTGCGCGGACCGCTGTACCCCTCCTCGGTCCCGGTATCGCGCAGCCGTTCGCAACGCTTCGACGCGCTGGTGCTGGAGGCGCTCGAACCCATCGAGCAGCGCTGGCACGCCGAACTGACCCAGCTCGACGTGGCCGTCGACGAGGTCCCGGAGATCAGCAACACCGCTCCGGAGAAGGTGACCTGGGACGACGACGTGGTGGTCGACGCCAACGTGCCGCTCGCCAGGCTCATCCCGGCGGGCGTGGACAAGCGCGGCCTGCCCACCCGCGCGCGCATCGTGCTCTACCGCAGGCCGCTGGAGGCCCGCGCCCGCGACGGCACGGACATGGCCGACCTGCTGCACGACGTCCTCGTCGAGCAGGTCGCCACCTACCTGGGCCTGGACCCGGACGTCATCGAAGGGCAGTGAGCGCCCGGCGGCGGCCCGGGATGGCGGCGATGACCGTGAACAGCACCACGGCGGCCTGCACCACCAGCAGCGTGGTGCGCGGCAGCTCGGTGTAGCCCACCTGGACCTCGGCGGCCTGCTCGGGCAGCGGCACCGCGACCTGGTGACCCCAGGCGGTGGCCAGCGGGACCCGCTTGCCGTTGACCTCGGCGTACCAGCCGGGCTCGTTCTCGGCGCCGATCACCAGCGCGCGCCCGGCGCCGCCCTCGGAGATCCGCACGGTGAACGAGGGCGGTTCGGCCCCCACCGGCAGCGGGCGGGCCTCCGGCGCGGGGCCGGGTTCGGTCTGGGCCTGCCGCGCCAGGTCAGGACCGACGAGCTTCACCGGGGTCGCGGGCACCAGCAGCCGCAGCTCGCGGCTCGGGCCGGTGAGCCTGCCGTCGTCGACGACCATGTCGTAGGCGAGCTCGGGCAGCTGCGAGTTCGCCGGCACGATCACGTGGTCGGCTCCCCTGGCGGCCACCGCGGCCAGCGCCCGGCGCACCCGGGCGCTGTCATCGCTGCTCAGGTCCTCGTCGACCTGGCGCAGCCAGTCGGCGGCGGATCCGGCCGGGGCCAGGTCGTCGTCGCCGAAGCGGGGGCCTTCGCCGGTGACCAACCGGGCGGGCTGCGGTCCCGCCTCCAGCACCAGCCGGGTGCCCGTCGCCGGTGCCGCCTGGTGGACCTGCAGCGGGCCCGAGGCGGTGCCGATCGCCGAGGCCGCGCCCAGCGCCAGCAACCCGGCCGCCAGCACCGGCGCGGTGATCTTCCAGCTCAGCGAGGGCATCTTCGCGACCAGCACGATCCAGGCGCATCCCGCCGCGACCAGCACCAGCGGGCCGCCGGTCCAGCCGGGGCTCGCGACGCCACCGGTCAGCGGCTCGACGGACACGGTGCCGATGACGACGGCCACCAGCCAGCCGAGCAGGGCGACCCCGGCACCGGCCAGCATCCGGACGTCGAAGCAGATCGCCAGCGCCAGGATCGCGGCCAGCACCAGCAGCGCGCCGAGCGCGCTCGGCAGCGAGCCGTCGGGGCTGAGCGTCGCCAGCAGCACCGACGCGGGCTGCTCCGCGGTGCGGGCGCCGAGCCCGTGCACCAGCACCTCGGGGTGGTTGAGCAGCTGCACCGGCCACGGCAGCAGGCAGGCCACCGACAGCAGCACCAGCGCGACCAGCCCGGCGGCCCGGCGCCGTCCGCGCAGCCCGTTGCCGGGCACCAGGACGTGGGCGAGCAGCGCGAGCACGATCAGCGCCAGCTGCACCAGCGGGGCGAACGCGCCGAGCACGGCCAGCCCGAACGCGGTGAGGCAGGCGGTGCCGAGCCACTGGCCGTCGGAACGCCGGATCACCGCGGCGATCCCGGCCAGCAGCGGCGGGACGAGGACGTGCACGACGACGACGTCGAGGCGCCCCTGCCCGGCCGAGATCGCGGCCACCGGCAGCAGCGCGTAGGCGCCGGCGACCAGGGCGCGGCGCAGCGGGGTGACGTCGAGCGCGCGGGCGGCGAGGTAGGTGCTCAGCCCGGCGAGCGGAACCCCGAACAGCAGCAGCGCGCCGACGACCACCGACGGTCCACCTAGGACGGAGCCGAGCAGCGCCAGCACGGCCAGCGAGGGCGACGCGGGCGATCCCGTGCCGCCGCTGACGGCGTGCCAGGCGTTGAGGTAGTCGCCCCAGGTGGTGGCCAGATCAGCGGTCGGCAGCAGCCGACCGCCCGCCAGCGCTCCGCCGAGACGACCGGTGACCAGTGCGCTGACGAGCGCGAAAACCACGAGCGCGGCGACCATCGCGGTCCCGGGCGAACGCAGCACGTCCAGCGCGCGGGCGCGCGACGAGCGGCTCTCCGGCTCCGGAACCTCCGCGGCGCCCGGGTCCTCCGACGACTCGCGCGGTGAGGGCGTCGGCTGCCCGTTCTGGCCGCTTCGCTGGAAGGCGATGCGGCGCAACGACTTCAAGCCCTGAAACCGCGACTTCGACGGCTCGTCCACCCGCGCTGGTCCTCCCGCTCGTCCGAACCCCTACGGCCCGAACGGTAATGCACGCGGAAAGCCCAGCGGCGAAGCGGCGACGTCAGCCCGCTCGGGAAACCGCGCGGACCGCCTCCCCAGCGGTACCGACAGCACGAGCGGCGTGGTCCGTCAGACCGCGCGGCGTTTGAGCTTGCGGCGCTCGCGCTCGGAGAGACCTCCCCAGATGCCGAAGCGCTCGTCGTGCTGCAACGCGTATTCCAGGCACTCGGAACGGACTTCGCAGCCGGAGCAGATGCGCTTGGCCTCGCGAGTGGATCCGCCCTTCTCCGGGAAGAAGGCTTCCGGATCGGTTTGAGCGCACAGCGCGCGCTCCTGCCACTCCTGCTCCTCTTCCATCTCGAAGAGCTCGGCCAGCGCGTCGAACTCCGCGAGCGCGGTGGTGGCGTCCCCGCGCTCCGCGAGACGGCTATCTCCTGATTCCCACATGACTCCCCCGATATCTCCCCGTTTATCCCACCGGTCCTCCCCAGGACCGGAACAGGACGCACTCCTGCTCGCAGGTCTTCGGTCCCGCTGGCGGGACCAGAACGCATCGACGGCGGCGCCGTCGCCGACCGTTCACCTCGTCGCCCTCTCACCGCCGACGAAGTGCCGATCGACCTCGTGTCCGACCGGGTTCTCCCGCACCCGACCGAACGCCGCCGTGACCGCCTGCCGCAGCGAGGCGTTCGAATTTCAGCAGCGAATGACACTGCTGTGATTACACCCGTGTAGCTCCTTGCGGTCAAGCCGAGACCATCCGTAGAGGGACATCCGGATCTTCGGAATCCCAGGCCCGGCCGCGCCAATCGGCTCTGCGCGTTCGGCACAGCGCTTGTGCTCCGTACGGCGCATCGTGCTGCGCCAAGATCATTAATATCACCCCGCGTCGATCAGCGCCTGCCGAATCCGATCAACACGCCAGCGGCGGGTCGTGGAGACTTGCGGCGTGACTACCTCCGCCGTGCGGGTCAGCCCGCTGTTCCTCGGCATCGTCGCGGTCACCGCGCTCGGTGGCGTGCTGACGACCTTCACCAACACCGCGGCCCTGACCGGCGGCGTGATCCTGCTCGTGCTGGGTGGCTGGGCCACTTCGCTGTGCCTGCACGAGTTCGGGCACGCGGCGACGGCCTACCGGGGTGGCGACTGGTCGGTGCGCGCGAAGGGCTACCTGACGCTGGACCCGCGCCGCTACACCGATCCAGTGCTGAGCATCATCCTGCCGCTGATCTTCGTGGCCATCGGCGGTATCCCGCTGCCCGGCGGTGCGGTGTGGATCAACCACGCCGCGCTGCGCGGCCGCCGCGTCGAGTCGATGGTCTCGCTGGCGGGACCACTGACGAACCTCGTGCTGGGGATGATCCTCACGGCGGTGATCGCACTCGTCCCGATGCCGATCGGGCTGACGGCCGGACTGTCCTACCTGGCGTTCCTGCAGGTGATCGCGTTCGTGCTGAACATCCTGCCGGTGCCCGGGCTCGACGGTTACGGCGCGATCGAACCGTGGCTGTCAGCCCCGGCCCGGCGGTTCGGCGAGAAGGCGCGGCCGTGGGCTCCGCTGGTGCTGTTCCTGCTGCTGATCGGTGTGCCGCTGGTCGGCAGCTGGTTCTTCGAGCTCGCCTACTTCGTGTTCGACCTCGTCGGCGGCGACTCGGCCATGACCTCCCTCGGCCAGAGCCTGTTCCGGAGCATCTTCGGCGGGCTGTGAGTCCACGGGTCGGGAGCGTCCGGGTTCACAGGTCCGGGTTCCCCCGGGCGTGCGAGGATCGGTGTTGTGAAGGTCGTAGTTCTGGTCGGCGGCGTCGGTGGCGCCCGTTTCCTGCTCGGAGTCAAGGCGGCGCTCGGGCTGCCCGCCATCGGTGCGGCGGACAGTTCCGAGCACGAGGTCACCGCGGTGGTCAACGTGGGCGACGACGTGTGGATGCACGGGTTGCGGGTCTGCCCGGACCTCGACACCTGCATGTACACGCTCGCCGACGGCATCGACACCGCGAAGGGCTGGGGCCGGGTCGACGAGACCTGGTCGGTCAAGGAGGAGCTCGCGGCCTACGGCGCCGAGCCGACGTGGTTCGGCCTGGGTGACCGCGACATCGCGACCCACCTGGTGCGGTCCCGGATGCTGCGCGCCGGCTACTCGCTGTCGGCGGTCACCGAGGCGCTGTGCGACCGCTGGCAGCCCGGGGTTCGGCTGCTGCCGGTGACCGACGACCGGGTCGAGACGCACGTGGCGATCGACGACCCGGAGTCCGGCGAGAGCCGCGCGGTGCACTTCCAGGAGTGGTGGGTGCGGTACCGCGCGGAGCCGAAGGCGCACGCGATCGTGCCGGTCGGCGCCGACGAGGCCAAGCCGACGGCCGAGGTGCTGGACTCCATCGCGCAGGCCGACGTGGTGCTGCTGGCCCCGTCGAACCCCGTGGTGAGCATCGGAACGCTGCTGGCGGTGCCCGGTTTCCGCAACGCGCTGCGCGAGACGAAGGCCGCTGTGGTGGGCCTGTCCCCGATCATCGGCGGCAAGCCGCTGCGCGGCATGGCCGACGCGTGCCTGAGCGCGATCGGCGTGGAGACCTCGGCGGAGGCGGTCGGCCGCCACTACGGCGCGCGCGGCGACGCGGGAGGAATCCTGGACGGCTGGCTGGTGCACAGCGACGACACCGCTGACGTGCCGGGCGTGAAGGTGCGGTCGGTGCCGCTGCTGATGTCCGATGTGGACGCCACCGCGGCGATGGCCGAGGCGGCGTTCGACGTGGCTTCGGAGGTGGCATGAGCGAGAATCGGCTTGCCCCCGCTCATGTCCGCCGACCGGGTGCGGGTGTCCCGCGAGTTGCGGAGGTGGCATGAGCGAGAACCGGCCTCAGGACCACGCGGCTGCCGGGGGGCTTCAGCTGTTCGCCGTGCAGGGGTTGCCGGAGTTCGTCGAGGGGGACGATCTGGCGGCGTCGATCTCGGCTGCGGCCCCGTGGTTGAGCGATGGTGACGTCCTGGTCGTCACCAGCAAGATCGTGTCCAAGGTCGAGGGCCGGATGGTCACCGCGCCCGCGGACCCCGAGCAGCGCGACGCGCTGCGCCGGGAGCTCGTGCTGTCGGAGGCGATGTCGGTGCTGGCCCGCAAGGGCCGGACGCTGATCACGCAGAACAAGCTCGGCATCGTGCAGGCCGCGTCCGGGGTGGACGCCTCGAACGTCGCGCAGGACCAGATCGCGTTGCTGCCGGAAGACCCGGACTCCTCGGCGAGGAGGCTGCGGGAGGGCATCGCCGAGCGGCTGGGCGTGCGGGTCGCGGTGGTGGTGACCGACACGATGGGCCGGGCCTGGCGGGTCGGCCAGACCGATGCGGCCATCGGCTCCGCCGGGCTGCCGGTGCTGCACCGCTACGCGGGCAGCACGGACTCGCAGGGCAACGAGCTCGCCGTCACCGAGGTCGCGATCGCCGACGAGATCGCCGGTGCCGCGGACCTGGTGAAGGGCAAGCTCGGCGGCGTCCCGGTCGCCGTGGTGCGCGGACTGACCACTGTGGACGACGGTTCGACGGCGCGAGACCTCGCCCGCCCGGTCGAGGAGGACCTGTTCCACCTGGGGACCGCCGAGGCGATCGCGCAGGGCCGCCGTGAGGCGGTGCTGGTGCGCCGGTCGGTGCGCGAGTTCGCCGACACCCCGGTGGACGAGGCAGCGGTGCGGCGCGCGGTCGGCGCGGCGCTGACGGCTCCGGCCCCGCACCACACGCGCCCGGTGCGGTTCGTGTGGCTGCGCGATCGCGCGCTGCGGATCAAGCTGCTCGACGCGATGCGCACCGCGTGGCTGGAGGACCTGCGCGGCGACGGGCTGTCCGAGCAGGCCGCGCGACGCCGCGTCACCCGAGGCGACCTGCTGTACGCGGCGCCCGAGGTGGTGCTGCCGTTCCTGGTGCACGACGGCGCCCACGACTACCCGGACGAGGCCCGCTCGGACGCGGAACGGCAGATGTTCACCGTCGCGGGCGGTGCCGCGGTGCAGGGACTGCTGGTGTCGCTGGCGGCCGAGGAGCTCGGCTCGTGCTGGGTGTCCTCGACGATGTTCTGCCCCGGCGTGGTGCGCGCGGCCCTGGACCTGCCGGAGAACTGGGAACCCCTCGGTGCCGTGGCGGTCGGGCACCCGGCCACCCCGGCCGAAGGCCCGCGACCGCCGCGCGATCTCGACGACGGATTGGTGGAGCTGTGAGCGGACCGCACGCCGACGCGACCCGGGTGCTGGGCGACTGGCGCCCGGTGGACCCGCAGCAGGAGGCGCTGCGCCAGGCGTTCCTGACGCTGCTCGACGCCCGCGACGACGCGTGCCTGCGCGCCTGCGAGCCGGGCCACGTCACGGCCTCGGCGGTGCTGCTGGACGCGGCGGGCGACAACGTGCTGCTCACGCTGCACCCACGGGTCGGCCGGTGGCTGCAGCTGGGCGGGCACTGCGAACCCGAGGACGACACGCTCGCCGGTGCGGCGCTGCGCGAGGCCACCGAGGAGTCCGGGATGACGGACCTGGTGGTGGATCCGGAGCCGGTGCACCTGGACGTCCACCCGATCACCTGCTCGCTGGGCAAGCCGACCCGTCACTTCGACGTCCGCTACGTGGTCCGCGCCCCGGCCGACGCCGAACCCACCCGCAGCGACGAGTCCCTCGACCTGCGCTGGTGGCCGCTGACCACTCCCCCGGAGAACACGGACCTGGGCCCGCTGTTCACCGCGGCGCTGGCCTGACCGGCTCAGGCCGTTTCGTTGAAGACGGCGTCCTCCAGGCGCCGGAGCCGTGCTTCGACACCATTCGGCTCGGAGCGCTCCAGCGCGGACTCGATCAGCCCTCTGATCCACGCCGTCGGCTTCACGTCCTCGGCTGCGGCTCGTTCGCGAACCTGATCCAGCAGCGATTTCGGCAAGCGCAGTGACGTGGTGATCATCGGGTCGGGCTCTACCGGTTCGTCCTCCCAGTGCCCTGACTCCATGACCTCGGGCATGTCATGGCTTCCGTAGTGGCGCAAGAGCGAAAGCGCCCGCTCAGAAGGACCGGTAGTTGCGCACGGGCAGGCGTGGGGCGTGGCGGGGGCGGTTGACGCCTGCTGCGGCGAGGTAGCGGACGGCCCGGTGGCGGTGGCCTTCGTAGGGGCTGAGGGCTTGGAGCATCCCCTCGTCGTCGAGGGGGTGGCCGACCAGGGCGGTGCCGACGATCGTGGGCAGGTGGAAGTCGCCGACGCTGACCGCGTCGGGGTCGCCCCAGGCCCGCTGCGCGACCTCGGCCGCCGTCCAGGGGCCGATGCCGGGGATCTTCTGCAGGAGGTCCCGGCCCGCCTCGCCGCGCAGCGCGACCGCCTTCTCCAGGCTGCGCGCCGACGAGGCCGCGGCGAGCAGGGTGCGGCGGCGGGCTCCGTCGGTGCCCGCGCGGTGCCACTCCCAGTCCCGGATCTGCCGGACCTGCTGCGGGTCAGGCGCGGTCCACAGCTTCTCCACCGGCCCCGGTGCCGGGTGGCCGAAGCGGCGGCACAGCTCCCGCCACGAGCGCCAAGCCTCCCGGTTGGTGACCTTCTGCTCCAGGATCGCGGCGACGAGGACGTCCCACACCCGCCCCGACGAGCACAGGCGCATCCCCGAGGCCGCCCGCACGCCGCGCGTGACGACGTCGTGGGCGGGGGCGAAGCCGCTGTCGTCGTCGGAGGCGCCCAGCAGGTCGGGGACTCCCGCCAGCACCGCTTCCGCGCCCGGTCCCCAGGCCGATGCGCGAACGGTCCTCCCGGTCGCGCGGCGCAGGCGCAACGTCGCCGGGCCGTGCGCGGTGGTGCTGGCCCACCACAGCTCGCCCTGCTCGACGCGGGTTGTCGGGTCGCCGTTGCCGCGGCGCAGCGGGGACAGGACCCGCAGCAGGTCGAGCGGGTAGTCGTGGTGCCAGTCGCGGGTGAGGGGTTGGTCCATGTCGCTCAATCCGCCGAGAACCGTACTCCGCTCGGCGGCAGCTCGACGCCCGGCCAGATCCGGATCCCCTCGACCAGCTCGCAGCCTGCGCCGATCACCGCTCCGTCGCCGATCACCGCGTCCCGCAGCACAGCACCGGCGCCCACCCGGGCTCCGGTTCCCACCACGCAGCGCTCAATGATCGCGCCGTCCTCGACCACCACGCCGTCGAAGAGCACCGAGGCGCTGACCTGGGCGCGGGAACCGATCTCGCACCGCGCGCCGGCGGTGCTGCCGCCGTCGACCACCGCGTCCTCGGCGACCGCCGCGCCGGTGAGCACCAGCGCCCGACCGGTCGGGCCGGGCAGCGCGCCGGAGGGGGCGTTGCCCAGGACGAGGTCGACGCTGCCGCGCACGAACGCGGCAGGGGTTCCCATGTCCAGCCAGTACGACGAGTCGACGTGGCCCTGCACGCGGGCACCGCCGGCCAGCAGTCCCGGGAAGGTCTCGCGCTCGACCGACACCGGTCTGCCCGCGGGGATGCTGTTGATCACCTCTCTGCGGAAGACGTAGCAGCCCGCGTTGATCTGGTCGACCGGCGGGTTCTCGGTCTTCTCCAGGAAGTCGGTGACCCGCCCGTCGGCGTCGGTGGGAACGCAGCCGAAGCGGCGCGGATCGTCGACCTTCACCAGGTGCAGGGTGACGTCGGCCGCGGTCTCGCGGTGGGTGTCGAGGAGTTCGGCGAGGTTCACGCCGGAGAGGATGTCGCCGTTGAACACCAGCACGTCGTCGGCGCTGAGCCGGTCGGCGACGTTGCGGATGGCTCCCGCGGTGTCCAGCGGCTCGGACTCCACGACGTACTCTATGTGCAGGCCCAGGTCGGATCCGTCACCGAAGTGCTCCTCGAAGACCTCGGCCTTGTAGGAGGTGCCGAGCACCACGTGCTCGATGCCGATCGCGCGGATGCGGGACAGCAGGTGGGCCAGGAACGGCACGCCGGCGGTCGGCAACATCGGCTTCGGCGCGGACAGGGTCAGAGGCCGGAGCCGAACCCCCCGCCCGCCCACCAGCACGACCGCTTCCGCGTTCTGGCGCGGCTCGGCCGGGGTCTGCGCATCCGCGGACATCGGCGTCGTCCTCCCTACCTGACCTAGATCGATGACGAAAACCCATTGGGGGGGAATACTCTGGCAGTGGCACCGGCATAATGACACTGGGCCCGTGCCCGATGGCCGTGCCCGGTTCAACGCCACACCCGGTTCTTCGCCGGGCTCGGCACCACCGACTGCGAACGACTGAGAGGGCATCCACATGGACCCGCGCCTCCGAGCCGACGAAGCACTTGCTCGCGCGCGGGCACGCGGCGCGTTCGTCGTCACACCGGACAACGCCACCTCGCCGATGGATGCGGCGAACACCGTGCGGATCCCGCGCGACGTCGTCAACAGCGCCGCCGCCGACACGGACACGAACATGCTGCCCGCGGCCGGCCAGTCGATGCCGCCCCAGCAGAACCAGCAGCAGCCGCAGTTCCCCACGGTCGATCCGCACACCGGGTGGCCGACCGAGGACTACGGGCAACAGCAGCAGGCCCTGCCGCCGAACCCCTACCAGGCGCAGCGCAACCCGAACGAGTTCGGGCCGCTGGGCTCGCAGCCGGTCCAGCAGCAGTACCCGCAGCAGTACTAGAGCCCGTTGATGCGGCGGAGCCGCATCCTCTTTCACCACCCTGGCAGCCGGCACCGCGGTGCCCTCCCCTGCGGGGGATTTCTGAGCGGCTTCGTGGCGAGTGCGCCGGGACGCCGCGTATCGGCATACTCAAGGAGCGGCGCACGGAGTCCACGAAGCCGCTGGTCTTTCCCGTTCGGGGGTTTCCGCCACCCGCACCGCCACGCAAAGCGACCAGGAACAGCCTGAGACGATCAGCGCGCCTGGATCTTGGCGCGCAGGGTCAGGCCGATCTTCAGCGCGAGGCGCAGCGGGGCCCACTTGAGGCCCTGGTAGCGGTCGGCGAGGTAGCGGTAGGCGGATCGGTGGTGCTCGGTGAGCATCCGCTTGGACGCCTTGGACGTCGAGGCGCCGCCGATGTGCATGATCTCGGCGCTGGGCACGTAAACGTTGAGCCAGCCCGCCTTGCCCAGCCGGTCGCCGAGGTCGACGTCCTCGAAGTACATGAAGTAGCGCGGGTCGAACCCGTCGACGGAGTCGAACGCCTCCCGCCGCATCAGCAGGCAGGATCCCGACAGCCAGCCGGCGGTGCGCTCGCTGCGCCCCGACTCGGACTGCCGGTAGGCGCGCGTCCAGGGGTTGCCGGGCCAGATCTTGACGAAAGCGGCGTGTCCGACGCCACGTCCGATCGACGGCAGCAGCCGCGCCGAGGGGTAGACCTCGCCGTTGGGTTCGGTGATCAGCGGGCCGAAAGCACCACCGCGCGGCCAGCGCCCGGCCGCGGCGATCAGCTCGTCGAGGGAACCCGCACCCCACTCCAGGTCGGGGTTGGCGATGACCACCCAGCCGTGCTCGGACCCGAGCGCGGCGACCCCCCGGTTGGCGCCGCCGCCGTAGCCGAGGTTGCCGCCGGTGGGCACGAATTCGACGTGGTCGTGCTGCTGCGCCGCCCGCTGCGGCGCACCGTCCTGCGAACCGTTGTCGGCGAGGATCACGCGAACCGGCCGCTGGGTCGCCTTGTCGAGGGTGTCGATGAAGCGCTGCAGCGTCTCGCCGGGCGAGTAGGTCACGGTGACGACGGCGAGCTCGTCGCCGTAGGTGCGCGGGTTGGTCACGCCGTCACATTCTGCTGCAACGCGCTCGCCGAAGGGTCATCGGGTGCGGGCGTGGTGAGCTCGGTCGTAGGCCTCGCGGTGCTGGGTCGCGCAGGCGCCCCAGGTGAACTCCTTGGCCCGCAGTTGCGCGGCGGCGGCCAGGGCCGACCGGCGGGCCGGGTCGTCGAGGAGTTCCCGCAGGCCGGCGGCGATGTCGGTGGGCCGCACTCCGCAGTAGGCGACGGCGTCGCCACCGACCTCGGGCAGGCTCAACCGGCGGGTGGTCAGCACCGGCGCCCCGCAGGCCATCGCTTCCAGGACCGGCAGCCCGAAGCCTTCGCCGAGGCTCGGGTAGGCGACCAGCCGCGCGCCGCCGAGGAACCCGGCGAGCTGGTCGAACGGCAGGTACCCGGCCCTGATCACCCGGATCCGGTGCGGCACCGATTCCAGGGCGCGCTCGACCTTGGTGTCCCAGCCGGGCTGCCCGGCCAGCACCAGGGCGGGTGCGTCACCGCGACGCCCCTGGCAGGCCTGGGTGAAGCCGCGGATGAGCGCGGGAACGTTCTTGCGCGGTTCGAGGGCCCCGAGGAAGGCGACGTAGGGCTGGTCGAAGAGGTTCAGCCGGTCGCGGACGGCCTCGATCTCCTCGGGCGTCGGCGGGTGGAAGCGGTCGGGGTCGACGCCGTGGTAGCTGACGGCCATCCGGTTGCGGTCGGCCCCGACGGTGCGCGCGAGCTCGGCGGCGGTGGCCTGGCTGGGGACCACGCAGATCTCGGCGCGGCGCAGCGCGGTCCGCGTCCAGGCCCGGAAGAAACCGGCCTTGACCGGTGAGTGCACGCGGCGGTTGGTGAAGAAGGTCGCGTCGTGCAGCGTCACCACGGAGGCGGCGGGGTTGGCCAGCGGCGTCGTGTAGTGCGGCGAGTGCAGCACGTCCGCGCCGAGCCTCTTGACCAGCACCGGCAGCGTGGTCTGCTCCCAGGTCAACCGCGCGGTGCGGGTCGCCACGGCTTCGGCGGCAGGGATGATCCGCGCGTTCGGCGCGAGCTTCGCGTACAGCGCGGCGTCGCGCGGCTGGCACGCCGCGGTGACCCGCGCGCCGTCCGAATCCAGGGCCGCGAGCAGGGAATCGACATACCGTCCGACGCCGCCTCGGTCCGCGGGCACCGCGGTGGCGTCGATGAGGATGTGCGGTTCGCCTCTGTGCACCAGGAAAGAGTACGGCGAACGTTCCCGCCGCCGTGCCCAGTACGTGAAAAAGGTGCCCTTGACACCACGCCCCTGTGAGCAAGGGAACCTTCCTGTCACTCCCGGCCACGGCGGTCCGGGTGCGAGAACCGCGGTTCTCGGCGCGGGGAGGGTCAGGCGTTGGCGAGGGTGCGGTGCAGCTGCCAGATCTGATGGGCGGATTCTTCCCAGCTGAACTGCGCTGCCCGGCGGGTTCCGGCGGTGGCCAGGTGGGTGCGGTGCTGGGGGTCGTCGACGAGGCGGCGGAGCGCCGCCGCCAGGGCGGGCGGGTCAGCTCTGGGGACTTCGACGCCTGCTCCGCCCGCGACCTCGGTCAGGGCCGGGGCGTCGGAGTGGACGACGGGGACGCCGAGGGACATGGCTTCCAGCAGCGGGAGGCCGAAGCCTTCGGCGAGGCTCGGGACGACCAGGGCCGTGGCGCCGCGCAGCAGGCCGGACAGTTCCGCGTCGGTGATGTCGGTGAGCAGCCGGAGGTGGCGGTAGCCGCTGTCGGCGGCGAGCGCGGGCAGGTCGAGATCGCCCCAGCCGGGGCGGCCCACGACGAGCAGCGGGATGTCGGGGGCGTTCGGTTCGGCGAGGGCGCGGATGAGGTGCTGGAAGCCCTTGCGGGGCTCGATGGTGCCGATGGCCAGCAGGTATCGGTCCGGCAGACCGGGGCGGGAGGCGGGGGGCTCGGCCAACAGCTCGGGGCTCACGCCCTCGGAGATCACCTGGGGGCGGGTGGTGAGCGCGATCCGCCCTGACAGGTCGTCGGCCACCGCTCGGGTCGGCACCACCAGGGCGTCGGCGTTGCGGGCGGCTCTGGTGATCATGCGCCGGTGCCAGCTGACTCCGCGCGGGGTGAGGGTTTCCGGGTGGGTCCAGGGGACGGTGTCGTGCACGGTGACGACCAGGCCGCGTCCGCGCCTGCGCGGCGGGGCGAGCGGGGTCATCGCGTGCACCGAGTCACCGCCTGGCCGCAGCGGGAGGCCGCGTTCCCACGCGGCGATCAGCGCGCGGCGCGGCAGCGGCAGCACGCGAGGTCCTCCGACGCCCGGCACACGGGCCTGCTCCGGATCGCCGCTGCGGCTGACGACGCTGGTCACCGTCCAGCCGTCGGGGGTCGTGGCCGCGAGGGCGCGCAGCAGTTCCCGGGTGTAGCGGCCGGTGCCGCCGGGGACCGGGGCAAGCAGCTGCTCGGCGATGGCAACCAGCTCGGGCACCCGCTCAGCTTCGCACGTGCTGGAACGCCGCGAGCGCGTGGCGCTAGGTTTCCCCCGTGGCTTCAGACGAGGTGCGCACCACGGTCATCGTGATCACGTGGCGCGGACGTGCGCACATCGACGCTTGCTTGGCGGCGTTGTCGGCCCAGTCGCGTCCGCACCGCACGCTGGTGGTCGACAACGCCTCCGACGACGGCACCGCCCCACTGCTCGCCGCCCACCCCGATGTCGAGGTGCTGCGGCTGCCCCGCAACGTCGGCTACGCGGGCGGTCTGGCCGCCGCGCTGCCCGAGGTGGCCACGCCTTTCGTGGCCTGGCTCAACGACGACGCCGCGCCCGCCCCCGACTGGCTGGAAGTGGTGGAGGGGAACCTCTCGCGCACTCCGACCGCGGCGGCGGCCACGTCGGTGCTGCTGACGCCGGACGGCGAGGTGCAGTCGACCGGTGTGCGGTTGACCGCCGACGGGCACGGGGCCGACGCCACCGGGACCGGCGCGGTCTTCGGGTTCTGCGGCGGGGCCGCGCTGCTGCGCACCGAGGTGCTGCGCGAGGTGGGAGGCGTTCCGGCCGAGTTCTTCTGCTACTACGAGGACACCGACACCGCGTGGCGGTTGCGGCTGGCCGGTTTCGACGTGGTGCGCACGGAGGCGACCAGCACGCACCTGCACGGGGCGAGCACCCGGCCCGGTTCTGCGCTGTTCCACCGCTGGAACGAGGGGAACCGCCTGCTCACCCTGCTGCGCTGCGCGCCGGCGGGGGTGGCGGTGCGCGAGCTGGCGAGGTTCGCGGCCATCACGGTGCTGCTGCCGTGGCGGAAACTGCCCCATCCGCCGCCGAACCTGCGCGCCGCCCTGCGGCTGCGGGTTCTGGTGAAGGTCGCCCTGCTGCTGCCCGCGGCGCTGCGGGCCCGGTGGCGGATCGGGCGTGCGGCGAGGGTTTCCCGTCGCGAGGTGTGGGCGGCCTGGGCGGGGCGCTGACCGGGCGTCAGCGCGGTGCAAGTGGGTTGTAAGCGACCTGCACACACTTCGTGAGCATGACTACGAGTGGAGTTCACCAGCGTTCGGTCGCCGTCGTGGGCATGTCCTGCCGGCTTCCCGGGGCCACCGATCCCGGCCGGCTGTGGGAGCTGCTGCGCGCCGGTGTCGACGCGACCGCGGATACCCCCGCGGAGCGCTACGACGCGGCGGCGCTGCGCACCAGCGGTCCGGGCGGGCTGGCCGGGTCGCGGGCGGGGTACGTCGACGGCATTGCGGATTTCGACGCGGGTTTCTTCGGCATGTCGGCGGCCGAGGCGACCGCGCTCGATCCGCAGCAGCGGCTGCTGCTGATGTGCGCGTGGGAGGGTCTCGAGGACGCCGGGATCGTGCCGGAGCGGTTGCGCGGAACCCGAACCGGCGTGTTCGTGGGCAATTCCCGAGCGGATTTCCTCGAAACCGCGCTCCAGCGGGGCCTTTCCTCGGCGACGGCGGCGCAGCTGGGAAACGTCCGCTCACTGCTGCCCGCGCGGTTGTCGCACTTCTTCGACCTGCGCGGGCCGAGCCTGGTGGTCGACACGGCGTGCTCGTCGGCGTTGACGGCGGTGCACCAGGCGGTGCGCTGCTTGCGGTCCGGGGAGATCCCGGTCGCGCTGGTGGCGGGCGTGAACCTGCCGCTGCGCCCGGACGAGGGCGTGATGATGTCGCAGGCCGGTGCGATGTCGGCGGACGGCCGCAGCCGGTTCGGCGGCGCCGACGCCGACGGTCACGCCCCGTCCGACGCGGTGGCGGTGGTGGTGCTCAAGCCGCTGGAGGCGGCGCTGGCCGACGGGGATCGGGTGCGCGCGGTGATCGCGGGCAGCGCGGTCGGCAACGACGGTCGCAGCAGCGGTGCGGTGCTCAACCCGTCGCTGGAGGGCCAGGTGGACGTGCTGCGCTGGGCCTACCAGGACGCGGGCGTGGACCCGTCCGCCGTGGACTTCGTGGAGGCGCACGGTGCCGGGTCGCCGCTGCTGGATCCGCTGGAGCTGACCGCGCTGGGCCGCGTCCTGGGAGCCTCCCGTCCACCGCAGCGGCCGCTGCTGGTCGGCTCGGTGAAGTCCAACCTCGGGCACGCGGAGGCCGCCGGTGGCCTGGTGGGGCTGATCAAGGCCGCGTTGTGCCTGGAGCACTCGCAGGTCCCGGCGAGCCTGCACGCCGGGGTGCCGCGCTCGGACGTGGACTGGGCGGGGTTGTCGATCCCGCAGGAGCTCACCGACATCCCCGACCGCGCGATCGCCGGGGTGTCGGCGCAGGGGTCGTCGGCGCTCAACGCGCACGTGGTGCTGCGCAGCGCCGACCCCGAGCCGCGCGTTCCCGATGACGGGACGCGCTGGCCGCTGGTGCTGTCGGCGCGCACTCCGGAGGCGCTGGCCGAGCTCTCCCGGACCTACGTCGACCACCTCGCCGGTCCGGGCGCTGCGGTGCCGGTGCGCGACATCTGCCGCAGCGCGGCGCTGCGGCGCACCCGCTTCGAGCACCGGGCGGTGGCGATCGGGGCGACGCACCAAGAGCTCATCGAGGCGCTGAGCACCGGCAGCACTCCGGAGCTGGACCGCTTCCTCGGTTCCGAATCGGTGGACCGGGACGGGCTGTTCGGCCGGGGAAGGCATGTGCCGCTGCCGACCTACCCGTGGCAGACGCGCCGCTACTGGCCCGGCGACGAGCCCGACGGGGGTGACACGGCGGAGTGGTTGCTGGGCAAGCACGCGCGCACCGGGTTCGACCAGGACTCGACGCTCTCCGACATCGGCATCGATTCGCTGGCGAAGCTGCAGCTGCTGGTGGAGCTGCAGCAGCGCACGGGGCGCGAGGTCGATCCCGAGGAGCTCGCGTCGCTGCGCACCGTGCGGGACCTGTGCCGCTGGGCGCGAGACCTGACGGAGGTGCCCCGATGAACGTGCACGCCTGGTTCGAGCGGGCCGCGGCCCGGTTCCCCGATCAGCCCGCCCTGGAAGTCGACGCCACCACTCTCACCTATGCGGAGCTGCGCGAACTCGTCGAGCGGCTGGCCGCGCGGTTGCACGCGGCGGGCGCGCCGCGGCGGGTCGGGCTGCTGGCGAGCCGCTCGGTGCTGGCCTACGCCGGTTACCTGGCGGTGCTGCGATCCGGTGCGGCGGTGGTTCCCCTCAACCCCGCGCACCCGCCGGAGCGGATCCGGGAGCTGGTGGCCGAGGCCGGGGTCGAGCTGCTGCTGGCCGAGGAGTCCTGCACCGGAGGCGAGTGGGAGGTTCCCGTGCTGCGCGCCGGCGCGGACGAGCCCTTCGGCCGGGCGCGGGAGGTTCCCGCGGACCCGGGCGACATCGCCTACGTCATCTGCACCTCGGGGTCGACGGGAACGCCGAAGGCGGTGCCGATCTCGCACGGCAACCTCGACGCGTACCTGACCGAGGTCGCCGCGTGGTACGGGATCGGCCCCGGCAGCCGGGTTTCGGGGAACTTCGAGCTCACCTTCGACGGTTCGGTGCACGACATCTTCGTCACCCTCGGCCAGGGCGGGACCCTGGTGGTGCCGCGGGAGGCAGCGCTGCTGTCGCCGGTGCGCGCGGTCAACGCGCTCCGGTTGACGCACTGGTTCTCGGTGCCGTCGCTGATCTCCTTCGCCGATCGGCTCGGCACGCTCCGACCGGGGGCGATGCCGTCGTTGCGGTGCAGCATCTTCGGCGGTGAGGCGGTGCCGCTGGAGGCGCTGCGCAGCTGGAAGCGGGCGGCGCCGAACAGCGACGTCGAAGTCCTCTACGGGCCGACGGAGCTCACCGTCGCCTGCACCGCATACCGGCTGCCGGACGAGGAAGCCGAGTGGCCGGGCACGCCGAACGGGATCGCGCCGATCGGCGAGTGCTTCCCCTCGCTGGATTTCCGGCTGCTGGATCCCGGTGGCAGGCCGGCGGAGCGCGGCGAGCTGTGCGTGCGGGGGCCGCAGCGGTTCGCCGGGTACCTCGACGCGGCCGACGACGCGGGGCGTTTCGCGCCGGGCGGCTGGTACCGCACCGGTGACCTGGTGACGGTCGAGGACGGGTTGCTGCTGCACCTGGGACGCACCGATCAGCAGGTGAAGGTGCGCGGCCACCGCATCGAGCTGGGCGAGATCGAGGCCGCGCTGCGGGCGCTGCCCGGGGTGAGCGACGCGATCGTGCTGGCGGCGCCCACCGACGGCGAACCGGAACTGGCGGCCGCGGTCGGGGGCGACTGCGAACCGGACGCGCTGCACGCCGGGCTGCGCGACCGGTTGCCGCCGTACATGCTGCCGCGCCGGATCACGGTGCTGGACCGGCTCCCGCTCAACGCCAACGGCAAGCTGGACCGCCGGGCGTTGCGCACCGAACTCGACCTGTGAGGCGATGATGTTCGACGCGATCGTCGTGGGGGCCCGCTGCGCGGGTTCGCCCACCGCAATGCTGCTGGCCCGGGCGGGGCATCGGGTGCTGCTGCTGGACCGGGGCGAGTTCCCGTCCGACACGATCTCCACGCACGTGATCCACCAGCCCGGCGTGGCGGCGCTCGCGCGGTGGGGTTTGCTGGAGGAGTTGCGCGCCACCGGGTGCCCGCCGCTGCGGCAGGTCCGCTACCGGGTCGCCGACGTGCAGCTGACCGGGTGCGGCCGGGGCGTGGCCGGTCAGCGGGCCGGTTACGCGCCGCGCCGGTTCGTGCTCGACGACCTGCTGGCTCGGGCGGCGGTGGCCGCGGGCGCGGAGCTGCGGGAGAAGTGCAGGGTCACCGGGCTGCTGCGCGACGGCAGCGGCCGCGTGGTGGGGGTGCGCGGCGAGCACCGGGGAGTGGCGTTCACCGAGCGGGCTGCGCTGGTGATCGGCGCGGACGGGATGCGCTCCTCGGTGGCCGCGCACGCCGGTGCCGGGTGCACGACCTGGGACGAGCGGCTGACCTGCGCCTACTACTCGTACTGGACGGGTGTGCCCGCTGATCTGGAGATCTACGAGACGCCGGGCAGCTGGGTGGCGGCCACGCCGACGCACGGGCACGCGACGCTGGTGCTGACCTACTTCCCGCAGTCCCGCTTCCGCGCGGTGCGCGCCGACGCGCAGCGCGCCCACCTCGACCGGGTTCGCGAGACGGCGCCGCAGCTGCACGAGCGGTTGCGGTGCGGGGAGCAGGTGGAGCGGTTGCGCGGCAGCGGTGATCAGCAGAACTTCTTCCGCGAGGCGGCCGGGGCGGGCTGGGCCCTGGTGGGCGATGCCGGCCACCACAAGGATTCGATCACCGCGCGCGGCATCACCGACGCGTTCACCCAGGCGGAGTCGCTGGCCAGGCACATCATCGGCGAGCTCGACTCGCCGTCGCGGCTGGACGCGGCGCTGCGCCGCTTCGCCGCCGAGCGCGACGGCGCCCTGCTCCCGGGCTACGAGGCGACACTGTCCGTGGCGCGGATGGCGCCGCCGAACGCGCACCGCCTGGCCCTGCTGCGCGCGGTTCAGCAGGACCCGGAGCTGACGTCGATCTACTTCGACGCGTTCGCGGGCGCCAAGGACATCACGGCCCTCTACACGCCGAGGCTGCGGGAGCTGCTCGCCGACGGCCCTCGGTGACGGGCGCTCGGACCGGTGGCGCGCCCGCGGCGCTCGACGAGGACCGCGGAGGGGCACCCGGCGACCGAATTGACCGAACACCCGGGCGGCGCGGAGACGGGATGGTGCAGGCTTGGGGCGTGGTCGAAGCGAACCTGCCCGTCGTCTCCGTGATCGTCGTCAACTACCGCGGCGCGGACGACACCATCACCTGCCTGCGCGCGGTGCGCGACGAGCTGGACTACCCGGCGGACAAGCTGGAGGTGCTGTGCGTCGACAACGCCTCCGGTGACGGTTCCGCGCAGCGCATCCGCGAGGCCGTGCCCGAGGCCCGGCTGATCGAGTCCGCCACCAACACCGGTTTCGCGGGCGGCTGCAACCTGGCCGCGCGCGAGGCGTCCGGGCAGGTCCTGGCGTTCCTCAACAACGACGCCCGCCCGGACCGCAGCTGGGTGCGCGCGGCCGTGGAGGTGCTGCGCGCCGAGCCGACCGTGGGCGCGGTGGCGAGCAAGGTCCTGGACTGGGACGGCAAGCGCATCGACTTCGTCGACGGCGGCCTCACCTGGTTCGGCATGGGCTACAAGCGGCACGCCGGTGAGCTCGACGACGGGTCGCACGACGCGGCCCGCGACGTGCTGTTCGGCACCGGGTCGGCGCTGTTCGTGCGCTCCGAGCTGTTCGCGGCGCTGGAGGGCTTCGACGAGCGCTTCTTCATGTTCTACGAGGACGTGGACCTGGGCTGGCGGCTGAACCTGCGCGGCTGGCGGGTCCGCTACGAGCCGAGGTCGCTGACCTTCCACCGCCACCACGCCTCGATGGCCGAGGTGTCCTCGTCGCGCGAGCACTACCTGCTGGAGCGCAACGCGCTGGCCGCGCTGTACAAGAACGTCTCCGAGGAGACGCTGGGCAAGGCGCTTCCGGCGGCGATGGCGCTGGCGGTGCGGCGGGCCACCGCGCGTGGCGAGATCGACCCGACGCAGCTGGAGATCACCCGTCGCGGCGAGACCGACGACGACTCGCCGGTTCCCGTCGACCGCTCCGCGCTGGCCGGGATGCTGGCGATCGACCAGTTCGTGGAACTGCTGCCGTCGCTGAAGGTCTCGCGCGAGCAGGAGCAGCGGGCGCGGGTGCGCACCGACGCCGACCTGCTGCCGCTGATGCGCAAGGCGATGGAGCCCGCCTACCCGCTGCCCCGCTACCTGGCCGCGCACGACGCGCTGGTGGAGGCCTTCGAGCTGGACGAGGTGTTCGGCCGCCCCCGCAAGATCGTGGTGATCACCGGCGACGCGGTCACCGAGCGGATGGCGGGTCCGGCGATCCGCGCCTGGCACATGGCCGAGGTGCTGGCCGCCGAGCACGTGGTCCGGCTGGTCAGCGTCAACGCCCGGGTGGATCCGCCGGAATCGGAGTTCGAGGTGTTCGCGGCCAAGCCGCGCGAGCTGGCCGAGCACGTCGAGCGGGCCGACGTCGTGGTGCTGCAGGGCCACGTGCTGGAGATGGTGCCCGCGCTCAAGCGCGTCGACTCCACCAAGGTCGTGGTCTGCGACGTCTACGACCCGATGCACCTGGAACTGCTGGAGCAGGGCCGGGAAACCGACGACGAGCGCCGTGCGAAGGACCTCGCCGGGATCACCGACGTGCTCAACACCCAGTTGGAGCGCGGCGACTTCTTCCTGTGCGCCTCGGAGCGCCAGCGGCACTTCTGGCTCGGTCACCTCGCCTCGCTCGGCCGGTTGACGCCCGGGCTCTACGACAACGACCCGACGGTGCGCTCGCTGCTGTCGGTGGTGCCGTTCGGGCTGCCGTCGGTGGCGCCGCAACGCACCGCGCCCGCGATCAAGGGCGCCAGGCCGGGGATTTCGGCCGACGACAAGGTGGTGCTGTGGGCTGGGGGCGTCTACAGCTGGTTCGACCCGTTGACGCTGCTGCGCGCGGTGGACCGGCTCTCGCAGCGGCGCAGCGACGTGCGGTTGTTCTTCCTCGGCATGAAGCACCCGAACCCGGACGTGCCGGAGATGGGCATGGCGGAGCGGACCCGGGCGCTGGCGCAGCGGCTGGGGCTGACCGACAAGTTCGTGTTCTTCAACGAGACGTGGGTTCCCTACCAGGAGCGGCAGAACTTCCTGCTGGACGCCGACTGCGGTGTCACCACCCACTTCGAGCACGTCGAGACCACGTTCGCCTTCCGCACCCGGGTGCTGGACTACCTGTGGTCGGGGCTGCCGGTGATCACCACCGACGGCGATGCGTTCGCCGACCTGGTGCGCGCTGAGGGGATCGGCGTGGTGGTGCCCGCCGAGGACCCGGAGGCGCTGGCCGACGCGCTGGAGAAGGTCCTCTACGACACCGAGTTCGCCGCCGAGTGCCGTCGCCGGATGGAGCCGGTGCGGGAGCGGTTCACGTGGGAGTCGGTGCTCGCGCCGCTGACCGCGTTCTGCCGCGATCCGCGCCCGGCCGCCGACCGGCTCCCCGCCGCCGCGCCGCTGGTGCGCAGCGCGCGGCCGGGCCGGGTCGAGTCGGCGCGCCGGGACCTGGCGCTGCTCCGGGAGTACCTCGACGCCGGTGGTCCCGCGGAGGTGGCCAAGCGGGCGACCGGCCGGTTGCGGCGCATCGCCGGGGAACGGTTCGGTGGCCGCTGACCTGCGCGTCCTGCTGGACGCCACGCCGCTGCTGGGCCCGCGCACCGGGATCGGCCGCTACACCGCGTCCCTGGTGGCGGCGCTGGCGTCCGATGTGGACGTGCGGCTGATCGGTTTCAGCACCAGGGGCTGGTGGCGGTTGCGCACCGAAGCACCCGCCGGGACGCACGTGGTGGGGCCGCCGATCCCGGCGCGCGCATTGCGGATGTTGTGGCGCGGCGGGCGCTTTCCGCCGGTCGAGATGCTGTCCGGGCCCGTCGAGGTGGTGCACGGGACGAACTTCGTGCTGCCCCCGTCGGTGCGCGCCGCCGGTGTGGTGACGATCCACGACCTGGCGTTCCTGGACGATCCGTCGCTGGCCGAGCCGGATCTGCCCGCGCTGGTGCGGCTTTCGGCGCAGCGGGCCCGGGTGGTGTGCACGCCGACCGCGGCGGTGGCCGATCAGGTCGCCGAGCGCCTCGCCGTCTCGCCGGAGAAGATCGCGGTCACGCCGCTGGGGCTGGACCCGGAGTGGTTCTCGGCGGCGCCGGTCCGCGACGGCCGGATCCCGCCGGAGTACCTGCTGTTCGTCGGCGCGGAGGGGCCGCGCAAGGGGCTGGACGTCCTGCGCGCGGCGCTCGCGCCGGACCTCCCGCCGCTGGTCATCGCGGGCCCGGGTGCCGCGCGCGAGGCCGACGGCGTGATCCGCACCGGTTACCTCTCCGACGAGCGGCTGCGCGGCGTGGTGGCCGGGGCGAGTGCGCTGGTGCTGCCGTCGCGGGAGGAGGGCTTCGGGCTGCCGGTGCTGGAGGCGCTGGCCTGCGGGGTTCTGGTGGTGTGCTCGGACCTCCCCGCGCTGCGGGAGGTCGCGGACGGTCACGCGACCTTCGCCCCGGCCGAGGACCCGCTCGCACTGCGCGAAGCGCTGCGCCAGGCCCTGGCCTCGCCCCCGGATCCGCAGGCGGGGCGGGCGCACGCGAAGTCCTTCACCTGGCAGCGCTGCGCGAACCGAACCCACGCCGCCTACCTCCGCGCCATCGCATGATGGGAGTTCGGGTCACCGCTGGTGGCGGAACGCTTCGGCGTTGGTGGTGAAGGCCTGGCGCAGGGCGTCGCGCCAGGGCCGCAGCGGGGTCAGCCCCGCTTCTCGCCAGGCGTTCTCGGACAGCACCGAGTAGGCCGGGCGCGGGGTCTTGGTCGGGTACTCCGCGCTGGTGCAGGGGTTCACCCGCTGCGGGTCGAGGCCGAGTTCGCTGAAGATCGCGCGGGCGAACTCGAACCAGCTGGTGCTCCCGGTGTTGGTGCAGTGCAGCACTCGCTGCTGCGGGCCGGCTCCGGCGGCGACCGGTTCGGCCAGTTCCAGCAGTCCGGCGGCCAGGTCGGCGGCCCAGGTGGGCGAGCCGATCTGATCGTCCACAACGGACAGCTCGTCGCGCTGGGCGGCCAGCCGGGCCATGGTCTTGACGAAGTTGCCGCCGTGCGCGCCGTAGACCCAGGCGGTGCGGACGATCCAGGCGCGCGCACCGGATTCCAGCACCGCCCGCTCGCCTTCGAGCTTGGTGCGGCCGTAGACCGTGCGCGGCCCGGTGCCGTCGGTGGGCTCGTACGGGCGGTCGGCGTCGCCGGGGAAGACGTAGTCGGTGGAGACCTGCAGCAGCGGCAGGTCGCCGTCCCGGCACGCCTCGGCCAGCGCGGCGGGTCCCGCGACGTTGACCTGGTGGGCGCCGTCGGGGTCGGATTCGGCCGCGTCGACCGCGGTGTAGGCGGCGGTGTTGATCACCACGGGCCGCAGTTCGGCGTCGCGGGCCGCTTCGGCGAAGGCCTCGACCGCATCGCGCACCGCTTCGACGTCGGTGATGTCGAGCTCGGCCGAACCCGGTGCGTGCACCAGGGTTCCGCGCCGGGAGCGCAGGATCGCCGACAGCTCCGAGCCGACCTGCCCCTTGCCGCCGGGGACCAGCGCGGCCAGCCGGGTCACCGGGCCACCGCCGCGCGCTCCTTCAGCGCCTCCCACCACGAGCGGTTCTGCCGGTACCAGGCGATGGTCTCGCGCAGCCCGGTCTCGAAGTCGACCCGCGGGACGTAGCCGAGCTGTTCGGTGATCTTGGTGTGGTCGACCGAGTAGCGGCGGTCGTGGCCCTTGCGGTCCTCGACCTGCTCGACCATCGAGAAGTCGGTGCCGAACTCGGCCAGCAGCCGCTCGGTGAGCTCCCGGTTGGTCAGCTCGGTGCCGCCGCCGATGTTGTAGATCTCGCCCGGCGTACCGGATTCGGCGACCAGCTGGATGCCCCGGCAGTGGTCGTCGACGTGCAGCCAGTCGCGCACGTTCATGCCGTCGCCGTAGAGCGGGACCTTGCGCCCGTCCATCAGGTTCGTGATGAACAGCGGCAGCACCTTCTCGGGGAACTGGTACGGGCCGTAGTTGTTCGAGCACCGCGTGATGCACACCGGCAGCCCGTGCGTGCGGTGGTAGGCGCGGGCGATCAGGTCCGAGCCGGCCTTGGCCGCCGAATAGGGCGAGTTGGGTTCGAGGAGATGATCTTCCGGCCACGAACCGGTATCGATCGTGCCGTAGACCTCGTCGGTCGAGACGTGGACGAACTTGCCGACACCGGCCTCCATCGCCGCCTGCAGCAGCGCGTTGGTGCCCACCACGTTGGTCATCACGAAGGCGTCCGAGCCGGTGATGGAGCGGTCCACGTGCGTTTCGGCGGCGAAGTGCACCACGACGTCGACGCTGGTCATCACGTCCGCGAGCAGCTCCCGGTCGCAGATGTCGCCGCGCACCAGCCGCAGTCGCGGATCGTCGGCCACCTCGGCCAGGTTCGCCTCGTTGCCGGCGTAGGTGAGCTTGTCCAGCACGACCACTTCGGCGCCGCTGAACGCGGGATACGCCCCGCCGAGCAGCTGCCTGACGTAGTGCGAGCCGATGAAGCCGGCCCCACCGGTGACCAGAATCCGCATTCCGCCTCTTCCTCGTCCTGCGCGGGCAGTAGGCGCCCACCCGCCGAGGGCAGTCTGACATGCGCCGATGCCCGCCCGAATCGACTCCCGCGTTACGTACAGTTATAGGAGTGCGTCACCCTTATGAGTGATGTCACCGGATCCCGAGGGACCCGTCATGGTCCGAGTCGATCACCGTTAGCCTTCTTCAGGAAGTCGGGCAACATCACTCCTGAAGGTGTAACGCTCGCCCCCGCAGCCCCCGAGGAGGAAACGCGTGGACGACCGGCCGAGGCGGCCCGGGAGCCCTGATGGGCGGCCCGGCAGAGGTGTTCCGCCCCGTGGATCGGGCGGCGGATCGGCCCGCTCCGGCGCTGCGGCCGGACGGCCGCAGGGCGCCCGTAGCACCGGCGCCCCCGGCACCGCGAAAGCCGGTGCGGCAGGTGCCGCGAAGAGCGCTCCCGTCGCTGCTCAGCGTAAGGACCCGGCGAGAAACTCCGCCCGATCCGGTGATGCCGGCTTACCTCCTGACGACGTCTGGAGCCGGGGCGGGTTCTGGCAGCGCACGGCCGCCCGCAACGGCGCCCGCACGCTGACCGCCCTGCTGTCGGTGATCGTCCTGTGCGTCACCGGCTTCGCCTGGGCGATGTTCCGGCCCGGCGCGGGCGGCACCGGCACCGCCGACGTCATCGGCAACGGCTTCAGCGCGCCCGACGGCGCCACCGACATCCTGCTGATCGGCAACGACAGCCGCACCGACGCGCAGGGCAATCCGCTGCCCAAGCAGATCCTGCAAGAGCTGCACACCACGCAGGAGGGCGGCGACCTCACCGACGCGATGATCCTGGTGCGCATCCCCAACGGCGGGCACAGCGCCAGCGCGATGTCCTTCCCGCGCGACACGATGGTCGACAGCGGGTTCGGCGACGGCAAGCACAAGCTCACCGAGACCATGAACCGCGGCAAGGACGCCGAGCGCTCCAAGCTGCAGGAAGAAGGGGTCTCCGACCCCAAGGAGCTCGAGGACAAGTCGCGGCTGGCCGGCAAGCAGGCGCTGCTGCAGACCATGGAGAAGCTCACCGGCGTCAGCATCGACCACTACGCCGAGGTCAACCTGCTCGGCTTCTACGAGATCACCAAGGCCGTCGGCGGCGTCGAGGTCTGCCTCAACGAGGCCACCAAGGACAGCTACTCCGGCGCGAACTTCAAGAAGGGCGTGCAGACGATCCAGGGCGCCGACGCGCTCGCCTTCGTCCGGCAGCGGCACGGACTGCTCAACGAGCTCTCCCGCGGCAAGCGCCAGCAGGTGTTCATGTCCGCGCTGGCCCACCGGATCCTGTCCTCGGGCACGCTGGCCAACCCGGGCAAGCTCAGCGCGCTGATCGACGCGATCAACAAGTCCGTCACCCTGGACCCGGCGCTGGCCAACGACATCCTCGGCTTCGCCGAGCAGATGCAGGGCATCGCCGGTGGAAACGTGCAGTTCTACAGCGCCCCGGTGCACCTTGTCGGCGACTCCGGCCAGGAGGACGTCACGCTCAACATCGCCGAGAGCAAGCAGTTCGCGGCCGATCTGCTGCTACCGCCGCAGCAGCGCGCGCAGAAGCTCGCGACGCTGAAGTCGCCCACGAAGATCACCACCAGCGTCTACAACGCCTCCGGCATCAGCGGTCTGGCCGCCAACGTGCTGGAGGAGCTGACGAGCCAGGGCTTCCAGGAGGGCAGCAGCTCCAACTCCGAGACCCGCAGCTCCTCGGTGGTCTACTACGCCAAGGGCGAGGAGGACGTCGGCAAGATGGTCGCCGAATCCCTCGGCGGCCTGCCCACCGAGGTCAGCCCCAACCTCACCGCGGGCAGCACCGAGGTCTACATCGGCAAGGACTACAAGGGCCCCGGCAAGCAGAACTTCGCCGGCGCGCCCACCGTCCGCCTCGACGGCCTGAACAAGGCCGCCCCGCTGCGCACCCAGGCGGACACGGGCAACGCCCCGATCACCGCCGACGGAGTGCCCTGCATCGACTGAGGCACGTGGGAACCTCCCCGCCACTCGTGCGGCGGGGAGGTTCCCACGTCCGAATCGCATTCCCCGAATTCCCCGGTTCCTCGATTCCTCAGTTCCCCAACGCGTTTCCGCCGCCGAACGCGCGAAAAACGGGGGACATCCCCCAGGGGATTCCCCGCCCTTTCCCCCGTTCCTCCCGACCGCGGTTTCCGCAGTTCACGGACTTGCTCAAAATTCTTTCCCAACTCGGAGCAACCGGTGGTGCACCGGCACGTCTTACGGGTCAAAAGCGGGTGGGAAAGCCCGTTCTCACAGCTCTGGGGGAAAGGAATCCATGATGTTGAAGCGAATTCGGACCATCGGCGCCGCGACCGCTCTGCTCGGCGGGACGCTGCTGATCGCCGGGTGCAGCGGCCAGGCCGCGTCGCTGACCAACGCCGCCGGGGTCGGCTCGGCGCAGGGCGACGACGTCTCCGCGTCCCACTGCTCGGCGACCGACTTCGAGATCGAGCTGCAGGCCCAGCCCGACCCGAGCCAGTACCTGCTGACCATGACCAACACCTCCGACGAGGCCTGCGAGCTCGGCGGCTGGGTGAACCTGACCCCCACCAACATGGCCGACGAGCCGATCGAGGAAGTCCCCAGCAGCAACGTCGAGATCCCCGGCGGCCCGCAGGACATCACCCTCGAGCCGGGCCGGACCGCCTTCGCCGGCGTGCACGCCGAGCTGGGCGACAAGGGCGACCCGAACACCTACGTCACCAGCGGTTTCGCAGCCACGCCCGCGGACATGAGCGGCACGGTCAACGCCCCGGTCAACGGCCTGAACAACGAGCCGGTCACCGAGATCCCGCTCAAGCGCCTCCAGGTCGGCACCTTGCAGCCCTCGTCCCAGGGCGTCCTGTTCTGACCTGACCCGCACCCGCGAAGCCCGCACCGGTCGGCCGGCGCGGGCTTCGTCGTGTTCCGGGCATCACAAATGAGAGAAAGGTTCCCGTCCTCCGTCCTCGCGGCCGATCCGCGGCGGTTAACGTGGATCATCGACGCACAACTCGGGGGAGGGCGTGGTGGACGAACCGGACCAGGGGCAGGAGCTCCCCGAACCGGACGGCACCAGCAACGCCCCCGTCCGGCGCCGCTCCGCCGCCCGGATCGTCGGCCGGAGCGCGGTCGCGCTGGCCTCGGTCGTCGTGCTGGGGCTCAGCGCCGTCGGCTGGTTCGTGACCAACCGGCTCAGCGAGGTCAGCTCCGCGAAGGTGCTCGCCGAACTGCCCGACGCTCCCCCGCCGGACGACGGAGCCACCGACGTGCTGCTGGTCGGCAGTGACAGCCGCACCGACGCGCAGGGCAACCCCCTGCCGCTGCGGGTGCTCAAGCAGCTGCGCACCGAAGCCACCGGCGGCCTCAACACCGACAGCCTGGTGCTCATCCGCATCCCGCACAGCGGCGCGCCGCCCACGGCCGTGTCGATCCCGCGCGACACCTACACCGAGACGCCTTCGGGTCGACCCGACAAGATCAACGCCGTGTACGGGCTCACCAAGAAGGCCACCTCCGGTGAGCTGGAGGGCGAGAACCTGCCCGCAGCGGAGGTCGAGCACCGCGCGAAGGTCGCCGGGCAGCGGGCGCTGGTGCAGACCGTGCAGGCGCTGACCGGCATGCGGATCGACCACTACGCCGAGATCAACCTGCTCGGGTTCTTCGAGCTCACCGATGCCGTGGGCGGTGTCGAGGTGTGCCTGAACAACGCGACCAGCGACAAGGACTCCGGCGCCGACTTCAGCGCCGGGCGGCAGACCGTCACCGGCGGCGACGCCCTGTCGTTCGTCCGCCAGCGGCACGGCCTGCCGCGCGGCGACCTGGACCGCATCGTGCGGCAGCAGGTGTTCATGGCGGGGCTGGCCAACAAGGTCCTGTCCACCGGCACGCTCACCGATCCGGCGGTGGTCAACGACCTGGTCGCGGCCACCCAGCGCACCGTGGAGCTCGACGAGGCCTGGGACGCGCTGGGTTTCGTGCAGCAGATGCAGCAGCTCGCCGCGGGGCGGGTCAGCTTCGTGACGATGCCGGTGCTCAGCGCGGGCGCGCGCGACGAGCGCGGTCAGAGCATCGTGGCCATCGACCGGGAGGCGGTGCGGCGGTTCTTCGCGGGACTGTCGGCCAACCCGCCGGGCATGGCCCCCAAGCCGGGTCTGCGGCTGGACGGGACCGCGAAGCGGCAACCCATCACCTCCGACGGCGACGTCCCCTGCGTGAACTAGCCTGCGGGCATGAGCATCACCCAGGCCCTCCTCGGCCCGCTGCTGGCCAGCGGCGCGCCCAAGCCGTTGATCACGCACTACGACGACGCCACGGGCGCGCGCATCGAGCTCTCCCGCGCGACCACCGCGAACTGGGCGGCCAAGACGGCGAACTGGCTGGTGGACGAGGTGGACCTGGAGCCGGGGGCGCCGGTCGCGGTGTCGCTGCCCGCGCACTGGCAGACCGTCGGCGTGCTGCTGGGCTCCTGGTGGGCCGGTGCGCACGTGACCGACGAGGCCGGCGGCGCGGAGGTGGCGTTCGCGCCCGCGGCTGATCTCGCGCGCGGCGAGGGCGCGCACACCGTCGCGGCGGTGGGCCTGGACCCGCTGGGAGCTCCGCTGCGCGAGCTGCCCACCGGTGTCGTCGACTACGTCTCCGACATCCGCGTGCACGGCGACGACTTCAGCCCGATCTCACCGGTCGCCGGCGGTTCTCCCGCGCTGCTGGGGATGTCGGTGGACGAGGTGGTCGAGCGCGCCCGGCGCCGCGCGGGTGAGCTGGGCATCGGCCGCGACGACCGGGTTCTGTCCACCTTGGACTGGACCCTGCCCGGCGGTGTCGTGGACGGGCTGCTCGCGGTGCTCGCCGCGGAGGCCGCGCTGGTGCACTGCACGAACCCGGACGTCTCCCGCCTGGACAAGCGCCGCGCCGACGAGCGCACGACGGTCGAGCTCGGCCTCTGAGAGCACCCTCACAAACCACCCGCAACGCCTACCTACTCGCGGGTAGCCTCAGGGCATGCGTGCTGCCGAGTCCCTGTTCCGCGTCGAGGGCGAGTTCTTGGTGCCCAACGAGGCGTCCGGGAACCCCTGGGGCGAGCTGACCGGCGGCGGCCCGGTCGCGGGGCTGATCGCGCGCGCCATCGAGGCCGCCAACGACGATCCGGACCTGATCGTCGCCCGGCTCACCGTGGACCTGATGCGACCGGTGCCGCGCGTCCCGCTGTCGATCGAGGTGCGCCCGCTGCGCACCGGCAAGCGGCTCCAGGTCGTCCAGGCCGGCCTGCACATCGACGGCAAGCTGCACACCAACGCCACCGCCCACCTGCTGCGACGCTCCGACCTGGACGGCCCGGGCCCCGACGCCGGAGTGCCGTTCGCAGGACCCGAGGGCATCGAGGACCGCACGCTGCTGCCACCGGAGCTCGGCCTGCGCTGGGGCGTGCACGACGTGATGCAGGTCCGGTGGATCGCCGACCAGTCGGCCACCGGCACCAGCCGGGCGTGGATGCGGATGCCGCTGCCGCTGCTGCCGGGCGAGCGCCTCAGCCCGCTCTCGCACGTGGCGATCCTCGCCGACGCGATCAGCGCCGCCAGCCCGATCGGCGAGCTGTTCGGCCCGTGGATCAACACCGACGTCTCGCTCCACCTGCACCGCGAGATGCGAGGCGAGTGGCTCGGTCTGGAGATGCGCCGAGACGTCCAACCCACCGGGATCGGCACGGCCCACGCCGACCTCTACGACACCGAAGGCCGCATCGGCACAGCCCAAGAAGCAGTCATGGTCAACCAACTCGGCTGACCCGCACCGAGGACAACGTCCCCACCTCGGCCCCACACGGAGCGACCGAATACCGCCGCAATCAGGGACCTGAATACCGCCGCAATCAGACTCCCGAATACCGCCGCAATCAGACTCCTGAAAACTGCCGTAATCCGGGGCCTGAATACCGCCGTAATCCGGGGCCTGAAAACTGCGGTAATCCGGTTACCTGAGGTGCGAGGGTTGGTGGGGCCTGGTTCACCCGGGGAGGTTCAGCCCTGATTGGCCTTGGCCTGGAGGGCTTCGTGCTTGTCGTGGACCATCGATTCCAAGTCGGCTTGGAACTCGGCCATCCGGGTGCGGAGACGGGTGCCGAGGTCGCCGGAGTCGGTCGCGAGGGTGCGGACCGCGAGGAGTCCCGCGTTGCGGGCTCCGCCGACCGAGACCGTGGCCACCGGGACACCGGCGGGCATCTGGACGATGGAGAGCAGCGAGTCCATGCCGTCGAGGTGCTTCAGCGGCACCGGGACGCCGATCACCGGCAGAACGGTGGCCGAGGCGACCATGCCCGGCAGGTGGGCGGCGCCGCCCGCGCCGGCGATGATCACGCGGATCCCGCGGTCGGCGGCCTCGCGCGCGTAGTCCAGCATCCGCTGCGGAGTGCGGTGCGCCGAGTAGACGCCGACCTCGAACGGGACGTCGAACTCGGTGAGGGCGTCACCGGCGGCCTGCATCACCGGCCAGTCGGAATCGCTGCCCATGATCACTCCGACGAGCGGCTGCTCACTCACGCGGAGAACCTCCCAGAAATCTCGAAACCTGCTGGACTTCAGTGAATTTCGTGGCCGTCGAGCCACACGCCGGTCGAGAGCCAGTGCGCGGCCAGCCTCGCCTGCTCGCGGACCTCGGCGAGGTCGTCGCCGAGGACGGTGATGTGCCCCAGCTTGCGGCCCGGGCGCTCGCTCTTGCCGTAGAGGTGCACCTTGGCGTGCGGGTAGCGGGCGAACAGGTGGTGCAGCCGCTCGTCGACGCCCATCTCCGGCTCGACGTCGGCGCCCAGCAGGTTCGCCATCACCACGGCGGGCGCGGTCAGCTCGGTGCTGCCCAGCGGGTAGTCCAGCACCGAGCGCAGGTGCTGCTCGAACTGCGAGGTGCGGGACCCCTCGATGGTCCAGTGCCCGGAGTTGTGCGGGCGCATCGCCAGCTCGTTGATCACCAGGCCGTCGGCCGTCTCGAACAGCTCCACCGCCAGAACGCCCGTCACGCCCAGCGATTCGGCGACGTTGAGGGCGATGTCCTGGGCCTGCTCGATCAGCTCCGGCGAAGCGTCCGGGGCCGGGGCCAGCACCTGCACGCAGATGCCGTCCTGCTGCACGGTCTCCACCAGCGGCCACACCGCGCCCTGCCCGAACGGCGAACGCGCGACCAGCGCGGCCAGCTCGCGGCGCAGCGGAACCCGCTGCTCGGCCAGCAGCGGGACGCCGCCGTCCAGCAGTTCGGCCACGGTGCGCTCGGCGTCCTCGGCGGAGTCGAGCATCCACACGCCGCGACCGTCGTAGCCGCCGCGCGCGGTCTTGAGCACGCACGGGAAACCGTGCTCGGCGCCGAAGGCGAGCACGTCGTCGACCGAGGTGATCTCGGCGAACGGCGGCACCGGCAGTCCCAGCTCGGCCAGCTTGCGGCGCATCACCAGCTTGTCCTGGGCGTGCAGCAGGGCGTCCGGGCCCGGCTGCACCGACACCCCGGCGGCCTGCAGCGCGCGCAGGTGCTCGCCGGGCACGTGCTCGTGGTCGAAGGTGACCACGTCGCAGCCCTGCGCGAAGGTCTTCAACGCCTCGAGATCGGTGTGGTGCCCGAACTCGACGTTCGACGCCACGAGCGCGGCGGACTCGTCAGCCGAGTTCGCCAGCACCTTCAACGACTGCCCGAGCGGAATGGCCGCCTGGTGGGTCATCCGGGCGAGCTGGCCACCGCCGATCATGCCGACGACTGGGGTTCCGGTGCGCTGGTCCACCCGCTCAGCCTAAGGCTGCGCACGCCTCACACCTGCACCGGGAGGGACCAACGCGACCTGGTTCACAGCTGTCGATCACAAGGCGGCCAGCAGCTCGCACGCCCCCGCGTGGTCGCGCGGCAGCCGCTCCTCCTGGAACCGGATCTGTCCGCAATCGCGCAGCGCGGGATCGGCCGCCAGCCGGTGCTCGATCATCCAGCGCGCCTGCAGGCACCGGGTCTGCAGCTCCGGCTCGCGGGGCGCCAGCACGGCCGCCGTGGCCGCGCGCAGCAGCGCCGTGGTCTCACCGGCGCTGAACACCGTGCGCAGCACGTCGGCGATGAGCACCATCGCGACCATCCGCGGGTAGCCGTCGGTGGACACCCCCAGCGCCACGGTGATCAGCGCGTAATCCTCGTCGGCCGTCGACCCCCGGGAACTGGACTCCCGGTAGATCTCGTGCAGCCGGGTGCGCAGGTAGTCGGCGGTGTTCAGCCCGGTCAGCGGGTCCTCGACCTCGCGCCCGACCGCCATCCCGCTGACCGCGTCCGCCCAGCCCAGCGCGGTGATCCGGATCAAGGAGGCGGGCACCGCGTCCGGGTCGGCCGAGACCAACCCGTCGGAGTCCTCGCCGGACACCGCGTGCAGCGCGGCGAGGTCGTGCAGGGTTCCCGCCAGACCCACTCCCGCTTCGGCGCGCGACGCGCCCAGCTCGGCCAGCGGGTCGGACAAGTCCGCCCCCGACACCACGGCCGCGCACACGGCGTCCACGGCCGGCACCTCCCAATCTCCGGGAAACGGCCACCCCGCTGCTAGGCTGGCCGTTCGCCAGCGCAAACGGACCGCTCGCTGCAGCGTCCGCGCTATCGACGTGTCGCACCTAAGTGGCCAGTCCCGCATGCTCAACGTCCCTCCCCGATGGGCCTACTCGTGAGCGAGACGTAGCAAGTGGTCGCCCATGACGGTGGACTCGCTGGCTTTGCCAATACGATTCGGATCACAATTGTCGTCGGAATCCGCCTCGGGTGGTTTTCGCCGACCAAAGCTCCCAGGTAGGACTGACAAGGACATGCCCCCTGCGGGGAGGAAGGTGCGGCGTGGCAACTGTCCCGGCAGAAGTTCAGGGCCCCAGCGACGGTGAACTGCTGGAAGAAGTGCGCAGCGGTTCGTCGCAGGCGTACGCCCAGCTCTACGAGCGGCACGTGAGCGCGGCCTACAACATGGCCCGCCAGGTCGCCAAGTCAGCGGCAGAGGCCGATGACCTCGTCTCCGAGGCGTTCGCCAAAGTCCTCGACACGCTGCGCGAAGGACGGGGTCCGACCACCGCGTTCCGCGCCTACCTGCTGACCGCGCTGCGGCACACCGCCTACGACCGGACGCGGCGCGAGCGCAAGCTGCAGCTGGCCGACGACGTCGCCGAGGTCTCCGGTGCCGACGTCAGCGTGCCCTTCACCGACACCGCCGTCGCCGGGTTAGAGCGCACCCTCGCCGCGCAGGCGTTCTCCCGGCTGCCGGAGCGCTGGCAGACCGTGCTGTGGCACATCGAGATCGAGGGGCAGACGCCCGCCGACGTCGCGCCGCTGCTCGGCCTGACGCCCAACGGCGTGTCCGCGCTGGCCTACCGCGCCCGCGAAGGGCTCCGCCAGGCCTTCCTGCAGGTCCACCTCGGACAGCTGGAGGCCGCCGGGCCCGGTGTGGAGCAGTGCCGGGCCACCGCCGACCGCCTGGGCGCGTGGACTCGCGGGGGCCTGTCCAAGCGGGAGACCGCGCAGGTCGAAACGCACCTGGACACCTGCGACCGCTGCCGGGCGCTGGCCGCCGAGCTCGCCGACGTCAACGGTGCGCTGCGCGTCATCATCGCGCCGCTGGTCCTGGGCGCCACCGCCACCGGTTACCTCGCCGCCACCTCCTCCGGCACCGCCGCCGGAGCACTGGTCGCCGGCAGCGCGGCGGGTGGTGCCGGCGCCGCGGGCGCCGCCGGGGACGCGGCCAGCTCCGGTCCCCGCCAGGCGGTGACCGCGGGTATCGCGACCGCCGTGCTCGCCGCCGCGATCGCGGTGGCCATGACCTCGGGAACCGACCGGTCCATCCCGGTCGCGCAGCAGCCCGCCGCGCCACCGGCCACTCCGCCCGCCACTCCGCCGGCCGCGCCGCCGCCCGCGCCCGCACCGGCTCCCGCGCCGCCACCGGCGCCGCCGGCGCCTCCGTCAGCGCCGCCCGCCGCACCGCCTGCGGCTCCGCCCGCCGCTCCAGCGCCCCCGGCCGCACCCGCTCCCGCGCCGCCTCCCGCCGTGGCGCCCGCGCTCAACGCCACCGGTCCGTCGCAGCCGTTGCAGCTGGTCGCCGGGGGGCCGCCGGTGTCGGTGCCGATCCGGTTGACCAACAGCGGCACCGGCCCGTCCGTGCCGATCACCTCGACGATGGCGCTGCCGCCCGGCGTCACCGCACAGCTCCCGGGCGCGGCGTCCGGTCCGGCGAGCACCACCCCGCAGTCGGCCTCGACCGCGCCCGCGAGCACCTCGCCCGCGTCGGCTTCGCCGAGGTCGCTGCGGACGCAGGCCGTCGGTGCCCCGGGGGTCCGCTGCAGCGGGCAGACTGGCACCGTCACCTGCACCACCGACCGCGGCCTCAACCCCGGCGAGTCGATGGTCTTCGGCTACCTGGTGCAGGCCGACGAGTCGGCGACCGGCGGTGAGATCACCGTGAACATCAGCGCTGGCGCCCAGATCGCCCTGCGGCTGCCCGCCGTGCCGGTGATCGTGCAGCCCGCGCCGGAACCCGAACCGCCGAGGCCACCGGAACCGCCGAAGCCGGTCGACGACATCGATCTCCACGCCTGGGCCTGGGACCAGCCGTGGATGGACATCAGCCGGATCGCGATCGGCGTGCGCAACACCGGCACCAGCACGGGTCGCGCCGAGGTCGTGGCCCACCTGCCGGAGGGCGTCGAGGCCGACGCCGTGCCCGCCGGCTGCACCGCCACGGGCAACGCCGTGACCTGCTCGGACGACAGCCTCGCGCCGAACGAGGGCTTCTACCGGGAGGTGTGGGTCTCCAGCGACCACGACCACCACCCGGGTTGGCCGTGGTGGCCGACGCAGGACCCGGAGGCCGCGGTGGTCGACGGCCGCAAGCAGCACGACGTGTGGGTGCCGATCTCCGCGAGGTTGGGCGAGGCGAGCGACGAGCAGGCCGTTCTGCTGCGCACGTGGTTCCCGTGGTGGCCGCCGAAGCCCTCGGAGGAGCCGACCCCGCCGCCGACCACGAGCACGACGCCGCCGACGACCAGCACCCGGCCGGACTGCCCGCCGTGGTGGCCGCCGGGCCACACCGGCGAACCGCCGTGGCCGCCCGGTCATGGGCACGGTCATGGCCACGGAAACGGGCACAGCAACGGGCACGACCGGCCGTGGGAGCACTACGACTGGCACTGCGGCCCGCCGTCGCACGAGCGCCCGCGGCCGGAGCCGTCCCCGACGACGGTCCCGCCGGCTCCCACGACGACCACCCCGCCGCCGACCACCACGACGACGCCGAGCCCGACCCCGAGCTCGACGCCGCCGCCCACCACGTCGTCGACACCGCCGCCGTCGTCCTCGACGAGCACGACGAGCCCGCCGACGTCGAGCACCACGAGCTCGGTCTCCTGATCGGGTCGAGAACCGCGACGTTCGCAGCGCCGGACGTCGCGGTTCTCGACGACCGGGCACGGCACGGAGCCGGCAAAGTGGGACGGCCGAAACCCGGCCTGGGCCGT
>NZ_JAWLNX010000007.1:0-58868 GCF_035320975.1 Saccharopolyspora mangrovi | reverse complement strand
CTGCCCCCCTCGCCGGCCCCCCCCCCCGCCCGCGCCCCCCGCGCCCCGCCCCCCCCCCCCACGACCGGGCACGGCACGGAGCCGGAAAAGTGAGACGGCCTACTCCGGTCCTGGGCCGTGTGCCCGGGACCACTCCGTAGACTCGGGGCCGTGTCCGTTGCAGATTCGGTGCTCGAGCGGGTTCCGCAGGCGTACCGAGCTCTCGCGTTGCGGCACCGGGAGCTGCTCAAGTTCGGTGTCGTCGGCGCGATCACCTTCTTCATCGACACGGGCATCTTCTACGCGCTGAAGCTGACGATCCTCTCGCCCAAGCCCGTGACCTCGAAGGTCATCGCCGTGCTGGTGGCGACGCTGGTGTCCTACGTGCTCAACCGCGACTGGTCGTTCCGCACCCGCGGCGGTCATCGCAGGCATCACGAGGCGACGCTGTACTTCATCATCAGCGGCATCGGCGTCGGCCTGTACTCGGCGCCGCTGTGGGTCTCGCGCTACGTGCTGCACCTGCAGACGCCGTTCACCAGCAGGCTCGTCGAGGAGATCGCCGACTTCACCGCGGGCCAGATCGTGGGCCTGCTGCTGGGCATGGCGTTCCGCTGGTGGGCCTTCCGCAAGTGGGTCTTCCCCACCGACCACGAGCAGGCCCGGCCCCGAGACCGCGCGATGGCCCGCTGAGGCTCAGCGCGGGGTCGGTTCCGGCTTCCACGGCAGGCCCAGCACGTCGTCGGCGCGGGCGATGCGGAGGAAGACCTCGAACATCGCCGGCCGGGCTTGGCCGAGCTCCAGGCGACCGCCGTCGGCCTCCACCAGCGCCCTGGCCAGCGCCAACCCGACCCCGGTGGAGCCGTGGCCGGAGAAGCCGCGCTCGAAGACGTGCGGGACCAGGGCGTCCGGCACACCCGATCCGGCGTCGGCGACCTCGATGAGCACGGTGCCGCCGCCGTGGCGGGCGGTCAGCGTGACCGGGCCTTCGCCGTGCCGCAGCGCGTTGTCCAGCAGCACGCCGATCGCCTCGCGCAGCCGGGCCGGGGTGGCCCGCGCCAGGAGTTCGTCGCCGATCTTGAGCCGCAGCGAGCGGCCCTGCGCGCGCAGCGGTTCGCGCCACTCCTCGGCGACCTGGTTGAGCAGGCTTGTCACGTCCAGCGGTTCGGCGTCGCGGGCGCGCGCGGCGGTCGCGGCGGCCAGCAGATCGTCGAGCACCGCCGAGAGGCGTTCGGCCTGCTCCAGGGCTGCCCCGGCTTCCTCGGCGACGTCGGTGTCCTCCACCGCGGCCAGGGCTTCCAGCCGCAGGTGCAAGGCGGTCAGACGGCTGCGGAGCTGGTGCGAGACATCGCCGACGAGTTCGCGTTCCCGCTGCACCAGCTGGGACAGCGCCGCGCCGGACGCGTCCAGCGCGTCGGCGACCCGGTCCAGCTCGGGAACTTCGTGCCGCTGCGGATCGGGGCGGAAGTCACCGGCGCCGAGCCGGGCGGCGCGGGCGGCGACGTGGCGCAGCGGGTCGGCGAGCCGCCGCGCGGTCACCGAGGCGACGAACATGCCGGTACCCGCTGAGAGGATCACCAGCATCAGCACCAGTCCCGCGACCTGCAGCTGCTGGGTGCGCACCGGGGCGCTCGGCGCGGCGATGGTGACCGTGCCGCTCTGCACCATCGGCACGCTCTGGACCAGCGGGTCCTCGCCCGGATCCGGTCCGTAGACGTAGTCGTGGGCCTGGGTGCGCACGACCAGCCGCGCGCCCTTCGGGACGGCGAGGCGCACCGCGTTGAGGTCGATCGGGCGCTGGTTGGCGACCTGCTCGTCGAGCAGGGTGGCGATCTGCTGCGCCCGGGTCGACAGGTCGGCGCCGGTCAGGTCCTGGACGAGCTTGAGCGCGCTGAAGCCCAGCGGGAGGCCCAGCACGACCGTGGTGACGGCCACCGCGAGCAGCGTGGCCTGCAGGATCCGGCGACGCATCGACGACTAGCCCGAGTTGAACCGGAACCCGACGCCGCGAACGGTGGCGATGCGGGTTTCGTCGAGCCGCCCGTTGCTGTCGCTGAGCTTCCGACGCAGCCACGAGATGTGCATGTCGAGGGTCTTGCTGCCCTTGCGGTCGGACTCCGGCCAGACCTCTTCGAGGATGTCCTCGCGGGTCACGACCTGCCCGGCGTGCTGCATCAGCACCCGCAGCAGCTCGTACTCCTTGTTGGCCAGCTGCACCTCGTGCTCGTTGACCAGCACCCGCCGGGCGGTGAGGTCCAGGCGCACGCCCGAGGCCTCCAGCGTTTCCGGCGCGCCCCGGCGCAGCAGCGCGCGGATGCGGGCCATCAGCTCGGCGAGGCGGAACGGCTTGGCCACGTAGTCGTCGGCGCCGGCGTCGAGGCCCACCACGAAGTCGACCTCGTCGGTGCGCGCGGTGAGCATCAGGACGGGGAGCCCGCGGCCCTGCGCCCGCAGCCTGCGGCACACCTCCAGCCCGTCCATCTCCGGCAGGCCCAGGTCGAGCACCAGCAGGTCAACGCCACCTTCGGAGGCGGTGCGCAGCGTCGAAGGACCGTCCTCGATCACCTTCACCGTGTAGCCCTCGCGTTGCAGCGCCCGGGACAGCGGCACAGCGATGGCCGGATCGTCTTCTGCCAGCAACACCACGCTCACACCTCCCAGACTAGATGGCGCGCAAGATCCCGTCCGCCGCGTGGGCTGTTGCACGCGGGCCCGGCCGTGCTGGTACCGCCTCGGCTGCTCGCCGAGCGGCACGGTTTAGGGTCACGCTCGTGACCACCAGCGATCTCGACCTCGCCCAGCAGCTGGCCGACGTTGCCGACACGATCACCACGGCGCGCTTCCGCGCCCGCGATCTCGGCGTCGACCGCAAACCCGACCGCACCCCGGTGACCGACGCCGACCTGGCGGTGGAGGACGCGGTGCGCGAGGTGATCGCCGAGCACCGGCCCGGTGACGTCGTCGCCGGTGAGGAGCGCGGCGGCACGACGGGCGACGGCAGGGCGTGGGTGCTGGACCCGATCGACGGCACGAAGAACTTCCTGCGCGGGGTTCCCGCGTGGGCCACGCTGATCGCGCTGGTCGACGGGCAGCGCCCGATCGTCGGCGTGATCAGCGCACCGGCCCTCGGCAAGCGCTGGTGGGCGGCTTCCGGTGAGGGCGCCTGGTGCCGGACCGGGCAGGGCGAGCCGGAGCGGATCTCGGTGTCCGGGGTGCGCGACACCGCCGACGCCTACGTGTCGACCACGCACCTGGGCACGTGGGTGGAGCACCACTCGCGGGAGTCCTACCTGCGGTTGATCGACGCGTGCTGGGAGAACCGGGCGTTCGGCGACTTCTGGCACCACTGCCTGGTCGCCGAGGGCGCCATCGACATCGCCGCGGAACCGATCGTCAACCCGTGGGACGTGGCGGCGGCGCAGGTCCTGGTGGAGGAGGCCGGTGGCAGGTTCACCGACCTCTCCGGCGCGGCCCGCTACGACGGCGGCAACGCCCTGTCCACCAACGGCCACCTCCACGACGAGGCGCTGCGCCTGCTGGAGCGCTGACCACCTGCATCGACTCGCTTTGCTCGGCGGTGCGAGCAGCGGAACCTCAGACGTCGGTGCCAGCTGCGAGGGCGGTCTTCACGCCTCGCGGCTACGCCGCTCGCACGCGTTCCGAGGTGGCCGCTCAGCCGATGGGCGGCTCAGCAGGCGGGCGTAGCCGACTCCCGCGGTGAGCAGGATGAGGCCTGCGCACAGGAAGGCGATGACGCGGGCGAAACCGTCCAGGGTGGCCAGGTCGAACAGCAGCAGCTTCGCCAGCGACACGGCGGTGAGCACCAGTCCGCCGATGCGCAGGTGCCGGACGCGGACACCGCGCAGCAGCAGCGCGATCGCGAAGATCACCCAGCACAGGGTGATCAGGATGTGCCCGGTCAGGAACGCACCGCGCGATTCGCTGACCAGCAGGCAGGCCGCCATCGTGGCGCTGGCCGTGCCGTAGAGCAGCGCCAGCGCGGCCGAGGCCCACAGCGGCAGCGACTTCGGCAGGCTGGCGATCTTGCCGATGCGCACACCGGCGGTGGGCAGCGCGACGGCGACGACGGCGATCAGCAGACCGGCGACCAGACCGGCCACGCCGGTGCCGTCGTCGGACCACAGCAACGCGTCGACCGGGACCTCGTTGCCCAGGGCCAGGAAGAACCCGAACACCGCGTAGCAGGCGGCGCCGAGCAGGATCCCGCCGCGCCGCAGCAGATGCCCGGCGACCGTGAGCAGCAGCGCCTCGCACAGCAGGCCGGTCGCCCAGCTCGACACGTCCAGCGCGGTGATCGTCGCCTGCCCGGCGGCCACCACGGCCATCGCTCCGACCGCGGCCAGGAAGCGGCTCGGCAACCAGTCGGCGAAGGCGGGCAGGTAGCGCCCGACGGCCCAGATCGCGGCCAGCAGCAACGCCATGCCGACGCCGGTCGCGGTCGCCTCAGCGCGTTCCAGCAGCAGCGGCCCGGCCAGGAACGACGGCGTCGGTGCGGCGACGAGCAGCCCGATCGCGGTGCGTTCGGCCGCGGGCCGGAAACCGGCGGTGACGGCGGCGATGACGATGCCCAGCACCGCGGCCGCCAGGATCGCGGGCACCAGCACCGGGTTCGGGTAGGCCAAGCCCCAGAAGGCGCCGACCAGCGCGGCCAGCACCGACGGAACGCCGGCGGCGAGCGCGAGCCCGCCCCAGCCCTGCCGCACCTGCACCGGCGCCGCGGCGACCTGCAGCAGCACCACGAAGCCGATCAGCAGGGCGTCGGCCCCCTGCGTGATCATCGGCGCGCAGATCGCGGAACCGAGGACCACGCCGATCGCCAGCGGTTGCGCCTGCCAGCGGTCGGAGAGCAGCAGCCCGCCGATCGCGACGACCAGGCCGATGCCGAGCCCGGCGGGAACCGGGAAGTAGCCGTAGAGCGCGGTCGCGGCGACGACGTCGAGGAACATCGCGGCGAAACCGGTGGTGGCCAGGGCGATCGAGGCCACGCGCTGCTCGGCGGCCTTGCGGTGCACCCACCAGCCGGCGGCGATCAGCAGCGCGGCCAGCAGCGCTCCGCCCGCGACCCGGGCCGCCGGGCCCAACCAGTCCTGCTGGACCGCGAGGACCAGCAGGAACACCACGCCGAGCAGGGTCACCCCGCCGCCGACCCAGGCCAGCACCCGGCTCGGTTCCAGGTCCGCCCGGAACCGTCGGCGCGGCTCGGCCACCTGCGGCGAGTGGGCGGGCACCGGCTCGGCGGGCTGGGCCGGAGCGGCCGGTGGCGCGGGCGCCTCCTGCGGCCGGTTCGCGGCCTCGGTCTGCAGCACGCTGCCCAGGTACGACAGGCGCTGCCCGATCGCGGCCAACTCACCTGCGACCAGCTGAAGGGTGTCTCCCTGGTGCGGTTGCGACATGCCGACATGATCCACGCCACGCCCACCCGCGGCATCAGTAGCACTACTCAGATGCCCGCACCGCTTCAGCAGGGGCGAAAACCGCAGGATTCGGACGATTCCTGCGGTTTTCGCCCCTGGCGCGCGGGATCACTTGGGGAGCGGGGTTCCTCGGGGCGGGGTGCTGGTGACGTCGACCGGGCCGACGACGCCGCGGAGGGCCTGGGTCCAGGTGAGCCGGCCGAACAGGTAGAAGCAGGCGACCTGCTCGTTGCTGAAGCTGGCCCAGTCGTAGCGGTTGCCCTGCTCGCGCCAGAAGACCTCCCAGGCCGGACCGGACTCGGATTCTGCGCGCAGCAGGCACCAGGCGTCTTCGGATTCGGTGCCGATGGAGATCAGTTCTTCCGGGACTCCCATCGCGACCAGCCAGCCGAGTACCGATTCGCTGTTCACCGCGTGCTCTCCTGTTGCCGTTCTCGCTCGTCCGGGGGTTGTTCGCCGTCGGTGCTGCCGGTGAGCACCAGCCGCAGGGTGGAGGCCTCGGACAGCTCTCGGGCCTTGGTCAGCTCCACCAGGTAGCCGAGCCCGACCAGGTCGGTGGCGGAATACGTGGCGCGGTAGCGGATTCCGCCGCCGGGCTGCTCGAACCACGGCGCGGCCACCGACCGCCACACCGGCAGCGGGCGCAGCAGCCGGTAGCGCCGGTAGTCCCGCTCGGCGTGCTCCGGTGGCAGCGAGCGGTGCGCGAAAGGCGTTGCCGCAGCGCAGAAGAGCCTCCCGTCGCCGCTGCCGAGGAGGTCGATGACGGTGTCGGGTTCCAGCACCACGGCCTCGCCCGGCTCGAACCCGCCTTCCGGGAACTCCTGCGGCCAGCGGTGATCGGGCTGGTCGCCTTCCCGGTTGGCGTAGCGGCGTTCCCAGTCGAGCTCGCTGAGCTCGCCGAGCGGGTCGTGCCCGGCGAGCAGTTCCGCCGGGACGCTGTCGCGCTCGGCGCGATCCCCGCTGTCGCGCCGCGCGTCCTCGTAGACCGCGGCCGACCGGGCGCGGCGCAGCGCGTCGGTGTCGTCGACCAGGTCGGACCGGGGGTGATCCTGCGGCGGGAAGTTCAGCCCCTCGCGGGTTTCCGGCGGTTCGTGCGCGGGCAGCTGCCTGCTGGCCTGGTCGGCGGCCACCGGCATGTAGCCGATGGGGAACTGGTGCAGCACGAAGGCCACCACGTCGGCGTTGCGCGGCCCGTGGCGGAGCGGGCGCTGCTGCGGTTCCGGCGCCGCCGGTGCGGGCTGGGCCTGCGGCGGCAGCGGGCGCAGCGCCCCGCGCTGCACGTTCGCCGCCGGACCGGGCTGGTTCTGGGGCGCCTGCGCCTGGGGCCGGTTCGGGACGTGCTGGCCTTGCGGCGCGGGCGGTACGACCTGTCCGTGAGCGACCGGCCCCCGGTTGGGCGGCGCGGGCGGTTGCGGCGAGCGCGCCGGCGCCGGGCCCTGCTGCGGCGGTGGTGGCGCGGCCGGGCCTCCAGGCGCGACGGCGAAGCCGCCGGGCTGCTGCTGCGGCGGCGGTGGCGCGGTGAAACCCGCTGGTGGCGGCGGTGGTTGCGTTCCGGGCTGCGAACCTGCCCACGCGGTGTGCACGGCGTGCGGCGCGGTGCTGGGCGCGTCGTCCGGCTGCCCGCCGATGGGGCCGATCACCGGGATCGGCCCGGTTCCCGCCTCGGACATCTCCTGCCCCCACCCGAGAGCAGCGGGAGCGGGGGCACCGATGCCGCCTTCCGGAACCGCTTCGCGGAGGGTGTCCTGCGCACCCTCGGCTCCCCCGGTTGTTTCCCGCAGACCACGTTCCGCATCTCCGACCACGTCACCGACATCCCCGACTCCCGCCGAGTCCACTATGGATTCAGCGGACCCGGTTCCGGTGTCCAGCGTATGGCCTGCGGTGGCGCCGACCTCCGCCAGAGCACCGGAGGCGCCCTGGGACGCCTCCCGGGCACCGGTGCCGAGCGCGGTGGACAGGTCCTCGTGCACGCGCGCGACGTTGGCCGCCGCGCCGCTGAGCGCCGAGTCGAGACCGGCCAGGGCCTGCGGGTGCCCGGCGGCAGCGGCCTGCTCGGCGGCGTCGGTCTGCTTGGCCAGCGAGACGAGCTCCCGCACGAGTTCGACCTTGGCGGTGCCGATCTGCTCGGCCGCGCGGTCCAGGCGATCGGCGGCGTCGAGGCACTGCTTCGCGGTGGTGGGCAGCAGGCCGTCGCCGGCGGCTAGCGCGTCCCACTCCCGGCCCGCCGCCTGCGCGGCCGCGCCTTCGAAGGAGCGCAGCGCGCCCTGCGCGGTGGTGTCGGCGTCGCGGGTGAGCGAGTCCAGCGAGGTCGCGGCTTCGCGCCAGGCCGCGGCGGATTCGCGCATCAGGTCTTCGTCGGCGGCGGGCCAGCGGGCTCCGGCTCGGGCGGCGACGTCGCGGAGTTCAGCGGGGAGTTCGATGCCCACGGGCTCACACCTCCCCGGCGAGTCGGCGGAGCAGGTCGGCGTTGTCGGCGTCGGTCTGCCGCGTGGTGTCGGCCGCGGCGGCGAACTCCTCGCCCAGCTCGCGGAGCTCTCCGGGCAGTTTCGCGGCCGCTGCCAGCGCTTCGTCGGCCTTCGGCAAGTGGGACTCGGCGAAGCGGGTGCCGAAGTCGTCGTCGCCCCAGCAGGCTCCTGCGGCGTCCACCGCCTGCCGCAGGGCGTCGGCGATGCGCTGCGCTTGGCCGGCGAGGTCCTCGAACTCGCCGGCGCGGTGCGCCAGCTGCTCGACGTCGCTGCGGAAACCGCCCATGCTCACGTCCGTCCCGTCGGGCCCTGCTGCAACCAGCTGGCGTCGGAGAAGTCCTCGTCCTCAACTTCGTCGTCGGCGGGCCGCGTTTCGTTGCGCGGCACCGCTTCCGGCGGTGGGCCGAGCAGCAGCTCGGGGTCGGTTCCGGCGGGCAGCACCTCGGCGAGCACGTCGGCGGAGCGTTCCGCTGCGGCCCGGGCGGCCTCGACGCTGAGCCGGACGATGGTGGCGGCGAGTTCGGCGGGGCGCATCCGCACGTCGTCGGCGAGGACGAGGTCGGTCAGCTCACCGCGCGGACCGACGACGACCCGCACCCGCCCGTCGTCGCTGCTCGCGGTGGCGGTGACGGCGGCGAGGTCGCGCCGGGTCCCGGCCAGGCGTTCCCGGTTCCGCCGGTACTCGGCGACCAGCTCGTCGACTTGGGTCCTGTGGTCGGTTGGCACTGCCGCTTCCCTCCCCTGCCGCCGGCGGTCGGTGCCCTCGTGGATGGGACGCACCGACCTCTCGATGGTTCCACGCCAGGGCGCGGTTTTCACCAGTCCGACGCTGCTCGCGCTCGGAAATCGCCGGTCGGCGAGGCGGCCTGTGAGCACCCTCTCAACGTCGTCCACGCCCAGCACCTGCGAGGATGGCGGCATGGCGACCATCGCGTACGAGGACCTGACGCCGGGGCGGACCTTCGATCTGGGCAAGGTCGAGATCGACCGCGAGGAGATGCTGGCGTTCAACGCCCGCTTCGACCCGCAGCCGTTCCACCTCGACGAGGAGGCGGGCAAGAACTCGGTGCTGGGCGGACTGTGCGCGTCCGGTTGGTTCACCGCGTCGCTGTGGATGCGCGCCTACGTCGATCACGTGCTGGCCGATTCGACCTCGCAGGGTTCGCCCGGCGGCAACGAGCTGACCTGGATGGCGCCGGTCTTCCCGGGAGATGTGCTGCACTTCGGCGTGGAGGTCACCGGCCAGCGACGCTCCCGGAGCAAGCCCGACCTCGGCCTGGTGGAGATCACCGGCACCGCCGACCGGGAAGGCGAGCGCGTCCTGCGGTTCAGCTTCCTGGGAATGTTCGGAACCCGCGAGCAGGACTAGCCGAGGGCCTTCACCACCGCGGAAGGGCTCGGCCTGCCCAGTTGTTCGGCCATCCAGAGGCTGGTGCCGACCAGGGCGTCGAGGTCGACGCCGTGCTCGATGCCGAGGCCTTCGAGCATCCAGACCAGGTCTTCGGTGGCGAGGTTGCCGGTCGCGGACTCGGCGTAGGGGCAACCGCCCAGCCCACCCGCCGACGAATCCACAGTGGACACGCCGTGCCGGAGGGCGGTGCTGGTGTTGGCCAGCGCCTGGCCGTAGGTGTCGTGGAAGTGCACCGCCAGCTCGCCGACCTCGACCCCGGCGGCGGCGAACGCGCGCAGCAGGGCCTCCACGTGACCCGGCGTGGCCACGCCGGTGGTGTCGCCCAGGGACAGCTGGAAGCAGCCCATCTCCAGCAGGCGCTTGCCCGCGGTCACCACCTGCTCGACCGGCACCGGGCCCTCCCACGGGTCGCCGAAGCACATCGACAGGTAGCCGCGCACCGCGATGCCCTCGCCGACCGCGCGCGAGACCACCGGGTCGAACATGGCGAACTGGGAGTCGAGGCCGCTGTTGAGGTTGCGCTGCGCGAACGTCTCGGTCGCCGAGGCGAAGATCGCGATGTCGCGCACCTCCGCGTCCAGCGCGCGGTCCAGGCCGCGCTCGTTGGGCACCAGCACCGGGTACCGGACCCCGGGGGCCTGGTCGAGCCCGGCCAGCAGCTCGGTGGCGTCGGCCAGCTGCGGAACCCACTTCGGGTGCACGAAGCTGGTCGCCTCCAGCACCACGAGACCGGCATCGGCCAGCCGCCGCAGGAACTCCAGCTTCACCTCGAGCGGGACGATCTCCTTCTCGTTCTGCAGGCCGTCGCGCGCGCCGACCTCCCAGATCGTCACCTCGGCGGGCAGGCCCGCCGGTTCCGGCGAGGGGACCCGCATCGGCAAGCCCAGTTCACGTGATCCCATTCAGCCCTCCTGCGCCCGGTGTCCGGCACCATCGCCCACCTCTCGGTAGAGCAGCGTCTGCACCTGCTCCACCTGCGGGATGTCGTCGAATTCCAGCGGTTCGTCCGACGCCGACTCGACCACCAAGGTTCCGCAGCCGAAGACGCGGTCCACCAGACCGCGCCGGGAGCGCACCGAGTTGATCCGCCACATCGGGATGTCGATGCCGGACCTGGTGAACACGCCCTCCCGCACCATCAGCCGGTGCGTGGTGATCACGAAGTGCGTGGTGCGCCAGCGGGCGAGCGGGGCGAGGGTCAGCCAGACGATCAGCACCAGGCCCACCACGCCGAGCGCGATCCACACCGGGAACCGCCACGGCGTCGTCGCCACCAGCGCCGCCAGGTAAGAAGCACCGCCGACCACCACGAACAGCACCAGCACCGGGCCGAGCAGCATCTTCCAGTGCGGGTGCTTGTGCACGACCACGTCCTCGTCGTCGTGCAGCAGGCCGTCTGGGTAGGCCACCGTTCCCCTTCCTCAGCCCTCGACGCCGGTCTGGGAATCACGTTACCGGCCGCGCCCGAGCGCGGAGAACGTTCAACTCGGTCGGATGTGCACGACGTCGCCGGCCGACACCTCGCTGGTCCGCCCGTCGTCGGCGCGCACCACGAGCCTTCCGCCGGAGTCGACGTCCTCGGCCACCCCGCGCAGGTCGTGATCACCCAGTTCGACCCGCACCCGCTGGCCGAGGGTTCGGCACAACCGGCGGTAGCGGTCGAGCAGCCCGGTGGGCACCACGTCGCCGTCCGCCTCGCGCCAGCGACCCTCGACCTCGGCGAGGGATTCGAGCAGGGCCACCGCGAACTCCTCGCGGTCCACCTCGGCGCCTTCGGCCGCCAACGAGGTGGCGGGCAGGCCGCCCGCACCGGCGGGCAGCTCGTCGCGCTGCTGCCGGATGTTGACGCCCATGCCCAGCACCAGCGCGATGCCGTCCGATCCGGCGACCGCCTCGGAGAGGATCCCGGCTCCCTTGAACCAGTCATCGCCGGAGCCGAGCAGGAGGTCGTTGGGCCACTTCAGCCCGGCGGGCACGCTCGTGGTGCGCTCGACGGTCTCGGCGAGGGCGACTCCGGCGATCAGCGGCATCCACGACACCGCCGACGGCGGGACCCCGGGACGCAGCAGCACGCTGACGAACAGCCCGGAGCCGCGTGGCGAGACCCACCGCCGCTGCAACCGGCCGCGCCCGGCGCTCTGCTCCTCGGCGATGAGCACGGTCCGGTCCGCGCCGCCCTTGGCCGCGGCCTCGGACAGGTCGGAGTTGGTGGAGCCGGTCACCGCGACCACGTCCAGGGCCGCGTAGGGGCCGTCGTCGACCAGCCGCCGCCGCAGCCGGTCCCCGTCAAGCAGAACCTCGGTGCTCACCCGCTCAGCCTATGCACAACGGCGCGAGCACGGCCTCTAGCATCGTCCTCGTGCGTTTCGTGCTCGCTTCCGCCTCGCCCGCCCGCCTGTCCGTGCTGCGCTCAGCGGGGATCGAACCGCTGGTGCAGGTCTCGGGTGTCGACGAGGACGCGGTCACCGCGTCGCTGACCGATCCCGCTCCGCACGAGCTGGTCACCGCGCTGGCGCAGGCCAAGGCCGAAGCGGTCGCGGCCGAACTCGCCGAGCCCGACGCGGTCGTCGTCGGGTGCGACTCGATGCTGCTGAAGGCCGACGGCGAGATCGTCGGCAAGCCCGGCACGCCGGAGGTGGCCGCCAAGCGCTGGGCGCAGAACGCCGGGACCAGCGCCGAGCTGCTGACCGGGCACGCGATCATCCGGGTGCGCGACGGCGAGATCACCGATCGCACCGCGGGCCACCTGGGCACCGCGGTCCGCTTCGGCACGCCCACCCAAGCCGAGATCGACGCCTACGTCGCCACCGGTGAACCCCTGCACGTGGCGGGCGGTTTCACCCTCGAGGGCTTCGGCGGCTGGTTCATCGAGGGCGTCGACGGTGATCCCTCCAGCGTGCTGGGCATCAGCCTGCCGCTCACCCGGAAGCTCCTCGCGGACCTCGGCCTCACCATCACCGACCTCTGGAACCGCCCCACCTCCTGAGCCCGGCTCAGCTCCTCACGTCAGGGCAGCGAGCGGCCTGATCGGGCCGCGTCGCACCCGGGCGATGCCGACATCGGGGTGAACGTCGGCACATTTCGGCCACCTCCGGGACTTAATCGCTCGATCGAGTGGTTAATTGAAGTCGCTATGGGCATCCCGCGACGGTGGTTCCTGACTTCCCGCCTGCACGTCGATCTTCGACGGCAGGCCAGCTGCGTTTGTCGCTGATCTCCTCCGGCCCGAGCTGACGACCCCACTCGGCCGATCCCCCGGCGCCCGCTCGCGCCCCTCGTCGCACCCATCCTTCACGACTTCAGGAGATCTCCGTGTCCACTACCGCTGCGCGGTCGCGCTTGCGCTTCAACCCGAAGCTGTTCGCGGTCGCCGTGCTCGCCTCCCTGGTGCTCGGCGCGCTGCTCGGCTGGATCGCCAAGCAGACCGGCGCCGACTGGCTGGTCACGACCCTGGACACCATCGGCTCGACGTTCACCAAGCTGCTCAGCTTCACCGTGCTGCCGCTGATCTTCACCGCGATCGTGGTGGGCATCAACAGCCTCCGCTCGCTCGGCGGCGGCCGCACCGCCGCGCGGCTGGGCGGCAAGACCGCGCTGTGGTTCGCCATCACCTCGCTGATCGCCGTGGTGATCGGCCTGCTGGTCGGCGGCCTGTTCCAGCCGGGACGCGGCCTGGTCATCGAGCCCGATCCGGAGAAGCTGCAGGCCATCGGCCAGAAGACGCAGGGCTCCTGGCTGGACCTGCTCAACGGCCTGGTGCCGGAGAACCTGATCAGCGCCTTCGCCGAGGGCGAGACGCTGCAGGTGGTGTTCGTGTCGCTGATCATCGGCGCGGCCACCTACAGCCTCGGTGACAAGGCGGCGCCGTTCGTCGCCTTCAACAAGGCCGCCTTCGAGGTCATCCAGCGCGTGCTCGGCTGGATCATCCGGCTCGCCCCGCTGGGCACCCTCGGCCTGATCGGCAACGCCGTGGCCAGCTACGGCAACGAGTTCTTCCTGCCGCTGGTGAAGCTGATCGGCTCGACCTACGTGGCCTGCCTGCTGGTGCTGTTCGCGGTGTACCCGCTGCTGCTGTCGCTGGTGGCCAAGGTCAGCCCGGCCCGCTTCTTCGCCAAGACCTGGACGGTCCTGCAGTTCGCGTTCGTCTCCCGCTCCTCCGGCGCGAGCCTGCCGATGACCCGGCAGGCGACCGAGAACCTCGGCGTGCCGTCGTCCTACGCCAGCTTCGCGGTCCCGCTGGCCAGCACCACGAAGATGGACGGGTGCGCGGCGATCTACCCGGCCGTGGGCTCGATGTTCATCGCGAACCTCTTCGGCATCCACCTCGGCCCGGTGCAGTACCTGACGATCATCGCGGTCGCGGTGTTCGGCTCGATCGCCACCGCGGGCGTGACCGGCTGGTTCACCATGCTCACCCTGACCGTGGGCGCGCTGGGCTTCCCGCCCGAGGTGGTGGCCACCGGCATCGCGATCGCCTTCGCGGTCGACCCGATCATGGACATGATGCGCACCGCCACCAACGTCGCGGGCCAGATCGTCGTCCCGGTCGTGGTGGCCCGCAGCGAGAACGTCCTCGACGACGAGGTGCTGGCCACCCCCAGCGCCCCGCCGCTGCTCGACCGCGAGCCGGCGACCGCCTGAGCTCCTCACGGCCCGGTGCTGAGCGCACCGGGCCGTGGCGACTCCAACGGGTGATGCTTCGTCCGTAGGATGGGCACGTGGACAGCGGTCGGCGGGGAAAAGACCTGCGCATCGGTGACCCCGAGCGAGAACGGGCCATGCGGCTGCTCGGCGAGCACTTCTCCGCCGGGCGGCTGGAGCTCGCCGAGTACGACGAGCGCTGCAGGCAGGCCGCGGCCGCGCGCTTCGGTTCCGAGCTCGACGGGCTCTTCGACGACCTGCCCGGGCCGCTGCCCAGCGGCGAGCTGACCCCGGCCGCCACGCGCAACACGCCCTCGCCCGCCAAGATCGCGATGGCCGTCGGCGCGGTGGTCGCTCTGCTGGCGCTCGTGCTGGTCGCGCGGCAGATCGGCCTGATCCTGCTCATCCCCGCGCTGGCGATCATCTTCTTCACCTGGCGACGCAGGTGAAGACCTACCGTCACGAGCGACCACGTTTCGTTACGGTGAGGCCCATGCACAGCTCGCGGTTCACCGGGGCGCGACGTCTCAGCGCGTTGCTCGGCCTCGGCGCGCTCACCCTCACCGGGTGCGGCATCTGGCAGTCGGCCCCCACGGCCGGCACCGCGCCGCCCCCGCCTCCACCACCCGCACCGACGACCAGCGCGCCGCCGTCGTTACCGCCGAGGCCGTTCGACCTGGGTCTGGACGGCGTCGACCCGTGCGGTCTGCTCACCTCCGACCAGCGCAACCAGCTCGGCTTCGACCGCGAACCGCTGCCCGACTCCGACGCCGGTTTCGGCAACGCTGCCACCTGCAGCTTCCGCAACACCACCGCCAAGGTCGGCGCCCGGCTCGCCCTGATCACCACCGAGGGCATGCGGGTGTGGACCGACGACACCGCGCAGGTCGAGGCCTCCCCGGTCCTGGTGGACGGCTTCCCGGCGCTGGTGATCAAGACCCCGGGACTGGACCTGTCCTGCAACGTCGCGGTCGACGTCGCCGAGGGCCAGCACCTCGACGTGCTCTACCGCGACGACGGCGGACAGCCGCCGCCCCCGGTCGACCAGCTCTGCGCGGGCGCGCAACGGGTCGCCGAGGAAGCGGTGCGCACCCTCGCCCACCCGCCGGCCTCGACCTCGGACACCGCGCCCCTGACGCAGCTCCCGCCGGAGTCCACTCCCTGATGGTGCAGCACTCCCCGCGTATGGAGGACTCCACAGGGTCACAGATCGCGGATACAGTGTCCGGCGGACGTTTCAGCTGGGGCCGCACCCGATCGATGGCCCCTGCCCGTGGGAGGGGACGACGTGCCGTTAACCGAGCCCTACGGCGCGGGTTCCGGTGGCTCGATGCAGGTCGAGCCCACCGCGATCCCGCGCCTGGTCAACTCGCTGCAGGAATCCCTGGACGCGGTCGGGCTGCAGATCGAGCACGCCATCACCGAGCTCCGCATCCGCCCGTGGGCCGGTGACCCGGTCAGCACCGACGCCGCCGAGCAGTTCAACGAGCGGTCGATCGGCGGTGGCGAGGACGCCCTGACCGCGTTGTGCGGCTACCGGGACCAGTTGCAGGCGGCGGCCGAATCGCTGCAGGAGGCGGGCCGCCAGTACGAGCAGATCGACCACGACAGCGCGGCCGGTCTGGGCGGGGGTTGCTGATCGATGGGCGACCACCGATGGCAGGGCTACCAGCACGCCGAGCTGCACGCGCAGATCAACGAGGGCCCCGGCGCCCACGGTTCGACCGACAGCGTGCGCCGCTGGAGCGAGCTGACCCGGGCGCTCGGCGAGATCGACGGGGGTCTGGCCGCCGCGGTCGCCGCCGCCCGGAGCGGGTGGCAGGGCGATGCGGCCGACAGCGCGAACGCCGGGCTCCGGCCGCTGGGTGAGTGGGCGGTGCTGGCGCAGCAGGCGAGCACCGTGATGCGCGAGCGCGCCGAGCAGCAGGCCGAGCACATCAGCAAGGCCCGCCGGGACATGCCACCGCCGGTGCAGGTCACCAGCGAGGACCCAGGAGCTGCGGTGTCGGCGCTGACGCACCTGTTCGGCGGGCAGACCGACTACGAGGTGCAGGAGGCGCGGCAGCACGCCGCCGAGCAGCGCGCTTTCGACGTGATGCGCACCTACGAGGCCTCCACCCAGGCCAACACCACCTCGCTGGCCTCGTTCGCCCCGCCGCCGCAGGTCGTCGTGGACGCCCCGGTTTCCCGCGGTTCGCACGTCTCCGGCGGTTCGTCGCAGGTGACGATCAGCTGGGGGCCCACCGTCGCGCCCGGCACCACCACCGGCGGCACCTCGAACCGCGGGACGACCGCACCGGGCGCCAAGCCCGCCGGCCGCTCGACGCGTTCCTCCGGATCCGCCGCAGGAAGGGCGACCGGGAAGCGCGCCAAGCGCGGTCACGACGACCGGGTCGAGCACGAGGTCACCGAGAAGCTCGGCGACGGCGGGTTCTTCGACGAACCGCAGACCGGGTCGCGCCCGGTGATCGGCGGCGAGCCCGGGCGATGAACACCTCGCCGCTCACCGAACGGCGGATCGGCCTGTCGGCGCTGGAGTTCGACGTGCTCGCCGAACACCTCCGGCTCGACCGCGTTCCGCTGGTGCTCAAGGTCCCGTCGCCGGGCAATACCCACACCGAGCGCGCTGAGCTGGTCTCCTCCGCGTGGCGCGCGCTGTCGAATCGCGGCCTGATCAGCGCTGGAGAACTCGACTCGGAGCTGGAGCGGATGCTGCGGGTCATCGCTGAGCCCGACCGCGAGATCGACGGGCGGAGCTGGTTCCAGCGCAGCGTGCGGGTTCTGGCGGCCGCCGGGAACGACGGCGAGCACGCCGTTCTCGTCGTCAAGGACCGCGATCACCTGACGTTCTCCCCGGTTTCGGCCGCGGGACTGCCGCGCGCTGCCATCTCGCCGCTGCCGGAACTGCCTCCAGGGCCTGGCCGGTCGGTGTCGGTGCCGAGCGAGGCGCTCGACGCGGCGGCGGCCGACGTGGGGGACAAGGTCGAACAGCTCCCCGGCGCGCTGCAGCGGCGCGGAGTTCGCCACGACGACGCCGAAGTGCTGGCCGAGATGGTCGCGGGCGCGGTGGCGCAGGGCCAGTTCGGCGCCGCCGCGCGAGATCGGTGGGGCAAGCGCGAGCGGGCCGAGCGCGTCGTCGGGTTCTTCGACACCGCGCTGGGCCGCTACACGCAGTCCCGCACCGCATCCCCTTCCGGGGAGGCGTGGAGCACGATCGCCCCGGTCGACACCCGCCGCCTGATCGGCCACCTCGAGGAACTGCTCACCGAAGTCACCGGCTGACCCAGCACCACCGCCGTCCCGCCCCCGTGCCGCGCAGGAAGATTCGAATTTCGCGCGAAGTTCGAGTCCCGAAGTTCGACGTCGAATTTCGCGCGAAAATCGAATTCTCGGGTGCGGTCGTGGGGGGGGGGCGCCGCCGGGCGGGGATGGGCTGGACCCCCTTTTCGCGGTGGTTGTGGCGGCTAATTTGCAATTCTCGGGTGCGGTCGTGACGATGGCCCCCGTCCGGTGCGGAGCGGGGGCCATCGTCGCGAGCGCGTTTCGCCTTCTGCGGACTCCCGCGGTCACACCACCGGTTCGAGCAGGCTGGCCCGCGCTTCCGGGGCCGCCGAGCGCTTCGCGTCCGCGGCCTGGTCGCTGGGTTCGGTCTGCGAGGCGCGTTCGGCCTCGACCCGCTGGGTGTAGACCGCGACCTCGCGAGCGATGGTGTCCTCGTCCCAGCCGAGCACGCCCGCCATCAGCCGCGCCACGGCGTCGGCGCAGTCCACGCCCCGGTGCGGGTACTCGATGGAGATCCGGGTGCGGCGGGTCAGCACGTCCTCGAGGTGCATCGCGCCCTCGTGGCTGCACGCGTAGACGACCTCGGCCTGCAGGTAGTTCGGCGCGGCCGGGACCGGCTTGAGCAGCTCCGGACGGTCCTCCGCGGCGGCGAGCACCGCGTGGATCTCCGAGCCGTAGCGGTCCAGCAGGTGCCGGATCCGGTACGGGTGCAGGCCGTGCGCCCCCGCCAGCTGGTCGGCCTGGTTGATCAGGGCGTGGTAGCCGTCGGCGCCGATCAGCGGCACCTGGTCGGTGATCGACGAGGCCATCCGGCCCGGGACGTCGGGCGAGACGGCGTCGACCGCGTCAGCCGCCATGACCCGGTAGGTCGTGTACTTGCCGCCGGCGATCGCCACCAGGCCGGGCGCGACCCGCGCGACCGCGTGCTCGCGGGAGAGCTTCGAGGACTCCTCGCTCTCACCGGCCAGCAGCGGCCGGAGTCCGGCGTAGACGCCCTCGATGTCGTCGTGCGTCAGCGGGGTGGCCAGCACCGTGTTGACGTGTTCGAGCAGGTAGTCGATGTCGGCCTTGGTCGCCGACGGGTGCGCCAGGTCCAGGTGCCAGTCGGTGTCGGTGGTGCCGATGATCCAGTGGTTGCCCCACGGGATCACGAACAGCACGGACTTCTCGGTGCGCAGGATCATGCCGGTCTCGGCGACGATCCGGTCGCGCGGGACGACGATGTGCACGCCCTTGCTGGAGCGGACGCGGAACCGACCGCGACCACCGGAGAGCTTCTGCAGCTCGTCGGTCCACACACCGGTCGCGTTGATCACCGCGTGCGCCCGGACCTCGACCTCCTCGGCGGTCTCCACGTCGCGCACCTTGACGCCCGCGATCCGGTCGGCCTCCCGCAGGAACCCGGTGACCTGCGTCGAGGTCATCACCACCGAGCCGTAGCGGGCGGCGGTGCGGGCGACGGTCATGGTGTGCCGGGCGTCGTCGGCTTGCGCGTCGTAGTAGCGGATGCCGCCGATCATCGCGCTGCGCTTGAGCGCCGGAACCATCCGCAGCGCCCCGGCGCGGCTGAGGTGCTTCTGCCCCGGCACCGAGCGGGCCCCGCCCATCGTGTCGTACATCAGCAGACCGGCCGCCGTGTAGGGACGTTCCCAGAAGCGCCGGGTCAGCGGGTACAGGAACGGCACCGGCTTGACCAGGTGCGGCGCGATCCTGGTGAGCATCAGCTCGCGTTCCCGCAGGGCCTCGCGCACCAGCGAGAACTCGAGCTGCTCGAGGTAGCGCAGTCCACCGTGGAACAGCTTGCTGGAGCGGCTGGACGTCCCGGCCGCCAGGTCGCGGGCCTCCACCAGCGCGACCCGCAGTCCCCGGGTCGCCGCGTCCAGCGCCGCGCCGGCGCCGGTGACGCCGCCGCCGATCACCACGACGTCGAACTCCTCGGAGCCCAGGCGCTTCCAGTTCTCGGCCCGCTCGGTGGGTCCCAACGCGCCCTTCAGCCGGTTTCCGGTCTCGGTCTTATCCTTGGACACTGCGTCCTCCTACTGTGAATCGCGTCCCACCGTTGTGAACCCACCGCCGACGCGGAACCGGACCTGCGCGCAGGTGGCGCACCTCGGTGGTCATCATGCCTGACCTGCACTGCCCGTGCCTGCCGCAGCGCGTCCCGCTGCCGTTGCCTGTTCGACGAGCGCGCCGCGCTCGCGCAGCACTTCGATCTGGGATTCGGGTGTTCTCGAATCGACGATGACGATGTCGAAGTCCTCGACGGGCGCGACCGCGTGCAGCGCGCGCCGGTGGAACTTCGTGTGGTCGACGTAGAGCACCGTGCGCTGAGCCGCGGCCAGCATCGCCTTCTTGATCTGCACCATCTCCTGCTGCGGGTAGCAGCCGATGCCGCCGGTCACCGCCGACACCGACATGATCGCCAGGTCGACGCGCAGGTTGCGCAGCGAATCCAGCGCCATGCCACCGACGAACGCGTCCGCCCAGGGCAGGTAGTCGCCGCCGATGCAGATGAGGCTGATGCCAGGCGCGGCGGCCAGTTCGTCGAAGACGCCGCGGTGGTTGGTGACCACGGTCAGCGGTGCGCGTTCGGGCAGCAGCCGCGCCAGGTGCACCCCGGTGGTGGAGTCGTCGAGCACCAGCGCCTGGCCGGGTTCGATGAGTTCGGCGGCGGCGCGGGCGAGCTCTTCCTTCTCCGCCTGGTTCTGCTGCAGCCGGTATTCCGAAGCGGCCTCGTAGAGCAGCGACGACGCGGCCGAGACGTTGCCCCGGTTGCGGTGCACGAGGCCTTGGGATTCCAGGTCGGCGAGGTCCCGGTACACGGTCATGGCGCTGGCGCCGATGGTCGCGACCAGGTCGTCGATGCGCAGCGTGCCCTCCGCCATCACCAGCTCGGTGATCTTGCGTCGCCGGTCCTGCTGCTTGCCGGACGGTCGTCGGCCGGACATGGGCGTGCTCCTCGTTCCAGGTGGCTGCCTGCGGCCTCCGCCGCACGCTCACCTTACCTCTCGATAAAAACACCATCTGGACCGGTTCGCAACGCTTCTTTTCACACCAGAGTTGTGATTAAAGTGTCCTCCGGTAGCCGGGTCGATCTGTCGGCCCCCGCTTGCCGGACACCGGTGTCCCCAGCCCCCGGAGTGCGGCATCCGGGGCCTTCGGCACTTCGCGCTACTGGGTGCGACATCGGATTAGGACGTACGGACGAACGCGCTGCGCACGACTGGCGGCACGCGTGGACACGTGTTGCCATGCGGCAGTACCGTCCCGACTCGCTCCATGTCGGACAGACAGCGAACACCCGCCTGTGCCAACGGCGGCATCACGAGGGGAACGGAAGAATGACCAGTCTTGGCGAGGTATTCCTCTGGGAGCTGCTCGGGACGGCGATACTCACGCTGATGGGTTGCGGCGTCGTCGCGAACGTAACGCTGAGCAAGAGCCTCGGCGTCGGCGGCGGATGGCTGCTGGTGAACTTCGGCTGGGGCTTCGCGGTTTTCGCCGGGGCCAGCATCGCCGAACCGGCCGGGGCGCACATCAACCCCGCGGTCACGATCGGTCTCGCGATCTACGGTGACATCACCTGGGCGCAGGCCCCGGTCTACATCATCGCGCAGCTCATCGGCGCGACACTGGGCGCAGTGCTCTGCTGGGCCGCCTACAAGCTGCAGTTCGACACCACCGACGACCCCGCCAACACCCGGGGGATCTTCTGCACCGGGCCGACCGTGCCGAACGCTCCGTGGAACCTGATCACCGAGATCATCGGTACCTTCGTACTGGTCTTCTGGGTCATCACGAACCCGCCCGCCAGCGCTGGTGACGCTCCTGGCGTGCCGGACTTCGGCAACGCCGCGCTGGGCTACGCGGCGGTCGCGTTCGTCGTGATCGGCATCGGCAACTCGCTCGGTGGGCCGACCGGTTACGCCATCAACCCGGCTCGTGACCTGGGCCCCCGCATCGCATACGCGATCCTGCCGATCCCTGGCAAGGGATCCGCGGAATGGGGCTACTCGTGGGTTCCGATCGCGGGACCGATCATCGGCGGCGCTATCGCGGCTCTGCTTGCCCTCGCCCTGCCCATCAGCAGCTGAACCAAGGAAGGTTGAAAATGGCCTCGTACGTCGCCGCCATTGACCAGGGGACCACTTCCACGCGGTGCATGATCTTCGACCACTCCGGCAGGGTGGTCGCGGTCAACCAGAAGGAGCACCGGCAGATCTTCCCCAAGGCGGGCTGGGTCGAGCACGACCCGGTCGAGATCTGGAACAACGTCCGGCAGGTGTGCGCGGGCGCGCTGGCCAAGGCCGATCTCGTCTCCTCCGACATCGCCGCCTGCGGCATCACCAACCAGCGCGAGACCACGGTGGTGTGGGAGAAGGCCACCGGCAAGCCGGTCTACAACGCCATCGTCTGGCAGGACACCCGCACCGACGAGATCGTCAGCCAGCTCGGTGCGAAGGAGGGGCAGAACCGCTTCCAGGAGAAGACCGGTCTGCCGCTGGCCACCTACTTCTCCGGCCCGAAGGTGAAGTGGCTGCTGGACAACGTCGACGGGATCCGGGAGCGCGCCGAGAAGGGCGAGCTGCTGTTCGGCAACATGGACACCTGGGTGCTGTGGAACTGCACCGGTGGCACGGACGGCGGACTGCACGTCACCGACCCGACCAACGCCTCGCGCACGCTGCTGATGGACCTGGCGACCCTGCAGTGGGACCCGGACATCTGCGCCGAGATCGGCATTCCGATGTCGATGCTGCCGGAGATCCGCTCCTCCTCGGAGGTCTACGGGCAGTTCCGGGAGCGCGGCGTGTTCGCCGGGATCCCGATCGCCGGCATCCTCGGCGACCAGCAGGCGGCCACCTTCGGCCAGGCCTGCCTGTCGCCCGGTGAAGCCAAGAACACCTACGGCACCGGCAACTTCGTCCTGCTCAACACCGGCACCGAGCGAGTCATCAGCCAGAACGGGCTGCTGACCACGGTCGGTTACAAGATCGGCGACAACAACACGATCTACTGCCTGGAGGGCTCGATCGCGGTCACCGGTTCGCTGGTGCAGTGGCTGCGGGACAACCTCGGGATGATCGGCAGCGCACCGGAGATCGAGCAGGTCGCCCGCACCGTGGACGACAACGGCGGCGCGTACTTCGTGCCGGCGTTCTCCGGCCTGTTCGCGCCGCACTGGCGCTCGGACGCGCGCGGCGCGATCGTCGGGCTCACCCGCTACGTCAACCGCGGCCACCTGGCCCGCGCGGTGCTGGAGGCCACGGCCTTCCAGACCCGCGAGGTCATCGAGGCCATGAACGCCGACTCCGGTGTCCCGCTGAAGTCGCTGAAGGTCGACGGCGGCATGGTCGTCAACGAGCTGCTGATGCAGTTCCAGGCCGACATCCTCGGTGTCCCGGTGATCCGGCCGAAGGTCAACGAGACCACCGCGCTCGGCGCCGCCTACGCGGCCGGTCTCGCGGTCGGCTTCTGGGGCAGCGAGGAGGACATCCGCAGCAACTGGGCCAAGGACAAGCAGTGGGACCCCGCCATGACGGACGAGGTCCGCGAGAAGCAGTACGCCAACTGGCAGAAGGCCGTCACCAAGACCTTCGACTGGGTCGACTGACGAACGCCCACCGCACGCCGACGGCGGTCCGGACAGCGCTCCACGAGCGCGGCCCGGACCGCCGTTCGTCTTCGCCGAAGGCCTCCAGGCACCGTCAGTCGCGGTGGGGGCGCTGGTCGGGCGGCAGCTGGCAGGCCGGGGTCGAACCGGGCAGGCGGTGGCGGTTGTCGGCGACCCAGCGGTAGGCGTGGGCGGCGAGGGTGCGCACGAGCGGGGCCGAGGTGATCCAGCCCAGGGCCGGCCAGGGGGCGCGGCAGGACTTGAGGAGTTCGGCGACCGCTGCCGCGCCACCGAAGACCCCACCCGTCCGGTCGACCCAGAGGACTTCGCGGCGGGCGCGGTCCTCGGTGGCGCCCAGCGCTGCGAGGTCGGTTTCCTGCCAGGTTCGGACGCGCATGCGCACCGGCAACCGCACGGCGAGGCGGACGCTGCGGGTGCAGAACCCGCAGTCGCCGTCGTAGATCAGCACCGGGAGCTCGGTCATACCGCCATCGTCCCCCGCGGAGGGGCGCACGTCAGTCCAAGTCGTCGTGCCGCATCAGCAGGCGGCCGGCCTCCGTCAGCGAACCCGACAGCGACGGGTAGACCGAGAAGGTGTTGGCCAGGTTGTCCACCGTCACCTGGTTCTGCACCGCCAGCGCGATCGGCAGGATCAGCTCGCTGGCGTTCGGCGAGACCACCACACCACCGACGACCACACCGGTCTGCGGGCGGCAGAAGACCTTGAGGAAACCGCGCCGCAGGCCCTCCATCTTGGCGCGCGGGTTGGTGGCCAGCGGCATCATCACGGTGCGCGCCGGGACCTCGCCGCTGTCGATGGCCTGCTGGCTGATGCCCACCGTGGCGATCTCGGGGTGGGTGAAGACGTTCGCGGCGACGGTCTTGAGCTTGATCGGCGTGACGCCCTCGCCCAGCGCGTGCCACATCGCGATCCGGCCCTGCATGCCCGCCACCGAGGCCAGCAGCAGCAGTCCCGTGCAGTCACCGGCGGCGTAGATGCCCGGCGCGCCGGTCCGCGAGACCCGGTCGACCTCGACGTAGCCGCCCCGGCCCGGCTCGATGCCGACCTTCTCCAGACCGATGTCGCTGGTGTTGGGCACCGAACCCACGGTCATCAGGGCATGGCTGGCCTCGACCTTGCGGCCGTCGGCGAGGTGGATGACCACGCCCTTGTCGGTGCGCTCCACCGACTCCGCGCGGGCGTGCTTGACGACCTCGGTGCCGCGCTCGGCGAACACCTCTTCGAGCACCGCGGCGGCGTCGGCGTCCTCGTGCGGCAGCACCCGGTCGCGGCTGGAGATCATGGTGACCTTGACGCCCATCTCGGTGTAGGCGGAGGCGAACTCCACACCGGTGACTCCGGAGCCGATGACGGCCAGGTGCTCGGGCAGTTCCGGCAGGTCGAAGAGCTGGCGCCAGGTCAGGATGCGCTCACCGTCGGGCTCGGCGCCCGGGAGGATCCGGGGCGTGGCGCCGGTGGCGATCAGGACGACGTCGGCGGTGAGCTCCTCGTGGGTGCCGTCCGCGCGGTCCACGCCGATCTGGTGCACCGCCATGCCCGGGGTCGGGTCGGTGAAGCGGGCCCGACCGGGGATGATCTTGACGCCTTCGCGGCGGACCCGGGACCGGATGTCGGCCGACTGGGCCAGGGCCAGGCCCTTGACCCGGCCGTGCACCACGGCCACCTCGACGTCGGCTTCGCGGGAGGGGGTCCGGATGCCCAGCTCCTCGGCGTCGCGGAAGGCCGAACGCGCACCGGCGGAGGCGATGAAGGTCTTCGAGGGCACGCAGTCGTAGAGGACGCAGGCGCCGCCCAGGCCTTCCGGCTCGACGAGCGTGACATCCGCTCCGTTGGAAGCGGCGACCAACGCCGCCTCGTAGCCCGCCGGGCCGCCTCCCATGATCACGATGCGGGTCACTTCGCGCTCCTCCTGAGTCCATCTGGCCGATGGGCACCCGCCGCCGATGGTCGGTGGTCACCGGCTGCACCGATGGGCGCCGGACTCACGGTACGCCGCGACGAGTCCGGTCAAACCGGGTGGTACCGCCCGAGATGGGTGATCGTGGCGAAGACCACTCCGCTCGGCGGACACTGCCCGTGATCGTCACCGGTGCGCAGGTGTCCGCACCGGTTCGTGGTCGCCCGGCCGGACACCGGATGAGCGAGAAACCCACATTCGTGCTGTGGTCCGGTCCGCTTTCCGGCCATCGGATCGCTACCCTGTGGGGCGTGCCTCTGTACGCCGCGTACGGCTCCAACATGGATCCGGCCCAGATGTTGAAGCGCGCCCCGCATTCCCCGCTGGCGGGAACCGGCTGGCTGTTGGACTGGCGGCTGACGTTCGGCGGCGAGGACTACGGCTGGGAAGGCGCCCTCGCGACCATCGTCGAGCAGCCCGGTTCGCAGGTCTTCACGGTGCTGTACGACGTGAGCCCGGAAGACGAGAAGAACCTGGACAACTGGGAGGGCGCCGAGCTCGGGATGCACAAGAAGCTGCGGCTGATGGTGCAGACCCTCGACGGCCCCGTCCTGGCGTGGATGTACGTCCTCGACGCCTACGAGGGCGGACTCCCCTCAGCTCGCTACCTCGGCGTGATGGCCGACGCGGCGGAGGCGGCCGGAGCTCCCGAGGACTACGTCGAGAAGCTGCGGAAGCGCCCCTGCCACAACGTCGGTCCCGGCTCTCCCCGCGAGCTCTAGAACCAGCCGCGACGGCGGATTTCCGCCACGAACCGCTCGTAGGACGAGCCGAGCCGGGCGATTTCCGCGTGGTCGGGTTCGACGAGTTCGCCCGCGGGCACCATCTCCGCTGCGGCCGTGCTCAGGTCCGGGTGGATCGAGCCGGTTGCGGCCAGCAGCGCGGCACCCAGCGCCGTTCCCGCCCCGCGCACGCGCAGCACCGGCCGGTCCAGGACCGCGGCCCGGATCCGGCACCAGGCGACGCTGCGCGCGCCGCCGCCCGCCGTGCGGATCGGGCCTTCGGCGACCGCACCCAGCGCGGCCAGGCGTTCCAGCGCCATGCGTTCGCAGAAGGCGATTCCCTCCAGCCGGGACCGGTGCTCGTCGACGCGGTCCCGCGGCGAACCGACCAGGAACGCCTCCGCTTCCGGCGCGCGGAACGGGAAGCGTTCGCCCTTGCCGCGCAACGGGAAGTTCAGCGCGCTCGCCGGCCCTCGCGCCAGGGCCGCGGAGTCCAGTTCGGGCAGTTCCGCGGGGTCCACATCGGACAGCGCGGAGCCGCCGACGTTGGCGGCCCCGCCGGGCAGCCACCTGCCTTCGGGGTGCAGGTGGCTGTAGACGACTCCGGTCGGGTCGCGCACGAGCTTCTCGGACACGCCCTTGAGCACTAGCGTCGTGCCCAGCACCGTGACGAACCGACCTGGGTCGACCGCGCCCGTGGCCAACTGCCCGGCGCACCCGTCGGTCATGCCCGCGCGGACCTCGCAGCCCACCGGCAACCCGGTCAGCGCCGAAGCCTCGCGCCCCACCCGTCCGAGCACGGCGGTGGGGCGCACGACCTCCGGCAGCAGCTCGGCCGGGACCTCAGCCGACCACTCGCCCGCGACCGGGTCGTAACCGCTCTTGAGCGCGTGGCTGGTGTCGGTGGCGACCGGGTGCCCGGCGAGCTCGTGGGCGATCACCTCGGGCGTGTGGCAGATCTGCTCGGCGCCCGCCGGCAGGTTGTCGGCCAGCCAGGTGACCCGGTCCCGGCGGTCGTCGTACATCAGCGCCGGGCCGATCGGATCGCCCCGGCCGTCGATGGCGACGACCGTGCCGGAGGTCGCCGAGATCGCCAGCGCGGTGATCCCCTGACGGCGCTCCCCCAGCTCGCCGGTGCACTCGGCCAGGCAGTCCCGCACCGCAGGCCACCACGACCTGGCGTTCTGCTCCGAGCGCCCGCCGGACGAGCGCACCGGCTCCGGCAGCGGCCGGGAGGCCTCGGTCAGCAGGGCACCCGCCGGGTCGTGGACCTGCACCCGGACGTTGGCCGTGGCCACGTCCACGCCGGCGACGAGATCGCCGGTCATGACGAGAGCTCCTCCAGCGCTCCGGGCAGTTCGGCCAGCGAGCGCACCGCGATGTCGGGCTCGGCGAGCTGCTCCGGCGTCGGTGCCGGTGGCGCTTCGCCGCGCAGCACCCACACTGTGCGCAGGCCGACGCGGTGGGCGCCGCGGACGTCGGTGTCGAGGCGGTTGCCGACGTGCACCGCCCGTGACGGTGGCACCCCGGCCTCGTCGAGGGCGTGCTGGAAGATCCGCGGGTCGGGTTTCTCCGCGCCGACGGTCTCCGAGATCGCCCAGATGTCGACGTGCTCGGCGACGCCGTCGCGGCGCAGCGCGTCGACGACGACGGCGCGCTGGTTGGCCACGACCGCGATCCGGTAGCGCTCGCCGAGCTTGCGCAGGGCGGGCAGCACGTCGTCGTGGAGGGCCTCCGGCGGGTACTCCCAGTACCGCTCGGCCAGGTCGGAGAGCTGCTGCCGGTCGTGCGCGGTGAGGAAGCGCTGAGCGACGGCGGTGCGCAGCGAGCCGCCCTGGAGCTGCCTGCGCTCGTCGTAGAGGCGCTGGAACTCGTCCTCGCCGACGTCGTTCCCCTCCTCGGCCGCGAGCTCGCGGGCGGCGCGCAGCAGCGCGTCGCGGTAGGCGGAGTCGTCGTAGACGGGTCCGCCGATGTCGAGCAGCACGAGGTCGATCGGTTCCGGCACGTCCGGTCCTTTCGCTCGCGGTCCACCGGGACCGAAGTATCACCCTGCGGCCTCAAAATAACATTGAGGTCGATGTATTTAACAGTCCCGAATGTGAAATCTACCAGATCGCTCACGGCATCGCTCCCGCGAACCCGCCCGGGCGCACCCACGCGAGCTCCAGCAGCGCGAAGGCCTTCCTGGTGCCGCGCCGATCCCGGCGCCGGACCAGCCGCTCCCCGACCAGCGCCCGGAAGTGCTCGGCTCCGGAACCGAGCCGACCCAGGGCGCGTTCCAGGCAGTCCAGCGCCCAGCGCTGCGGACCCGTGCACAGCACGTCGGCCAGCGCGACGTCGAGCGCCTGGACCCGGAGCCCGTCGAGCTCGATGACCTCGCTTTCCCGCAGCCAGGCGTGGTGCACGATCAGGTCGTCCTGCGAACGCAGCTCGCGGTCGTAGGGCACCGTCACGTGCACGGCGTCCTCGACCGGGCCGCAGCCGTGCATGGCCACGGCGGTCGGCCCGGAGATCACCCCCTGGTCGCCGGCGCGCAGCAGCGCGGCCGCAGCCCGCGCCATCGGATCGCGCACCAGTTCGGCCGGCAGCACCACGCCGCGCCAGAGCTGGACCCACTCGCCGGATTCCAGGGCCTCGGCGAGCCCGGTCGTGCCGAGCAGCAGCTCGGCCTCGTCGCGCGGCAGCGCGCCGTGCCGTGGCAGCGGGGTGCGGGAGTCGGGTGCGGGCAGGAACTGCGGGCGGTCGATGTTCGTCCTCATGCACATACAGAGGCGCGAACCCCGCCCAGAGATACACCCGACGCCGGATACACCTCGATCAGGCGAAGATCAGCTGCGCAGGGCCTGCAGCGCGGTGTGCACCATCGTGCGGATGCCGACCAGCAGCGCCCGCTCGTCGAGGGTGAACGTCGGCTGGTGCAGGTCCTTGATCCGACCGCTGCCCGGGTGCACCCCCAGGCGGGCGAACGAGCCCGGCACGTGCTCCAGGTACCAGCCGAAGTCCTCGCCGCCGGAGGACTGCGGGGTGTCGGCCTGCGCCCGCTCGCCGAGCGCGGCGGTGATCGCGGCGCGCATCAGATCGGTGCACTCCGGCTCGTTGACCACCGGCGGGACACCTCGGCGGTGCTGCAGGTCGAACCCGACGCCCAGCGGCGCGAGCAGGCTCTGCACCAGCTCGTGGATCAGCGGTTCCAGCTTCGCCCAGGTGTCGCGGTCGGCGGTGCGCAGCGTGCCGGTGAGCACGCCGTCCTGCGGGATCGCGTTGGGCGCCTCCCCGGCGTGCACCGCACCCCAGGTCAGCACGGTTCCGGTGCGCGGGTCGACGCGGCGGGACAGCAGCGTGGGCAGGCCGGTGATCACGGTGCCCAGGGCGTGCACCAGGTCGGCGGTCAGGTGCGGCCGCGAGGTGTGCCCGCCGGGCGAGGTCAGCCGCAGTTCGAGCAGGTCGCTGGCGGAGGTGATGGGGCCGACGCGGGTGCCGACGCTGCCCGCGGGCAGGCGCGGGTCGCAGTGCAGCCCGAAGATCCGGTCGACCTGGTCGAGCGAACCGCCCGCCAGCACGTCCAGCGCACCGCCGGGCATGACCTCCTCGGCGGGCTGGAAGATCATCCGCACGCGTCCGGGCAGGTCGGGGGCGGTGGCCAGGGCCATCGCGGCGCCGAGCGCGACGGTGGTGTGCGCGTCGTGACCGCAGGCGTGCGAGACGCCGTCCACTGTGGAGGAGTAGGGCAGGCCGGTCGCCTCGGTCAGCGGGAGCGCGTCGATGTCGGCGCGCAGCGCGACCGTCGGACCGGGCGAAGTTCCCTCGATGTCGCAGGTCAGGCCCGTTCCGATGGACAGCACGCGCGGCGTCAGGCCGGCCCGGCCGAGCTGGTCGGCGAGGAACGCGGTGGTGCGGTGCTCGGCGCGGGAGAGCTCCGGGTGGGCGTGGATGTGGCGGCGCCAGGCGATGACCCGGTGCGCGTTCGCACCGAGCCAGGCGTCCAGCCAGGACGGCCCGCGGCCCGCACCGAGGTCGGGCACGACGGAATCCACACTGGATCCGAAGCGGGAATCCATGTCCGCCATCGTGCTTTCGGTCGCGCCGATCGGCTCGTCAGCCACCAGCGTCGCCTGGGCAGCGGCCCACTCCTCGGCCGCCACCGCCGAACCGTCACGGTTCGGGGACTGGCCCGGGTCCGGGCCACGAGAACCCACCACGGTCACGCCACGCCTCCCGACGTGCAGAACTGTTCGGTCGAACCCTTCCGAGCGCGGTCCTGAGCCCCGGCGAGCAGCCGTTCGCGCTGCGTGCCGTCCAGCCCGGCCGCCAGCGCGGTCCAGGCCATCGCCACCGCCCCGTCGAGGACCGCGTGGTCCGCCGAGGGCGTGGCGCAGGCGGCGGCGAACTCCGCCTGGTGGTTGACCGCGTCTCCGCATTCCACCGCGATCATCGGATGGATCGCGGGCAAGGCCCTGGTCACGTTGCCCATGTCGGTGCTGCCGATGACCCGGCCTCGCTCAGCGCCCCGATCGAGCGGTTCACGCCCGAGATCGGTGATCGCGCGACGGTACTCCTCCGACAACCAGTGGTCGCAGGCGAGCTCCGCGTAGATCGGGGAGATCTGCACGACCTCGTGCGAGCACCCCGTCGCCGTCGCGCCCGCTTCGAAGCAGTCCCGGATGCGGTTCTCCAGGCCCTGCAGGGAGCGCGCTTCGGCAGCGCGCAGGTTGTAGACCGCCGCGGTGCGCGCGGGCACGATGTTCGGCGCCGCGCCACCCTCCGTGACGATACCGTGCACCATCTGCTGCGGCTCCAGGTGCTGCCGCAGGAGCCCGATGGCCACCTGCGCGACGGTGAGCGCGTCGGCGGCGTTGCGGCCGAGCTCGGGCGCCGCTGCGGCGTGCGCGGCGCGGCCGGTGTAGCGGACCTCCAGGTCGGTGATGGCCAGCGAGCTCGGCAGGCAGATGTCCTCCGGGCCGGGGTGCACCATCAGCGCCAGGGCGACGTCGTCGAAGACGCCCGCCTCCAGCATGAGCACCTTGCCGCCGCCGGTCTCCTCGGCGGGCGTGCCCAGCAGCCGGACGGTCAGGCCCGCCTCCTCGGCGACGTCGGCCAGCGCGAGGGCGGCTCCGACGGCGGAGGCGGCGATGACGTTGTGCCCGCAGGCATGCCCGACCTGCGGCAGCGCGTCGTACTCGGCGCAGATGCCGACCACGAGGTCCCCGCTGCCGTACTCGCCGACCAGCGCGGTGTCCAGACCGGCGGCCGGGGTCCGCACGGTGAAGCCGCGGTCGGTGAGCAGCGCGGCGACCTTGGCTGCGCTGCGGTGCTCGGCGAAGGCCGTCTCCGGTTCGGCGTGAATGCTGCGGGACAGCCCGGTCAGCGCCGCCGCGTTCCGGCGCACGACATCACGGCAGCGAGCGCGCAGCGCGGTTCGACCTTCGGGCGGCATCCGGTCTTCGGGCGGGGTGGTACGCATTTGCGTTCATCGTGCACCAGCTCGATCAGCGGCGCGGTGCGAACGCGCTGCGTCGAGCCCACCGGTAGGCCTGCTGCGCCGAACGGGTGGTGCGACTTCAGCTGGGCAGAAAAAGGTGAATTCCCATTTATCCGCGACCCGCGCAATTCCGCTGGTCAAGCCGGACATTTCCGGCGAAGGTGGAAATGTGGGGTGTGGGCCGGCACCGGTCGGGGGGCTTCCCGGCGCCGACCCACGTCTCAGTGGGCTACTCACCCAGGAAGCGCGCGGAATGAGTCCGCACGCGCGATCAGGTGTGAAAATCCCACAGGTTCGGCGTCAGGTCTAGTCCATGTCGGAAATTGGTGGCGAAGAATTTAGCAGAAACCGACCTAGTGGTCTGATTTATTGGATGCCCTACTTCTTCTTCTCGAAGAACAGCACCGGCTTCTTGCGCACCTTGCGGGAAAGCAGCACGAGCCCGATCAGCACCACTCCGGCGACGCCCATCGCGACGCGCTGGTTGCGCTCGGCCTGCGTCTCGCGCTCCGGCGCGGGCGCCTCCGGCGTCGGCTGCTGGGCAACCGCGGCGACCGGGGCGGCCTCTGCCGGCTCGGACGCGGACAGGGGCGTGAACAGCAGGGATAACGCGATCGCAAGTCCCGCGAGCAGGCGGCCGATCCGCCACATGATGGCTCCACATCCTTCGCGTCGCGCCGGAGAACCGACACATCCGGGTCCTGATTCCGCGACCCCATCGAGGGTCACCCGTTCCGGTCGGAGTCGATCATATCGAACACGCTTCGCGAGCGAACGAGGTCGACCACCACCTCTTAGGACAGTCCTAGATCGACGTTGCGGCGACAACCGCCGGTTCAGCGAACCCCCGGCTCACGATCGATTCGGTCGCCGAGCTCGTCGACGACCAACGTGTCCCGCTCGACGCTCCCGGTGCGGTACGCGGCGCGGCCCACGAGTTGGGCGAGCACGGGAGCGGTGAGCATCTGGAACAGTCCGACGAGGATCAACCCCGTGGCATACCCCAGGTCCAGCTGCACCCCGGTCCCGATCAGGATCAAGATCAGCCCGAGCGTCTGCGGCTTGGTGGCGGCCTGCAGGCGCGCGGTGACGTCCGGGAAGGTCAGCAGCCCGATCGCGCCGAACAGGCAGGACAGCGCGCCACCGATCAGGCAGATCGCGGAGAAGACGTCCGTCCAGCTCATCGGTACGGCTCCTTCTTCTCGATCAACTTGGCCGTGCTGATCGACCCGATGAAGGCGAGCAGCGCGAACGCGGCCAGCAGCGCGATGTTCGAGCCGTCCTGCTGCAGGCCCATGCCCACGCAGCTGCCCGCCACGATCAGCGTCACCAGCACGTCGACGGACACGATCCGGTCCAGCGTGGTCCGGCCGCGCAGCAACCTGACCACCACCAGCAGGCCCGCCACGCCCAGCAGCGCGAACGTCACGGCGAAGACCCAGCTCATCCCGCATCACCTCGCACCAGGTCCCGTTGCGCGATCGAGCCGACCGCCTCCACCACCAGCCGCTCCAGGAACCGCACCTCGCGCCGCACCGACTCCTCGTCGCCCGGGCGCAGGCCCAGCGCGTAGACGTAGCAGGTGAGGTTGGCGCGGTCGATCTGCAGCACGAACTTGCCCGGCGCCAGCGACACCGCGCTGGCCACGATCGCGATCAGGTGGTCGGAGTCGGTGTGCAGCGTGGTGGCCACGATGCCCGCCGTGGTGGCGCGCCGGTGGCGCACCGCCTGCCAGGCCACCCGGACCGTGGAGATCACCAGGTCCCAGGCCAGGTAGGCGGCCAGCCGCAGCGCGGGCAGCGGGCGCAGCACCATGCCGGTGCGGATCATCGGCAGCGGGAACAGCCAGGACACCAGCAACGCCACGACCAGGCCGAAGAACAGGGTTCCGGCGTCGAAGCTGCCCCACAGCAGCACCCACACCGCGGTCAGCCAGACCACCAGCGGCAGCCGACGCAGCAGCCGCTGGTGCTTGGGCATCCGCTCACCCACCGGAACCACCTCCCAGCACCGCGCTCCGGTAGGTCTCGCCGTGCATCAGATCGACCGCCGCGCGGCCCGAGATCTGCGCCAGGGGGCCTGCGACCAGCGCGATCACCAGGCTGGCGGCCACCAGCACACCCGTGGCCACGAGCATCGGACGACTGGAGCTGGCGGTGCCGACGACCAGTTCGTCGGTCGGGTCCGGGTCCGGCGCGGGTGCTTTGACCTGCCCCCAGAACGCCCGCGTCCACACCCGCGCCATCGCGTACAGGCTCAGCAGGCTGGTCAGCACCGCGCCCGCGGTGACGGCGTAGCCGGTGGCGGTGCCGCTGCCGACACCGGCCTGCAGCAGCGCGAGCTTGGCGACGAAACCGGAGAACGGCGGCACCCCGGCCAGGCTCAGCGCGGGCAGCGCGAACAGCACGGCGATCAGCGGCGTCGTCTTGGCCATGCCGCCCATGCGGGTCAGCGCCACCGTGCCGCTGTGCCGCGTGATCAGACCGCTGACCAGGAACAGCGTGGCCTGCACGGTGATGTGGTGGACGACGTAGAGGATCACACCGGTCAGGCCGACGACGTTGTAGACGCCGAGCCCGAACAGCATGTACCCGATGTGGCTGACCAGCAGGAACGACAGCAACCGGTTGAGGTCGTTCTGCGCCAGGGCGCCGAGCGCGCCGACGATCATGGTGATCAGCGCGATGCCGAGCATCAGGTCCCAGGTCTCGGCGTGCGCGAACACCAGCGTCTGGGTGCGGATCAGCGCGTAGATGCCGACCTTGGTCAGCAGCCCGGCGAACACGGCGGTGACCGGCGCGGGCGCGGTGGGGTAGCTGTCCGGCAGCCAGAAGTGCAGCGGCACCATCGCGGCCTTCACGCCGAACACGATCACCACCAGCAGCGCCAGCGCGATCTGCAGGCCGGGCGGCAGCTCGGCGACCTTGGTGCCCAGGTCGGCGAGGTTGACCGTGCCCGTCGAGGCGTAGACCAGCGCGATCATGGTGATGAACAGCAGCGACGAGGCGAGGCTGACGATCGTGTAGGTCATGCCCGCGCGCACCCGGGTGGAGGTGGTGCGGCGGGTGATCAGCACGTACGACGAGCTGAGCATGATCTCGAAGGCGACGAACAGGTTGAACAGGTCGCCGGTGAGGTACGCCAGCGACACGCCCGCGCACAGCATCAGGTACATCGGGTGGAACGTGGTGCTGGAGCGCTCCCGCCCGTAGTCGGTGATGCGCTGCCCGATCGAGTAGATCAGCACCGCGAACGTCACCACCGAGGAGACCACCAGCAGCAGCGCGGAGAGCCGGTCGGCGATCAGCGTGATGCCGAACGGCGCGGGCCAGGCGCCCATCTGCAGCACGACGGGACCACTCTGGTCGGAGACGTAGAGCAGCACCGCCGCGTCGGCGATGATCACGCCCAGCACCAGCAGGCCGAGGAGTCGTTGCAGGTCGGCGAAGCGACCGAGGGCCAGCGAGAGCCCGGCGGCGGCCAGCGGCAGCAGGACCGGCAGGGCGACCAGTACCGTCACCGCGCCGCCTCCTTCGCCGGTTCGTCCCCTTCGGCTTCCTCGTCGGTGTCCTCATCGGACTCCATGCGCTTCTCCAAGCGCTGGATCCGGCGGTCCTCGACGTCGTCGCGGACCTCGTCGTGACCGAGCAGCGTCCACGAGCGGTAGGCCAGCGCGAGCAGGAACGTGGTGAGCGCGAAGGTGATCACGATGGCGGTCAGCGCCATCGCCTGCGGCAGCGGATCGGTCATCTCCTCGGGACGTGCGGTGGTGAGCATCGGGGCGCGTCCGGGCGGGCCGCCCGCGGTCTGCAGCAGCAGGTTGGAGCCGTGGCCGAGGACCACGATGCCCAGCAGGATCCGCATCAGGGACCGCTGCATGAGCAGGTAGAAGCCCACCGAGTACAGGACGGCGATGACGGCGGCGAGGGTCAGGTTGATGGTCATCGCCGCCCCCTCGCCGCGGCATCGGCATCGGCCTCGATCCCGGAGCCGAGGGTGCGCAGCAGGTCCAGCACCACACCCACGATCAGCAGGAACACGCCGGTGTCGAGGATGACGCTGCTGACGAACTTGATCTCGCCGAGCAGCGGCACGGTGAACTTGTAGATCGCGGTCTCCAGCAGCTGACCGCCGAACAGCAGCGGCAGGAACGCCGAGATGCAGGCGATGGTCAGGCCCGAGCCGATCAGCACCGGCGGGCGCATCGAGACGATGGAGCTGTCGTCCATGCGGCCACCGGCGAGGTAGCGCAGCAGGAACGCCTGCCCGGCCACCAGGCCGCCGCTGAACCCGCCGCCGGCGCGGTCGTGCCCGGCGAACAGCAGGTAGATCGCCAGCACCAGCACGGTCGGGAACACGATGCGCGCGGCCAGCTCCAGCAGCACCGAGCGCGACTGGCCCTCGCGGCGGAAACCGGACAGCAGCCAGCGCTCGGTGGGTGCGTCCCAGTTCGTCCAGGACCGGTTCGTCGTGGGACTCACTTGCGCACCTCCTGCTGCTCGCGGCGCCGGCGCTCGTGGCGGGAGGCCAGGATCAGGCTGGCCACCCCGGTCGCGGCCACCGCGAGCACCGCGATCTCGCCGACGGTGTCGAAGGCGCGGAAGTCCACGATGATCGAGTTGACCACGTTGGTGGCCCCGGCCCCCTTCTCGGCGTGGGCGATGAAGTAGTCGCTGGCCTCGGGCGCGGCCTGCCGGGCAGCGCTGAAGCCGATCGCGGCCAGCGCGACGAACAGCCCGGCCGCGGTGGCGATGATGGCCTTCGGGATCCGGATGGTCTTGGACGAGTCGGCTTGCGAGAAGCGCTCGGGAAGCCGGCGCAGCACGAACACGAAGGCCACCACGGTCAGCGTCTCCACCAGGAACTGGGCGAGCGCGAGGTCCGGGGCACCGTCCACGATGAACAGCCCGCCGATGCCGTAGCCGATGACGCCGACCAGCAGCACCGCGGTGAGCCTGCGGTGGGCGCGCAGCACCGCCAGGGCGGCGACCACCACTCCGAGGCCCAGCGGCAGCTGCATCAGGTTGTCGTAGCCGCGCAGGTCGTCGGGCATGGTGAGCTGGACGAACAGCGCCGATCCGGGGATGGCCACGACCGTGACCAGGATGATGCCGAGGTAGGTCGGCAGCGAACCGACCTGCAACCGCGCGGTGACGGCGACCGCGACGCGTTCCAGCAGCGCGGTGATGCGCTCGTAGCCGCGCTGGGCGTTGAGCGGCTTGGGGATCCGGCTGCGCCACGCGGTCAGCGGGGTGCGCACCCGGTGCAGCGCCAGACCTCCGGCCACCGCCAGCACCGACAGCGCGAGCGGGAAGCTCAAGCCGTGCCACAGCGCGAGTTCGGCGGGTTCGCCGATGGACTCGTAGGACTTCGCGTAGCCGTCGGCGAGTTCGTTCGCCAGCGGGTATCCGATGCCCAGCAGCAGTCCGCCCAGCGCGGGCAGCGCCGTCGGGATCAGCGCCTGGATCTCGGCGGGCTTGACGACGGTGGGGGCGAGTTCGGGCTTGGCGGAGAACGCGCCGAACCACATGCGCAGGCTGTAGGCGACGGTGAGCATGGATCCGATCACCAGGAACACGTCGACCGCGACCCCGGCCGGGCCGTAGAGGAACGCGCCGAACGCGGCCTCCTTGCCGAGGAAGCCGAGCATCGGCGGCAGCCCGGCCATCGACGCGGCGGCCAGCGCGGCGATCGCCGCGAGCCACGGCTGGCGGGAGCCGAGGCCGGAGAGCTTGCGGATGTCGCGGGTGCCCGCCTGGTGGTCGATCATGCCCACGACCAGGAACAGGGTGGCCTTGAACAGACCGTGCGCCAGCAGCATGGTGGCCCCGGCCAGCGCGGCGTCGTGGCTGCCCGCGCCGAAGAGCACCATCAGGAAGCCGAGCTGGCTGACGGTGCCGTAGGCCAGCAGCTTCTTCAGGTCGTACTCGTGCAGCGCGCGCCAGCCGCCGAAGAGCATGGTGGCCAGCCCGAACACGACGGCCGGGTAGCGCCACTCGGGCAGCGCGCCGAAGACCGGGCCGAGCCGGGCGACCAGGAAGACACCGGCCTTGACCATCGAGGCGGCGTGCAGGTAGGCGCTGATCGGCGTGGGGGCGACCATCGCGGCGGGCAGCCAGTTGTGGAACGGCAGCTGCGCGGACTTGGTGAACGCGCCCACCAGGATCAGCACGGCGGCCACCGAGATCGCGGTGCCGGACGGCGGGTGGGCGGCGAGCTCGGAGATCCGGTAGGTGCCCGCCGACTCGCCGAGGACGACGAAGCCGAGCAGCATCACCAGGCCGCCGAGGCTGGTGATCATCAGCGCCTGCAGCGCCGACCGCCGCGACTCGCGGCTGATGCCCGCCTGCCCGACCAGCAGGAACGAGCAGACGGTGGTCAGTTCCCAGAAGACGTAGACGGTGGTGAGGTCGTCGGCGACGACGAGTCCGAGCATGGCCCCGGCGAAGGCCAGCAGCAGCGGGGCGGATCGCCGCGCGTCACCGCGGCCGCGGGCGAAGTAGGAGTCGGCGTAGACCAGCACCAGCACGCCCAGCCCGCAGACCAGGATCGTCATCACCAGCGCGAGCGCGTCGAGGCGGAAGCCGAAGCTCAGGTCGATCAGCGGCGCCCAGCGAACGGTCTCGGTCATCGTCTCGCCGGCGAGCACCTGCGGGGTGCGGGCGAGCAGCCAGATCGCGGCGGCGGCAGGCGGGATCGCGGCGATGAGGAACGCGGCGCGGGTGTTGCGGCGGGCCACCAGCGGGAGGAGCACGGCCACCAGCAGGTGCGCGATGACGAAGCCGAACAAAGGCACCTCCTCCACGCCGCTGTTGTCTTGCCGGCCGGACTGCGCCCGATCATTCGCCACCCGCGCCCTCGGCGCACCACGACGCGATCAGGCGTCGCGGATGTCCGGAAGGTCCGACCATCGACAAGTTATCCGGACGCAGCGGGTTCGCGCCAACACCGCCTCGCGGAGCGTATGGGCCGCTGGGAGGCGGTTTTTCGTTGTGCCGAAATGATGTTCGGAGCTAAAGCGGTTGTGCTGCGCGACTTGACGAGTGGGATTGTTCACGTGCCGTAACATCAGCTCACGACCTGGGCGATCTTCCTGTCGCCGACGCGACGTCGTGGGGTTTTCGAAGGCCTTTGAGCCCATTCGGGCCCGGCTGTCGGACCGAAGGTGGAAAATGTGGCCGTGCCCACCGAGAACCAAGACACCCTCGCCGGCATCGGCCGGCTGATCGCCGGCCGGTACCGCCTGGAGCGCAAGCTCGGAGGCGGCGCGATGGGCACCGTGTGGTACGCCACCGATGAGCTGCTGCACCGCCCGGTGGCCGTCAAGGAGGTCAAGCTCGCTCCGGGCATGCCCGAGGAGGAGGCCGCCGAGCTGCGCGAGCGCGCGTTGCGCGAGGCCCGCGCGATCGCGGTGCTGTCCCACCCGAACGTGGTGACGCTCTACGACGTCGCGCGCGAGCAGGACGAGCCGTTCGTGGTGATGGAGCTGGTCCCGTCGCAGAGCCTGGCGGTGATCATCGACGACCACGGCGCCCTCGCCGAGGTCCAGCTGGCGGTGATCGCCGACGGCGTGGCGGCCGGGCTGGACGCCGCGCACCGCGCCGGGATCGTGCACCGCGACGTCAAGCCGGGCAACGTGCTCATCGGCGACGACGGCCGGTTGAAGGTCAGCGACTTCGGCATCTCCCGCAACGTCGCCGAGCACACCCTCACCAACACCGGAATCCTGTTGGGAACTCCCGCCTACATCGCCCCGGAGGTCGCGGCCGGCGAGGCGGTGACCTCGGCGGCGGACCTGTGGGGCCTGGGTGCGACGTTGTTCGCCGCGGCGGAGGGCCGTCCGCCCTACGACGTGGGTGATGATCCGCTCGCCACGGTCACCGAGGTCGTGCGCGGCCCGGTCCCGGTGCTGCACCGGCCGGGCGTGGTGGGCGACGTGATCCGGGCGCTGATGGTCAAGGACCCGGCGCAGCGGATGCCGTTGACGGAGGTGCGGCGCCGGTTGCAGCACCTGCTGCCGGAGCCGGGCGCCCGCCCGTTCGAGATGCTGCTGGACCCCGACGCGCCGACGGTCCGGGTGCGGCAACGGGTCCTGCAGCACACGTCGCAGGAACAGCCCTCCGCCCCACCGGCTCCGCAGCTGTCCGGTTCGGCGCCGCTGGCTTCCGATCCCGGGCCGCCGCCGTTCACGCTGGCCGACCCGCCGAAGGAGCGGCGTCGTCCGATGCGCGCGTTCGCGCTGGTCGTGGCGGCGCTGGTGCTGTTCGCGGCGGCGCTGCTCGGGTCGTTCGCGGTGACCCGGCTGCTGGCGGGCGAGTCGTTGCTGCCGGAGCGGAACCCGCTGCCGTCCACGTCGGACCCGGCCCCGTCGCTTCCGGCGCTGACCTCCTACAGCCAGAACGCCAAGCACACCGCCGCGCCCAGCGGTGGCGAGTTCACGATCATGGCCCCGGCCGGGTGGCGGACCTTCCAGAGCGAGCGCAACGACATCGCGAACAACTCGGTGGTGGCGTTCGTGTCCGGCGACGGCGGCACCGAGGTCGCGGTGCAGCGCTACGGCGACTACTTCGCCAACGGCAAGACGCTGGACAGCTACGAGGCGAAGTTCGCGCAGGCCATCGGCGGCCCGGCCGCCAACGTCCGGGTCCACGGCTTCCGCACGGTCGGCGACACCCGCAGGGTCGGGTACGCCACCACCGTCCAGCAGCTGCTCAACGGCCCCGCGAAGCAGATCACGCGCACCACGGAGGCCGCTCTGAAGCGCTCCGGCGACGACCTCTGGATCGTCCGTGTGACCAGCGAATCGGACCAGGTCAACACGGTCCTGACCCTCTTCGACCGAGTCCTGCCCACTTTCAAGCCCACCAGCTGAGGCCGCCCCGGCACCAGCGGTCGTTGCCAGTGGGCGGTTTTTTGCCAGAATTGCCCGCGCCCAACGTCCTCTCAGCCCGGTCGATCACGGCTAGAACCGTCCGCTGGCACGACGACCGGCCAGGCGGAGACCACGCGTGGGGAAGGCGGAGAGACTAAGCTGCCCGGCCGTGACCGCTACGAACATCACCGACCCGTCCGCCATTGCTGACGAGGCCGCGGCGAAGCTCGCCGACCTCACCGGATTCGACAGCCACGACCTGGCCGTCGTCCTGGGTTCCGGCTGGCAGCCCGCCGCCGACGAGATCGGGACGCCGGACACCGAGATCGGCATGGACGAGCTGCCGGGCTTCGCCAAGCCGGGCGCCGTCGGCCACACCGGCAAGGTGCGTTCCGTTCCGGTCGGCGACAAGCGGGTGCTGATCGTGCTGGGCCGCACCCACATGTACGAGGGCCACGGCATCGTGAAGGTCGCGCACGGCGTGCGGACCGCGGTGGCGGCCGGTTGCCGGTCGGTGCTGCTCACCAACGCGGCCGGCGGCATCCGCGAGGGCATGCAGGTCGGGCAGCCGGTGCTGATCAGCGACCACATCAACATGACCGCCCTATCGCCGCTGGTGGGCGCGAACTTCGTGGACCTGACCGACCTGTACTCGCCGCGGCTGCGGGAGCTGGCGCGCGGCATCGACTCCTCGCTGGAGGAGGGCGTCTACGCGGGGCTGCCGGGCCCGCACTTCGAAACGCCGGCGGAGATCCGGATGCTGCGCACCCTGGGCGTGGACCTGGTGGGCATGTCGACCGTGCTGGAGGCGATCACCGCGCGGTCGCTGGGCGCCGAGGTGTTCGGCCTGTCGCTGGTGACGAACCTGGCCGCCGGGTTGAGCGGTCAGCCGCTCAACCACGAGGAAGTGCTGGAAGCCGGCCGGGTTTCGGCTTCGCGGATGGGGCGGTTGCTGCGGTCGTTGCTGGAGGCGGCGTGACCCAGCCGGATGTTCGGGCGGCCGCGGAGCAGTGGATCGCCGACGACGTCGATCCCCAGGCTCAGGACGAGCTGCGGGGGCTTCTCGACTCGCCCGAGCTGGCCGACCGGATGTCCGGCATGCCGAACTTCGGCACCGCCGGGCTGCGGGCTCCGGTGCGCGCGGGCGCCAACGGCATGAACCGCGCGGTGGTCGTGCGCACCACGGCCGGGGTCGCGAGCTGGCTGGTCCAGCAGGGTCTCGGCGGCGGGATCGTGGTGGTGGGCCGGGACGCGCGGCACGGTTCGGAGGACTTCGCCAACGACGCCGCGGGCGTGCTGTCGGCCGCGGGGTTCGACGTGCGGGTGCTGCCGGAGCCGCTGCCGACACCGGTGGTCGCGCACGCGACCCGCGCGCTGGACGCGGTGGCGGGCATCCAGATCACCGCCTCGCACAACCCGCCGCAGGACAACGGCTACAAGCTCTACCTGGGTGGCGGGATCCAGCTGGTCGGTCCGGCCGACACCGAGATCGAGGCGGCGATCGCGAAAACGCCTGCGGCGAAGGCGGTGTCGCGCAAGCAGAACTGGACGCTGCTGGAGTCCGCGCAGGACGACTACCTGGCGCGGGTGGCGGCGCTGCCGCGCGGCGGTGACCGCGAGGTCCGGGTGGCGGCCACCGCGCTGCACGGAGTCGGGGCGAAGACGCTGCGAAGGGCCTTGCAGCGCGCGGGTTTCGACGACGTCCACTTCGTGACCTCGCAGTCCGAACCGGACCCGGACTTCCCGACGGTGGGCTTCCCGAACCCGGAGGAGCCGGGCGCCACCGACGAGCTGCTGCGGCTGGCCGAGGACATCAACGCGGACCTGGCGATCGCGCTGGACCCGGACGCCGACCGCTGCGCGCTCGGGGTGCGCGACGGCGAGGAGTGGCGGATGCTGCGCGGCGACGAGACCGGCGTCCTGCTCGCCTGGCACGTCCTGTCCACCTTGGACGAGTCGGCGCCGGATCCGCTGGTGGCCACGACGATCGTGTCCTCCAGCATGCTGCGCTCGATCGCCGCGGAGTTCGGCGTCCGCTACGCGGAGACGCTCACCGGGTTCAAGTGGCTGGTGCGCGCGGGCGACGGCGAGGGAACCGGCCTGGTCTACGCCTACGAGGAGGCGCTGGGCCACAGCGTCGATCCGGAGCGGGTGCGCGACAAGGACGGGATCTCGACGGCCGTGCTGGCCTGCGACCTGACCGCGAGCCTGCTGGCCTCGGGCGATCACCTGCTGGACCTGCTCGACGAGCTGTCCACCGAGCACGGCGTGCACCAGACCGGGCAGGTGTCGGTGCGGGTGACGGACCTGGCCGTGATCCCCCGCATCATGCGCCGGTTGCGCGAGCAACCGCCGCGCGAACTGGCGGGCGCGGCCGTGGAGGTCCGCGACCTGCTGCCGGACACCGACGCGCTGGTGGTGACCGGCGACGGCGGGTTGCGGGTGGTGATACGCCCGTCGGGAACCGAACCGAAGCTCAAGTGCTACCTGCAGGTGGTCGAGCAGGTCGGCGAGCTGCCGCTGGCGCAGGCCAAGCAGCGCGCCGCCGACCGGCTGGAGGAGCTGACCCGGGCCGTGACGGCCCTGGTGGAGGAGTAGATGCCGAAGCTGCTGATCGTGCACCACACGCCCTCGCCGGGGATGCAGGCGATGTTCGAGCAGGTGGTCGCGGGTGCGACGACCGACGAGATCGAGGACGTCGAGGTCGTGCGACGCCCGGCGCTGGGGGCCACGGCCTCCGACGTGCTGGAGGCCGACGGCTACCTGCTGGGCACGCCGGCCAACCTCGGCTACATCTCGGGTGCGCTGAAGCACTTCTTCGACACGATCTACTACCCGTGCCTGGATGCCACGATCGGGCGACCGTTCGGCTACTACGTGCACGGCAACGAGGGCGTCGAAGGCGCCCAGCGCGCGATCACCTCGATCACCACCGGCCTGGGCTGGCAGCAGGCCGCCGAACCCGCGATCGTCCTGGGCGGCCCGGAGAAGTCCGACCTGGAATCCTGCTGGGAGCTGGGCGCGACGGTGGCCGCGGGACTGATGCCGTAGGTGGTCCCGAGACCACCCAGTTGATCTTGGTCGGGGTGTTTCGAGTAGCCTGATCGTGTCGTCGGGGCGCGCCCCTTGACGACGGCGGGGCGCCCCGGACAGAGCCCGCCTTCCCTCATCACGTGCGATGTTCGGGACGCCCCGCACCTTCGCTCATCGTAATCGGCGACCATGCCCGGTTCGTGATCGTCCGGGATTCCGCAGGCCCTCCAGCAGCATTTCCCGGTCCGAACGCGTTACCCTGCGACAGTGAGTGAGGAAACGATCCGACTCGAACTCGATGACTCCGGCGTCTCCGTGGATCTCCCCAAGCCCGCTGGTCCGGACGACCAGGTTCAGGGCGTTCCCTACCGGCCGGTCGAGTTCCGTGACGACGACCTGCCGGCGGCTTTGGAACGATCCGCCAAGTGGCTTCGCGAGGCCCAGAACTGGCTCGGGGAACCCATCGACGTGATCGCTGTTCATCTCGATTACGACGACCGGGACGGCGCCCCGTACTACGACCTGAAGTTGATGTGCAACGAAGAGGACCTGGCAGGCGCACCCATCGCCATGCGCAGGTTGCGGAGCGGCCCAGTCGGCTGACCCGCTGAAACCCTCTCGATCGACGGCCCGGCCGGCTCCCCCCGGCCGGGCCACTTCCCTGCGGACGTGCATGGAAGTGGCGGAGCCACTTTCTCCCCTGGTGACCACTCTCGGCGCTGGCACCGCCGGAGGTTCTGAGCGGCTTCGTGGCGAGCACGCCGCGACGCCGATGTCCACCCCTTGGGTAAGCGGCATACATCAGGAGTGGCGCGCGGAGTCCACGGAGCCGCTCAGGTTCTCCTACCCGCACCGCCAAGCAAGATGACCCCGATACATGGTTAGAACCTCGAGCGGCGGCCCTTCCACTGCTCCCGGCCTCTGTGGGCTCGGACGGCGCCGTCGAGCAGGAGCACGCCGAACGCGGTCCCGCTGATCGGGGCCAGCGGCGCGAGCTCGGGGTGCGCGCGCATGTACTTCGCTGTCCCGGCGTGGGCGGCGCTCTGCGCGGCGCAGCCGATGAGCCCGAGCGCGGTCAGCGCGGGCCTGCGCTCGCGTCCCACCAGCACCGACAGCGGCGCAGCGACCGACATCGCGATCTGGCCGAGGCCGATCGCGGCCAGCAGCGGCGCCGAGCCCTTGGTGCCCGCCACGAAGCTCTTCCGGAACGACGCCCAGCCCCGCTTGAAGGGGTCCATGCCGCTGGTGCGCAGGTGGTCGAGGCCGTCGACGGTGCGGGTGGTGCCGCCGTGGTCGCGCACGGCGGTGGCGATCGCGACGTCCTCGTTGCGAATCGCGGCGAACGCCGCCCAGCCCCCGACCTTCTCGTAGTGCGAGCGGCGCACCAGGATGCAGTGCCCGATGGCGAACGCCTTGCGCCCCCGGCCGTCGGGCGAGGCGTTCTCGCCGATGAGCTGCAGGCCGGGCGGCATCAGCAGCGGCCAGGTGGCGGAGTGCTGCGGCGGCGGGCCACCCGGGGTGGACACGAGGTCGGCCTCGATGGCGTCCGCGGTGGCCAGCAGGCGGCTGAGCAGGTCGGGAGCCGCGACGGTGTCGGCGTCGAGGAACAGCAACCACTCCCCGGCTTCCGGCGGACCGGCGGCTTCCACGCCGACGTGCATCGCGTGCACCTTGCCTCCCCAACCGGGCGGCGGCGAGTCCACCCGGATCGGCACGACGCGAGGGTCGCGGCGGGCGAACTCGCGGGCGATCTCGCCGGTCCCGTCGGTGGAGCCGTCGTCCACGACGATCACCCGCAGCAGTCGTTCGTGCTCGGCGCCGTGGGTTTGCGACACGATCGAGTCCAGGCAGTCGGCGAGGACGGCGGCTTCGTCACGGGCGGGGACGACCACGGTGACCTTCGGCGGGGCGACCGCACCGGACCGGGGTTCGCGCAACGCTGCGATCGCGCGCGTCTGGCGGATCGTGCGCGCGCTGCGGATCAGCACCCCGGCGGTGACCGCACCGAGCACCCACGACCAGCGGCTGGTGTGTCTTCGCGGTGAAACCACCAACTCAGCGTGCCACGAAGGGGCCACGCGAGCCCTGATCAAACGCCCGAATTGGTATTTAACTTCGCGTTGCGCCCGTACCCCGCCCCGGTTTCCAAACGGGAGTTCCCCGGGTCAGACGGCGCCGTACTCGCGGTCTCCCGCGTCGCCGAGGCCGGGCACGATGTAGCCCGATTCGTTGAGGCGCTCGTCGATGCTCGTGGTCACCACGCGCACCGGCAGTCCGGCCTCTTCGAGGCGCCGGACGCCTTCGGGCGCGGCGAGCGTGCAGATGGCGGTGACGTCGGTGGCGCCGCGCCCGACCAGCAGCTCGATCGTGTGCACCATCGACCCGCCGGTGGCCAGCATCGGGTCGAGCACCAGGACGGGACGGTCGGTCAGGTCGGCCGGCAGCGACTCCAGGTACGGGGTGGGCAGCAGGGTCTCCTCGTCGCGGGCGAGCCCGACGAAGCCCATCTGCGCCTCCGGGATCAGCCGGTGCGCCTGGTCGGCCATGCCCAGCCCGGCCCGCAGCACCGGCACCAGCAGCGGCGGGTTGGCGATCCGGTAGCCGGTGGTCTTGGCGACCGGCGTGTGGATCGGCTCCTCGGCCAGCTCGGCGTCCCGCGTCGCCTCGTAGATGAGCATGAGCGTGAGCTCCTGCAGCGCGGCCCGGAACGCGGCGCTGTTGGTGCGCGCGTCGCGCATCGTCGACAACCGCGACTTCGCCAGGGGGTGGTCCACGACCCGAACGTCCATGACCGACAACAGTAACGGTCGGTCACCACCCCAGCGCCACCGACGTGCGCAAACGTGTCCCCGATCGCAGGTCCGGCCCGACTCGCCCGGAGCAGCGGCGATTGCCGTTCCCGTAGCGCGCCGAGCGGCACTCCTGCACGTCCCGGATCCGCGTCCCGAGCGCGACGCGCTCATCGCCGCAACAGCTGCTGTGCACGGGCCGACCGTGGCCACCCGGAACGTCGCCGTCAACCCGTGGGAGTCCTGAGCGCGAGAGCTCGGAAACCTCGGGTCGGGGCAGAACCGGATTTCCGGCGACGAACCACTTCAGATGGCAGCCGTCATGGGCGAAGCAGCTGTGAGACAGCAGGGGGAGGCCCCGACGTCCATGCCGCGCAGTTGAAGCACCAACTACAGTTCTATGCATGAATTCTGTTCGCTTAGCCGACGCCACGTGGCGAAAGTCGAGCCGCAGCGCGAACAACGCCTACTGCGTCGAGGTCGCGGTCACCGACGAAGTCGTCGGGGTGCGCGACACCAAGGACCGCGAGAGCAGCACCCTCGCCTTCAGCCGCGTGCGGTGGAACGACTTCCTCTCCGGCCTCCGCCACCAGCACCACCACCCGTGAACCCGTAGCGCCTCGGTCACCTCACCCGGATTACCGCAGTAATCAGAACCCCGATTACCGCGGTAATCAGGGTTCTGATTGCTGCCGCATTCGGGTCGCCCCTGGTACCGGGGTCCGGTGACGGGGTCTGGTTCGAACTGGCCGGTGCCTTCGTTCTGCGGATCCGCTGGCGTTCTGGGAGAACCGCTAGTCGAGGGTTTCTCGGGGGACTGCGTGGACGTAGCGGCTTGGCGTGATCGTTCCACCGGGAACGCGCGGCGCTGGTGGCGACCTAGACTGCTGGGTATGGCATGGACGCCGTTCGATCTTGACGATGCCGTGCGGGATGACCGGTCGCTGCGCCGGTTCCTGCACGGACTTCCCGGCGTGGACCAGGTGGGCCTGGAGCAGCGGGCGGCCGGGTTGGGCACCCGGAGCATCAAGAAGGACTCGAAGCTGCAGGCCATCGACACCGCGATCGCGATGGTCGACCTGACGACCCTGGAAGGCGCCGACACCGAGGGCAAGGTCCGGGCGTTGTGCGCCAAGGCGCTGCGGCCCGATCCCGGACAGGACGGGATTCCGCAGGTCGCAGCCGTGTGCGTGTACTCCGACCTGGCCGCCACCGCCGTCGCCGAGCTCGACGGATCGGGGATCCACGTGGCCTCGGTGGCCACTTCGTTCCCCTCCGGGCGAGCCGCGCAGGCGGTCAAGCTCGCCGACGTCGAGCACGCCGTGGCCGCCGGGGCCGACGAGATCGACATGGTCATCGACCGGGGCGCGTTCTTGGCCGGGCGCTACGGGCAGGTCTTCGACGAGATCAAGGCCGTCAAGGCCGCCTGCGGCGACGCGCACCTGAAGGTCATCCTCGAAACCGGCGAGCTGGCGACCTACGACAACGTGCGCCGGGCGTCGTGGCTGGCGCTGCTGGCCGGGGGCGACTTCATCAAGACCTCCACCGGCAAGATCTCCCCCGCCGCGACGCTGCCGGTCACCCACCTGATGCTGCAGGCCGTGCGGGACTGGCGGGACACCACCGGTGAGCTGCGCGGCGTCAAACCAGCGGGCGGCATCCGCAACACCAAGGACGCGATCCGCTACCTGGTGGCGGTGCGCGAAGTCGCCGGGCCCGAGTGGCTCACCCCCGACCTCTTCCGGTTCGGCGCGTCCAGCCTGCTCAACGACCTGCTGATGCAGCGGCGAACCCAGCTCGAAGGCCACTACAGCGGCCCCGATTACGTGGCGGTGGACGGATGACCAGCCCTTGGGAGTACGCGCCCGCGCCGGAGTCGCGCGAGCTCGCCGACCTCAAGCCGAACTACCGGATGTTCGTCGACGGCGAGTTCGTCGACGGCGGCGGCCAGCCGATCAAGACCATCAACCCGGCCACCGAGGAAACCCTCGCCGAGGTGGCCTCCGCCGACACCGGTGACGTAGACCGCGCCGTGGCGGCAGCTCGCCGCGCCTACGACGGGGTTTGGTCGAAGCTGCCCGGCAAGGAGCGGGCGAAGTACCTGTTCCGGATCGCGCGGCTCATCCAGGAACGCGGTCGCGAACTGGCCGTGCTGGAGACCCTGGACAACGGCAAGCCGATCAAGGAATCCCGCGACGTCGACATCCCCACCGCCGCCGCGCACTTCTTCCACCACGCCGGCTGGGCCGACAAGCTCGGCTACGCCGGGTACGGGCCCGACCCGAAACCGCTGGGCGTGGCCGGGCAGGTCATCCCGTGGAACTTCCCGCTGCTCATGCTGGCCTGGAAGATCGCACCCGCGCTGGCCTGCGGGAACACCGTGGTGCTCAAGCCCGCCGAGACGACTCCGCTGAGCGCGCTGGTGTTCGCCGACATCTGCCGCCAGGCCGGGCTGCCGCCCGGGGTGGTCAACATCGTGCCGGGTGCCGGAGACGTCGGGGCCGCGCTCGTGGCGCACTCCGACGTGGACAAGGTCGCCTTCACCGGATCGACCGAGGTCGGCAAGCAGATCCAGCGGACCGTGGCCGGCACCGGCAAGAAGCTGACGCTGGAGCTGGGCGGCAAGGCCGCGAACGTCGTCTTCGACGACGCGCCCCTGGACCAGACCGTCGAGGGCATCGTCAACGGCATCTTCTTCAACCAGGGCCACGTGTGCTGCGCGGGTTCCCGCCTGCTGGTGCAGGAGACGGTGGCCGGGGAACTGCTGGAGAAGCTGCGCGCGCGGGTGAGCTCGCTGCGCGTCGGGGACCCGCTGGACAAGAACACCGACGTGGGCGCCATCAACTCGGCCGAGCAGCTCGGCAGGATCACCGAGCTGTCCGCCAGCGGCGAGACCGAGGGCGCGCAGCGCTGGAGCAGCCCTTGCGAGCTGCCCGAACGCGGGTTCTTCTTCGCTCCGACGGTGTTCTCGGACGTGCAGCAGTCGATGCGGATCGCGCGCGAGGAGATCTTCGGCCCCGTCCTGTCGGTGCTGACCTTCCGCACGCCCGACGAGGCGATCGCCAAGGCCAACAACACGCCCTACGGGCTCTCGGCGGGAATCTGGACGGAGAAGGGCTCGCGGATCCTGTGGGCGGCGCAGAAGCTGCGCGCGGGCGTGGTGTGGGCGAACACGTTCAACCGGTTCGACCCGACGGCGCCGTTCGGCGGCTACCAGGAGTCCGGGTTCGGCCGCGAGGGCGGCCGGGCTGGTTTGGAGGCGTACCTCGATGTCTGACGTTCCCGGCCGGCTGGCCGTCGCCAAGACCTGCAAGCTCTACATCGGTGGCGCGTTCCCGCGCTCCGAATCGGGACGGGTGTTCGCCGTGACCGCTGCGGACGGGGAGTTCCAGGCCAACGTCGCGCACGCCTCCCGCAAGGACGTGCGCGACGCGGTCGCCGCGGCCCGCAAGTCGTTCGGCGGCTGGTCCGGTGCCACCGCCTACAACCGGGGGCAGGTGCTGTTCCGCATCGCCGAGGTGATGGAGGGGCGGCGCGAGCAGTTCGCCGCCGAGGTCTCCGCCGCCGAAGGCGTTTCGCGGGACGCAGCGCTGTCCACTGTGGACATGACGGTGGATCGCCTGGTCTGGTACGCGGGCTGGACCGACAAGATCGCGATGGTGCTCGGCGCGTCGAACCCGGTGGCGGGCCCGTACTTCTCGTTCAGCACGCCCGAACCGACCGGAGTCGTGGGCGTGCTGGCGCCGCAGGAGTCCTCGCTGCTGGGGCTGGTCAGCGTGATCGCTCCGGTGATCGCCGCCGGCAACACCTGCGTGGTCGTCGCCTCCGGCGACCGGCCGCTGCCCGCGATCACGCTCGCCGAAGCGCTGGCCACCTCCGACGTTCCCGGCGGGGTGGTCAACGTGCTGACCGGCCGGGCCGCTGAGCTCGGCCCGTGGCTGGCCTCCCACGCCGACGTCAACGCGCTGGACCCGACGGGGGCTCCGGCGGAGCTGCGCGGGGAACTCGCGCGCTCGGCGGCCGACACCGTCAAGCGGGTGCTGCCGGTCCGCCGCGAACCCGACTGGACCGGCGAGCCCGACCTGCAGCGGCTGCGCGCCTTCACCGAGATCAAGACCGTCTGGCACCCCGTGGGGACCTGAGTTCCGGCCGGAACGTCACTTCTTCTCGGGGTAGCGGAGTCGGCCTCGGCGGATGGCCTGGACGAGCATCGTCATGACACCGACGAAGAAGACGACGCCGAGGGCCAGGATGAGCCAGCTCGGAGCCGAGAACACCGGGGTCTCGTCGTCGAGGTACTTGTTGCAGAGGATCTGCGAGGCGAGGAACGCGACCGCCGCAGCCACCGCGCCACCGGCGAAGAGCTTGTTGTGCGCGGAGGCCGTGTAGGCGCGGAAGGCCAGCAGGACACCGGTCACGACGAAGATCAGCAGCAGCGGCTGGGCCACGACGTCGCGCACCGTGAACGGCACACCTTCCGCTCCGTAGTACAGGCCATCGCCGATGAAGTTCGGGCCGAACATGGCCAGCGCCGCGATCACCACACCGGTGACCACCGTCTTCGCGGTCGAGGGCTTGCCGGTGGCCGGGTCGAGCTGCGCGGCGACCTGCCGGGCGTACTCGCGCGGCTTGCCGAACGCCTCCACCGGATTTTCGCCGGTTTCGATCACGTGCGCCTCGACCTCGGCGAGCACCTCGCCGGCGCGCTCGCCGGATATCTCGTGCATCCGCAGCGCCTTGTACAGATCATCGTGGTACTTCTTGTCCAGCGTCATCATGCCTGCACCCCTCGTTCGACAACGGCGATCGAGTTCCGGGCGAACTCGACCCACTTCGGTCCCATCTCGGCCAGCGCGGCGCGCCCCTGGTCGGTCAGCGTGAAGAACTTCCGACCCGGCCCGCCTTCACCCGCGCGCCACTCCGCCGCCAGCAGGCCGTCGGCGGCCAGCCGGTTGAGCAGCGGGTAGAGCGTTCCGGCCTTCATGTCCGGCAGTCCGGCCTCGGCCAGCCGCTGCAGCAGCGTGTAGCCGTAGCCCTCCCCGCCTTCGGCCAGCAGCGCCAGCACTGCGAGGTCGAGAACCCCCCGGAGCCACTGCGTCTGCCTGGCCGTCGTCGTCCGTTCCGCCATGACTAGAATGTAACACCGACTAGTGTGTGAGACAAACTAGTAGGTCGGAAAAGATCCCCACCGGATTTCCGATGGGGACGTGATCAGCGGATTTGCCAGTCCAGGCGGCCGTCCTCGGTCACCGTCGGATAGCTGTGCCCGGCCGGGACGCCGTTGGTCAGGGCTCGGTGGACATCGGCGAGCATCGCCGCGATGCCCTGCCACTCCGGCCGCAGCACCTGCGCGTGCTCCTGCTCCCACTCCAGCACGCACCCGTGCAGCGGCCCCGGCCTCAGGTCCACCACCAGCTCGTCGGCGAACCCGTCACCCGCGATCGGGATCCACGACGGGTGGAAGCTCGACCCCGGCGAACCCGCGTAGTAGTCGCACGCCGGCCGCTCCCACTGCGCCGTCCAGTTCTTGCGGTGGTCCCGCCACGCGGACAACGCCCGATCCGCCCCGTACGGTGTGTAGAACGGCGGCAGGACGTCGGCCAGCACGTCGCCCTCGGTGCCGCCGCAGCAGATCCACAACGCGCGCAACTCGTCCGGCAGTTCGACGGAGAACTCGGCCTCCAGCTCGGCGAAATCCAGCTCCCGGACGGGCGGACGCAGGGCGGCTGCGGTGACCGGCGCATGTCTTGTGAGCCAGTGCGCGATCTGACTCCACAGCTCCGTGACATCCATTCTGATCATGGTCGCGTGTCGCACACCTGGGCGGTACCGCCAAAGGGGACCTCGGCGACGAGCGGTGAAGGCACTGCGCCGAACAGCCGACCCGGTTGCCCCGAAGCCCGCGAAGCGACAGGTGATCGTTACGAACTGTTCCGTCGTCCGTTGCAATGATCGAACCAGCTACGGTGACACCGGACCAGGGCACAAGCCGTCCACGGCCAACCCGTAGGCTTCCGCGGGGTCTGGTTCTGGTGACCGGAGGGTAGAGAGATGGCACAGGACATCGTCCCCATCGAGCTCGGGCTGCCGCAGGGAGACGTCGTCACCCTGTGGGCACCGCACTGGCGCGAAGATGGCGAGGAATGGGAAGCGTTCCTCGGGTACGGGGATGACCTCTACGGGTTCCCCGATCCCGCGCGGCTCGCCGCGTTCGTGCGCACCGCACGGGAACACGACCTCGACGACCACCCGGCGTGGCACGTGGTGCCCGCGCTGTCGGCCGTCGAGCTCAGCCCCGACGAGGACCACCAGTTCGACCTGGTCGGCGTCCCGGAGCTGGTGGCCGAGCCGCTGGACACCTGGACCGTCGCCGAGCTCGCCGACATCGTCGAGATCGCCCGGTCGCTGGCCGAGGTGTGCGAACTCGACCCGGTCAACGAGGTCCTCGACGCCGCGGACGGCTTCTCGCTGCTCAACCAGGGCATGCTGGCGTTCAACGGCCGCGACGGGCAGAAGCGCTGGAACGAGCTCTGCCAGGTCGTCGTGGAGCGCTGGGACGAGGTGCTCGACGCCATCGACTCCGTCGTGAGCACCCCCGAGGTGCCCGCGGAAGTCGTGGCCACCGCCGAGGCCGAACTGGCCGAGGCGCTGGAGGCCGACAGCGACGACGAGAGCGCCGCCGCCACGACCTCCGATGTGGACGAGATCGAAGAGGTCGAGCTCGGCTTCTGGGGCGAGATCGGCATCGACCCGATCCACATCATCACCAGCGACGCGGAGCACTACACGCTGCGCTGCTACCTCGGCGACGACCCGGTCTTCCTCGGCAGCGGCGGCAAGATCGACGTGTTCAGCTCACCGCGCGCCCTCGCCCGGTTCCTCGCCGACGACGAGGCCGTGGAGGACACCGACATGGCCCGGGTCGCCACCTGGCAGCAGCTGCGCGACGCGGCCACCGGCGGCGAGCTGGAGGTCGAGGTCGAGTCGGACAACACCTACGTGCTCAACGGCCTGGACACCGACCTGCTCGAAGGTCCGTCCGAAGTGGACCCCACGCAGCTGGACCTCGCCGAGGAACTGCTGCTGGACGCGGCGGCCTGGGCGGGCGACGACAGCGCGGAGAAGGCGCTGCAGTCCTCGGAGCGGCTCGGCTGGCTGGTGTCGTTCATCCTGCGGCCGACCCCCAACCGGATGCCGCCGAGCGCGCCGTTCGACGACGAGGTCGAGACCTGGCGCAAGCTCGTCGCGGACCTGGAAACCCGCTTCCGCACCCACTGATCAAGCGACCTCGGTCAAGGCCGGCAGGCGCTGGACGTAGGCCTGGCGAAGGCCCTTCCGCGCCCGGTAGACCAGGGCCGCCGCGCTGTTGCGGCTGATGTTGTAGCGGCGGCTCAGGTCCGACGGCGTCTGGTCCTCCACCTCCACCGACCACAGGACCTGGCGCCACCGCTTGGGCAACCGGGCGAAGGCCTCGCGGACGCGGGCCAGCTCCAGCTCCTCGGCACCGGGGTCGTGGAACCGAACCTGCTCCTGCGGTTCGCAGAAGTCGTCCAGGTCGGCCGAGAGGACCGTGCGGCGGGCCTTGGCGCTCGCCCCCGCGGCGAGGTTGCGGACCGTGGTGAGCAGGTAGGCGCGGAACGCCCGATCCGGACCGCCGCCCCTCCGCAGCACGTCGAGGATCTTGGCGAACGCCTCGGAAACCAGGTCGTCGGCGTCGGCCGGGACAGTCGCGACCTGCATCGCCAAGCAGCGCGCTGCGGCCTGGTGCCGGGCGTAGAGCTCTGCGAACGCGACCATCGACCCGGCTCGGACGTTGCGCAACAATGTCCGATCCTCGCCCGCTGGCATCGGATACCCCTCACTGGACTGACTGTCGAAAAGTCTCCCGCCGCGCCGGAGGGGTGTACAAGGCACGGCTTTTCAGATGGTGATCCCGGAACCGCTCAGTTCCAGTTCGGGTACTCGCCCGCCACCGCCAGGACGCGGGAGATCTCGTCGGCGGCGGCGCGCAGCGGGCGGACGTAGTCGCCGGTCGCGGCGAGCTTGCGGGCCGGGAACGAGAGGGCGAGCGTGGCCGGCGAGTCCGAGCCCTCGACCGGGGCCGCCAAGCACGCCGTGCCCAGCGAGTACTCCTCGGTGTCGGTGACCAGCGCGGGCGTCGGGCGTTCCACCAGCTCGCGCAGACCGGTGATGGTGCGCGGGGTGAGGTCCTCCGGCGGGTAGCGGCGGAAGTGGTCGGTGCGCTCGTCCTTGCTCAGCCCGGACAGCAGGCACTTGCCGACGGCGGTGGCGTGCGCGGCCTCCCGGAAGTCGACCCACGCGTCCACCCGGGGCGTGCGCGGGCTGTCGACGATCGCGTCGACCACGACCTCGCCCTCGTGGTAGCGCGCCAGGTAGATCGCCGCGTTGAGGTCTTCGCGGAGTTCGGTCATCACACCGCGGATGCGGCTGCGCAGCTGCTGCGCCTGCGCGGCGTCGTGCAGACCGGCCACCTGGTCGCCGACGATGAACGCGCCGTCGTCGAGCTTGGCCAGATATCCCTCGTGCACGAGGGTCCGCAACAGGTGGTACGTCGTCGGCAGCGCCAGACCCGTGTTGCGGGCCAGGCACTTCGCCGTGATCCCGCCGGGGTGCTGCCCGACCACCTCCAGCAGGCGAAGCGCCCGCTGGACCGATGCGATCAACGTGGGTTCGCCGCTCCTGTTCACCTGCGCCTCCAGGCCCTTCTCACCTGCGCCTCCAGGACTGCGCAGCGGCTCCGCGCCCGAGGTCCGCTGGCGGCACCTCGCCGCGCCGCCGGAGACCACGGAGCCTACTGCCTCAGCCTCACCCGGTTCAGTTCAGCATTTCCGAATATTTCGGCTTGATCCGCTCGTTGATGATCTCCAGCCGCTCGTCGAACCCGATGAACGACGACTTCATCGCGTTCACCGTGAACCACTGGAACTCCTCCCAGCCGTACCCGAACGTCTCGTGCAGCGCGGCGAACTCGCTGGACATCGAGCAGTGGCTCATCAACCGGTTGTCGGTGTTGACGGTGACGCGGAAGCGCAGCTTCGCCAGCAGCCCGATCGGGTGGTCGGCAAGCGCGGACACCGCACCCGTCTGCAGGTTCGACGACGGGCACATCTCCAGCGGGATCCGCCGGTCCCGCACGTAGGACGCCAGCCTGCCCAGGTGGACCGTGCCGTCGTCGTCGACCTTGATGTCGTCGACGATCCGCACGCCGTGCCCGAGCCGTTCGGCGCCGCAGTGCTGGATCGCCTCCCAAATCGACGGCAATCCGAAAGCCTCACCTGCGTGAATGGTGAAATGCGCGTTCTGCTGCCGCAGGTATTCGAAGGCGTCGAGGTTGCGGGTGGGCGGGAATCCCGCTTCCGGGCCCGCGATGTCGAAGCCGACGACCTGCGCATCCCGATAGCGAATGGCGAGGTTGGCGATTTCGGTGGATCGCGCGTTCTGCCGCATCGCGCACAGCAGCGTGCCGATTCGGATTCGTTTCCCGGCGGCCTCCGCGCGGCGTTCACCCTCGCGGAAACCGTCCTGCACCGCCTGCACGATCTCGTCCAGGGTCAGGCCGCGCTCCTGGAACAGCTCGGGCGCGTAGCGGACCTCCGCGTAGACCACGCCGTCGTCGGCCAGGTCCTCGGCAGCCTCGGCCGCGACGCGGAACAGGGCCTCGCTGGTCTGCATGACCCCCACGGTGTGCGCGAAGGTCTCCAAGTAGCGCTCCAGAGATCCCGAGTCGGCCGCCGTCACGAACCAACGCGCGAGGTCATCGGCGTTGTCGTGGGGCAGCGCGGAATACCCGCCCTCGCGGGCGAGGTCGAGGACGGTCTGCGGACGCAGCCCGCCGTCGAGGTGGTCGTGCAGTAGCACCTTCGGCGCCTGCCGGATGTTTTCCAGGTTCACCGGTGTCGACATGCGCCTACGTTACCCGCCCCGTTCCGGCGCCTCACAGAGTGCCACCACCCGATCACCCAACGGCTTCAGCACTGTTCAGCCGCCATCCACCACTGCTCCGATCGGTGTTCACAACCAATTGGCCCAGCGGTGCCCGCGAAAAAACTCACCCGTATGGAGGCAAACACCTTTCTCGGGGCATTCGGTTCACGATCACTGATGCGAACGGCCTATCGAAACGGGGCCGATCAGACCCAATTGGCGGATCAATGTCGCGGAATGTAACGGGGGGCGGCTATGGGCGCGAGAATGGAGTGGCTAGGCTTCTCTAGTCCTCACCCCCCTCGACGAAGGACGCCCCTAGCCGTGACCGAGAACATGTCGTTCGACCGCATGCGCAACATGCTCACGCGTGCGGCTGAGATCCGCGAAAGCGAACAGCAGCAGATTTTCGACGCACTCGACGAAATCCACGCCCGGCTCTCCCCGCTGGAGTCCCTGGGCTCCGTGCGCAAGCGCCTGTCCGAGCTGCCCGACCGCACCGAGGTCAGCGTGCTCGCCGAACGACTCGACGAGGCACTGGCGAAGCTGGAAGCGCACGACGGTGCGCTGCTGGACCTCAAGGGCGCGGTCGAAGCCGTGGTGGACAAGCTCGCCAAGCCCTTCGCCCAGCTCGACGGCCGCCTCGACGGCGTCGCGGGCCGGATGGACGGCGTCTCCGGCCGCATGGACGGCCTGGAGGACAAGCTCGGCCACATCCACAAGCGCATGGACGAGCTCGGCGCGCACCTGGACAAGCAGGACAGCCGCCTCGAAGCCCTCCCGGCGTCGGTCAACGACCCGGTGCGCGACCGCATCGACTCGCTGGAGACCAGCCTCCGCGGCCGGTTCGCCGAGATCGACGAAGGCGTGCACGAGCACCTGGACGGAACCCGCGAAGCCCTGCAGCGCGCGGTCACCGACTCCGCAGGCAACACCCAGAAGGGCCTCAGCGAGGCCCAGAAGGAACTGGCCGCGTCCCAGAAGGAGCTCGCGGAGGCCGTTTCCGGCTCCCGCGACCAGCTGGACGCCAAGCTCGACCACCTCGCCGAGCGCCCGGCCGTGGACCCGACCGACAAGCTCAACGACCTGGCGCAGCGCCTCGAGGCGCTGACCGACCGGCTGGACCAGGTCTCCGGCCGCCTCACCCAGGTCGAGGAGGGCGTCAACACCCGCATCGACAACGTCGAGCAGGGCGTCAGCGCCCGGCTGGCCAACGTCGAGGAAGGCGTCAAGACGGGTCTCGGCGAACTGGGCGGCACGCTGTCGCAGAACCTCTCGCAGCTGTCCGGCACGTTGTCCCAGCGCCCCGACGCCGACAAGCTCGGCGCCCTGGTCCGCGAGGCCAACGAGGAGAGCGAGCAGCGGCACGCCGGTCAGCTGGACGAGGCGATGGCCACCTTCGCCGAGCTCATCCTCGGCGGCAACGCCCAGTCGACCCCGCCGCCGCCCACGACGCTGCCCCGCCAGCAGCGCCGAGGCCGCTCGAAGAGCGCCAAGCGCGAAAGCTCCGAGAACAACAAGGCCCTGGAAGGCGGCGACGAGGACTTCACGGCCGAGAGCGCCTGAGGCCTCAGCCGGATGACCGGTCCGCGGTGACCTTGTCGAGGATCAGCGGTGTCGACTTCGCGTCGGCACCGCTGATTTCGCATGCGGCGGCGAGTTCTCCGCGCACCGCGGGCAGGGTCTCCGGCCGATCGGTGCGCAGCTCCAGCAGTGGTTGGCCCTCGGTGACCTGCTCGCCCGGTTTGGCGAGGCAGAGCACGCCCGCGGCGTGGTCGACGGCGTCCTCCTTGCGCGCCCTCCCCGCGCCGAGCCGCCAGGCGGCCAGGCCGACGGCGTAGGCGTCGAGGCGGGTGAGCGTGCCGGAGGCGGGCGCGGTGACGGTGTCGACGTGCTGCGCCTGCGGGAGTTCGGCTTCGGGATCTCCGCCCTGGGCTGCGATCATCCGGCACCAGACCTCGTGGGCCCGGCCGTCGGCCAGCACCTCGGCCGGGTCCACATCGGGCACCCCTGCGTGGTGCAGCATCTCGCGGGCCAGCTCGACGGTCAGCTCCACGACGTCCGGCGGCCCACCGCCGCGCAGCACCTCGACGCTCTCGGCCACCTCCAGGGCGTTGCCGACCGCGCGACCCAGCGGCACCGACATGTCGGTGATCAGCGCGCTGACCCGCAACCCGTTGGCCGCACCGATGTCCACCAGCGCCGCGGCGAGTTCACGCGCCTGGTCCGGGGTTTTCATGAAGGCGCCCGAACCGCACTTGACGTCGAGGACCAGCGACTGGACGCCCTCGGCGATCTTCTTGCTCATGATCGAGCTCGCGATCAGGGGCACGGATTCGACCGTGCCGGTGACGTCGCGCAGCGCGTAGAGCTTGCGGTCCGCCGGGGCCAGGCCCTCGGTCGCCGCGCAGATCACGGCGCCGACGTCGCGCAGCCGGTCGCGGATCTCCTCGGCGCTCAGGCTCGCCCGCCAGCCCGGGATCGATTCGAGCTTGTCCAGGGTGCCGCCGGTGTGGCCCAAACCCCGGCCGGAGAGCTGCGGGACCGCCGCGCCGCACGCGGCCACGAGCGGTGTCAGCGGCAAGGTGATCTTGTCGCCCACCCCGCCCGTCGAGTGCTTGTCCACCGTCGGCCTGGACAGGCCGCTGAGCGCGAGGGTGTCCCCGGAGGCGACCATCGCCGCCATCCAGCGAGCGGTCTCCTCCGGCGTCATGCCTCGCAGCAGCACGGCCATCGCCAGCGCCGACATCTGCTCGTCCGCCACCGCGCCCCTGGTGTAGGCGTCGATGACCCAGTCGATCTGCTCGTCGCTGAGCCGATGCCCGTCGCGCTTCGCCCGAATCACGTCCACCGCGGAGAACATGACGCCACCTCCAGCACTCGTCTGCTCGCTTCTCCCCCCCACCACTACAGAGGCGCAACCCACCCGCAGAAATGCACATTCGGCCGAATACCCCTCGATCGGGTGGTCTTGGTCTCGGCCCTCCCACCTGGCCGCGCTGGGGGTGACGCGATTTCAATGAGGTGATCTCAGTAAGGCGTGGTGGGTGTCGCCGTGGCGTGATCTGTGGAGGTGGCAGAGGGCCTGCCTGATGGAGTGGGACGTGGGGGCTCCTGGTAGAAGAACTCCGACCAAAGATGATCTTCACCAGGTAAGGCCCCCACGTGATCACCTATCGTGCCATCCTCGATGTTCCTCGTGATCTCGCCCTGTATCTC
>NZ_JAWLNX010000060.1:0-684 GCF_035320975.1 Saccharopolyspora mangrovi | reverse complement strand
GTTCGCCCTGATCGTCTGCCCGACCACGGTCGACTTCACCCGTTCTTCTCCGGTGATCCTCTTGGACAGGTACCCGCGGACGAGGTCCTTGGCCTCGGCCAGCATCGCCGGATCGCCGTGGGGGTCGCGCCGGAACGCCAGGTGCAGCACGGCGTCCGCGGCCTCGACGGCGACGGTCAGCGGCAGGGCGAGATCGGCCGGGTCGAGCTGGAACTCCTCAGCGATCAACCCGGTCAGCTTCTCCGCGATGACCGCGTTGTTGTCCTTGCTCGGATCGAGCAGCCGCAGGTCGACCACGTCCCCGAAGTGCAGCCGGCTGAACGCCGGGACCTCGCGGTGCATGGTCAGGTAGGTGTCGAAGACGGCGTCGACGGCATCCCACCAGTGCGCCAGTTCCAGCTGCTCGAAGCGGCTGGACACGGTCCGCACGAAGCGGTCCAGGTTGCGCAGCGTCAGCTCCTGCACGACGGCGCGCTTGTCCGGGAAGAACTGGTACAGCGACCCGACCGCCACTCCGGCCCGTTCCGCGATGAGGGTGGTTGTTAATCCGTCGTAGCCCACCTCGTCGATGAGGGCGGCGGTGGCGGCGAGCATCTTCTCCACTCGTTGGGCACTCCGCTGCTGCACGGGCTTGCGCCGCAGCGGTGCTGTTTCTGCAGGCAATGCGCCTCCCTGATCGGAGTT